>JBLINY010000258.1:0-3003 GCA_047638695.1 Acidimicrobiales bacterium | reverse complement strand
GCGTGCTCAGCCAGCACCCAAACATCGTGAATGTGTTTAGTGCTGCCTTCACCGACGATCGCCTGCCATGCATCGTGATGGAGCACTACGCGGGCGGCACGCTTGGCGATCGAGTGAAGCAACACGGTCCGCTTTCGCTCGATCAGCTGCTCGCGATTGGCGTACAAGTGGCGGGCGCCCTGCAAACGGCCCACGATCGCGGGGTCATTCACCGCGACATCAAGCCGCAGAACCTCTTCGTTTCGGAATACGGCCAGCCCGCGCTGGGCGACTTCGGCATCTCGAGTTTCGATGACGACCGAACCATTACCGGTGGTGGCGGGCTCACGGTTCACTATGCGCCGCCCGAGTTGATCGAGGGCGAGCCGGCCAACGCCGCGTCGGACCTGTACTCGCTGGCTGCCACGCTATTTACGCTGGCGACTGGCAAACGGCCATACCCACGCTCACAAGGACAGAGTGTCGGCGAGCTAGCTCGCCGGATTCTGATCGAGCCAGCGCCCCGGCTTCCGCATGGCGGCTGGCCCATCGAGTTCAGCGACGTGCTGTGGCAGGCGATGGCGAAACGGGCCGGAGACCGGCCTGTCTCTGCCGCCGCCTTTGGGAGGCAGCTGCAGGAGATCCAACGCCAGCAAGGACTAACCGAGACGCCACTTGCCTTGGCCAACGAAGGCGACCACCCGCGGCCCGTTTCGTCATCGGTGGCTCCGACTCTGGCGCCAGCCGGTCGACCGCCAACGGTCGCGGTCGAAGACCAGGCCATTGTCGATGAGCCAGGTGTGCCGTTTCTGTCGACTCGGCGATTTCGGGCCATGGCCGTTGGCGCTGGGGCCCTTGTGATGCTGATGATCGTGGTTGCTGCGGCGGCCTTTGGAGGTGCCGGCACCGAAGATGCACAGCCGACGACGACGGTTTCTGTCCCCAACACCATCGACGACTTCTTCTCGGCCCCTTCGGCACCAACGGGAGTGGTCATGACGTCGCTCGATGGAGGTGGGGGCGTCGAGATCTCATGGTCGCCATCCCCTGAGGCCGGGGGTTACCAAGTCACTCGTATCGATACGGGAGATGTGGTCGAAGTCGATCGAACGTTCCTGATGGTCGATCTGAACGCCAGCGAACGGCCGTGTTTCGAGGTGGTCGCCATCGGCGAGACCGGCAAGCTCTCGTTGCCGACGCAAGTACTCTGCTCTAAGTAGGGCGGCTCTGAGTAGGGCGGCTCTGAGTAGGGCGGCTCTGACCAGAGGGGTCCCGACTACAGAGGCCGTTCCGATCGATGAGAGGGTTGCGTTGCTCACCTGCGTAACCGTACGAATGGGTCGCCTCGGCCAACATGGGGCCGGCTCCCCATGCGTCGGGGCGCGGCGGTGTGGCCTAGCGTTCGGGAATGGTGTCAGTGAGCGGCAACGGCAACGGCGTGTATCCCGACCTTGGCTCGGCTTCGGCCGGCCTCTACGACCGGGCTCGAGGGTCGATCCCCGATGGGGCATCGCGCAGCTTGGCTCTGATCCGTCCTCATCCGGTCTACGTGCAGTCCGGCGAAGGAGCGTGGGTCACCGACGTTGACGGCAAGCGTTATCTCGATGCCAACAACAACTTCACCTCCATCATCCTTGGTCATGCCAATGGCGGGGTGAACACGGCGGTTATCGCCCAGCTGGCAAAGGGCACCGCGTTTGCGATGGGAACTGAGCCCGAAATCGAGCTTGCCGAGTTGTTGTGCGATCGCGTCCCCTCAATCGAACGAGTGCGGTTCTGCAACTCGGGTACCGAGGCAGTGATGGGCGCCATCAAGGCTGCCCGAGCCTTCACCGGCCGGCCCATGATCGCCAAGGTCGAAGGCGCTTACCACGGCACCTATGACCATGTGGAGACGTCGCTAGGAGCTGCGCCCGGCGACTGGGGGAGCGAGGACAAGCCAGAGTCGGTGATCTACGCCAGTGGGGCGCCGCAGTCGGTTGCCGACGAGGTCGCGGTCTTGCCGTTCAACAACTCGGCGGCCGCGCGCTCGGTCATCGACCGGTGTGGCGATCGTTTGGCCGCTGTGCTGATCGACGTGTTACCGAGTCGAGTCGGCCTGCCGGAGATCGATATCGACTTTCTCACTACCGTCTTCGCCACCGCCCGCGAGGCGGGTGCTCTGGTGATCATGGACGAGGTCATCAGCTTCCGCCTGGGGTTCGCAGGGCTGCAGGGTGAGCTGGGGCTCGAGCCAGACCTGACCGCTTTGGCCAAGATCATTGGCGGAGGCTTCCCCGTGGGTGCCACCGGTGGGCGCGCCGACGTGATGGAGGTGTTCGCCTCAGTGAACGGCGAGCGGGCAGCGGTGCCGTCTGGCGGCACGTTCTCGGCCAACCCGGTGACGATGGTGGCTGGCGCCGCCTGCATGACACAGTTGACTGACGCTTCGTTCGCCAGGCTCGAAGCCATCGGCGATGGCATACGCCAGGGGTGCCGGCAAGCGTTCGCCGATCAAGGTGTCGACTGGCAGATCACGGGCCGAGGTTCGCTGTTCCGCATCCATCCTCATGCCCGCCCGATCCGTTCGTATCGAGATGCCCACAACTCAGATGCCGAGGAGACGGTGATGGACGAACTGCAGAAACGGTTGCTCGAGCGTGAGGTCTATCTTCCGGGTTACGGGCTGGGTTGCATGAACCTGGCAACCACCGATGCCGACATCCAGCACCTGGTCGACGCCATCGCTGACGCACTGCCGTCGTTGCTCGATCACGCGTAAGGTCGATGGGCAGGATGAAGCAGAACGGGACAGCGAGGGAAAGATGAGCGAAAAGATGAGGGAAATGATGAAGGAAAAGGGGACGAAGTCATGATCAAAGTCATCACCTGGTTCAAGCGCACGCCCGGCATGGAGTTGGACGACTTCCGGCGTTATTGGCGCGAGGAGCACCCGAAGGCGGTGCTGCAACTGCCGGGCCTTCGCAAGTATGTGCAAAACCACCTGACTGACAACAACTATCGGACAGCGTCCGAAGGCGGCGC
>JBLINY010000257.1:0-3041 GCA_047638695.1 Acidimicrobiales bacterium | reverse complement strand
GACAGCGACGATGTGGCCCAGGTATCCATGATGTCGGGATCACCCATGAAGCCACCGGGCTTGCCTCGCTGATCGGCGGTGAATCCGGGTGGTACATCGGTTGATGGGTCGATGGGCAGGGTCTCTTCGGCCGGAGCGATGGGTTCGGTGTAGATGGGCTCACCCTCGCTGTCGAGTTTGTACCAGAGAGGGAGCGGGACACCGAAGAACCGCTGTCGTGAGATGAGCCAGTCGCCGTTGAGGCCCTCGACCCAGTTCTTGTATCGGGTGCGCATGTAGTCGGGATGGAAAGTAATTTGTTGGCCCCGCTCGATCAGATCGGCGTTCAGCTCGGCCTCGCGTCCGCCGTTGCGGATGTACCACTGCCGAGTAGTGATGATCTCGAGGGGCTTGTCGCCCTTCTCGAAGAACTTCACCGGATGCTCGATGGGGCGGATCTCGCCAACGAGGTTGTCGGTGGCCCTCAACTGTTCGACGACGATCTCTTGGCCGGTCGTCACCGTCTTTCCGATGAGTTCGGCGTAGCGGTCGCGATTCTCGCCGGTGATCACCTCAGGGCAGTCGTCGATGAATCGGCCGTTGCGGCCGATGACGGGGCGGGCCGGCAGGTTGAGTTCGCGCCACCAGGTCACGTCGGTGGTGTCGCCAAACGTGCAGATCATGGCAACGCCGGTTCCCTTCTCGGGGTCGGCAAGCTCGTGGAACACCATCGGGACCTCGACACCAAACACCGGCGTGGTGATCGTCTGGCCGGCGAAACCCGCGTAACGCTCGTCGGTAGGGTGGGCGACCACGGCCACGCATGCAGGTAGCAGCTCGGGCCGGGTGGTGTCGATCAGCAGATCGGCGCCGTCGGGCAACGAAAAACGCAGCGTGTGATAAGCGCCGGCACGGTCGCGGTCTTCAAGCTCGGCTTGGGCAACAGCGGTCTGGAAGGTGACGTCCCACAGGCTGGGTGCTTCCTGCTGGTAGGCCTCGCCTCGGTCGAGGTTGCGAAGGAAGGCCCGTTGTGAAGCGCGGCGGCTGCGCTCGTCGATCGTGGCGTAGAGAAGACTCCAGTCGACACTGAGACCGAGGGTCGAGAACAGCGCCTCGAAGGCCTTCTCGTCTTCCACCACCAGGCGACCGCACAACTCGATGAAGTTGGGCCGGCTGATAGGCACTTGATTCTTGGCTGTTTTGCCGTCGGAGAGGTTCTTGCCCTCGACCGCGGGCGGCTCGAACCCGTCCTCGTAGGGCAGCGAGGGATCGCAGCGAACCCCGAAGTAGTTCTGCACTCGCCGCTCGGTTGGCAGGCCGTTGTCATCCCAGCCCATCGGGTAGAAGACGGCTTTGCCGGTCATGCGCTGATAACGGGCAATGGTGTCGGTGTGGGTGTAGCTGAACACATGGCCGACGTGGAGCGAGCCCGAAACCGTTGGCGGGGGTGTGTCGATCGAGAACACCTCGGAGCGGGTTTTCGAACGGTCGAAGGAATAGGTGCCGTCGGTCTGCCATGTGGCGGCCCATTTGGCTTCGAGGCCGTCGAGCGATGGCTTGTCAGGGGCTCCAGTGCCCGTGGCTGCGTTCATGGGATCAGGCTAGAGGCCACTTGAGAGAGGTGACTGCCTTGCGGAGGCACCTCGGGACGATGCTCGGCGGCTGCGCCCGAGCGAAATAACAACCGATACCCGGGGCCCGGCAAGTACCTTCTCCATCATGAGGCTCTACGACACCGCCCGACAGGAAGTGGTTCCGCTGGCGCAGCGCGAACCAGGCAAAGTGTCGATCTACGTCTGCGGACCCACGGTTTATGCGCCGCCCCATATCGGTCACGGCCGTATGGCCCTGGTCTACGACGTTCTTCGCCGTTACCTGGTGTGGACAGGGCTCGACGTCACCTTTGTTTCCAACATCACCGATATCGACGACAACATTCTGAAGCGGGCTGACGAAGAAGGTCGCCCGTGGCAGGACATCACTGCGAAGTGCGAGTCGATCTGGTGGACGGGTATGGAACGCATCAATGTGATGCGACCCGACCTGACGCCACACGCCACCGAGTACGTCGATGGCATGGTTGCCCTGATCGGTGAGCTGATTGCGATCGACGCGGCCTACGTCACGAGCGACGGCGTCTATCTCTCGGTCGAGGTCGTGCCCGACTATGGGCTGTTGCCGCATCAGTCGTTGGACGATTTGGTCGAGGGAGCCGGCGAGCGAGAACTGGTGGGCACCGAGAAACGACACCCGGCGGATTTCGTACTGTGGAAGCTGGCCAAGCCGGGCGAACCGGCATGGCTGTCACCCTGGGGCGACGGTCGCCCGGGATGGCATACCGAGTGTGTCGTCATGAGTCTTGACTTGCTGGGTGAAGGCTTCGATCTTCATACCGGTGGCCTCGACCTTGCGTTCCCTCATCACGAGAACGAACGAGCTCAGGCGGTGGCACTGGGAAAGACCTTTGCCAACCATTGGATGCACAACGGCTTCGTCGAGCTCGAGGGCGAGAAGATGTCGAAGTCGCTGGGCAACGTGAGGAACCTGCTCGATCTCACGGAACAGTACGACCAGCGCGCCTATCGGCTGATCGTGCTGCAGGCGCACTATCGCTCGCCTATCGAGATCACCGACTCGACGATGACCCAGTCCGAGGCCTCGCTTGAAAGACTCGATGCGTTCGCCCGGCGCACGGCATTGCTTGAAAGCGAGCCGAAAGCTGGAGCGCTTGATCAGTTCCGGCAAGTGATGGACGACGATCTCAACACCGCCGGCGCCGTCGACTTGATGTTTCGACTCGTTCGCGAAGCCAACACTGCCCTTGATAGTGGCGACGATGTCGGCGCCGCAGCTGCTGCTGCCGCTGCCACCGAGATTGCAGTGGCGCTGGGCCTCGAGCTCTCAGCCGCGGGCGACGAGGTGCCGGCCGATATCCAAGCACTTGCTGACGAACGCCAAGCGGCGCGCGACGCAAAGGACTTCGCCAGCTCGGACCAGTTGCGAGATCAGCTGGCCGAACTTGGCTGGATGGTTGAGGACTCGGCCCAGGGTCCGGTGCTGCG
>JBLINY010000256.1:0-3044 GCA_047638695.1 Acidimicrobiales bacterium | reverse complement strand
TGCTCGACCAGCGGTTCCACGTGCACTTCCCAGCCGGCGGAATCCCCAAGGACGGCCCATCGGCCGGTGTCACTATGGCGACCGCGTTCCTGAGCTTGTTGCGCAACGAACCCATGCGGTCCGATGTCGCGATGACCGGTGAAGTGACCTTGCACGGCCGGGTGCTGCCGATCGGCGGAGTCAAAGAGAAGGTACTGGCCGCGCATCGTGCGGGCGTCACTCATGTGATCCTTCCCGAAGGTAACCGCGAAGACGCAGAAGATATCCCCGAGCACGTGCTCGAGACTGTCGAACTGCACTTCGCATCCTCGGTCCACGACGTCATCGAAGTCGCCTTCGCCTAGCCCGGCTTCGCTGCTAGCGACGGGTATTAGCTTGAGATCAACTAGGTACATGTCCCTAGCGGTGACGAGCAACGAGATCAAACCCGGACTGCTGCTAGTCCTCGTGCAGGGCTTGAGCGATGCGCGACGGAACGTCGACGGGCCCCTCGGGAACCTCGATCGTGACAAAGCGAATTTCGCCGTTGAACTCGAACGGCGGGATGTACTGATTGGTTACGGGGAAGCCTCGGTCGTAACCAATACAGAGCCCGGTGCCGCCAACCTGCATCATCCCTACAGGCATCGGCCGGTTGGTGGCGCCGGTGCCGACAACCTGGTCACCTGCGAGCAACTCGACTCCGACACCAACCGGCTCGAGCTTGCTGAGACGGAAGCCGACCTCGTGAACGCCAGGCGAAACGAGACTGTCCGCGGCCACCAGCGTCTCTTCTCCAGCGATGTTCAGGCAGAAGTGCAGTCGTGCTTCGTCGAAGTACAGGGCCCAACCTTGTGTCCAGTCGCCGATGGCGCACAGCGCTCCGCGTGCCTCGGTGCTGGTCAGCTCGATATGGGCAATAAGCGTTCCGCCGTTGGAGAACTTGGGCAGCGACTCGTCGGTGATGGGTGCCCCACCAGGGCGGAAGACTCGGCGACGATGGGCGGTGGTGTCACCCAATGACGTGTTAGGCCTCGGCGACCGCGGTGCATCAGGGGCCCGCGGGTCGTATCCGCCGAACAATGGGAACACCTTGTTGCGTTCGGCTTCGGCGAGCCATTGCTGCTGTAGACGTTCGAGAACTTCGGGATGTTCGGCCGCTACGTCATGACTTTCGGCGAAGTCATTAGTCAGTCGAAACAGTTGCCACTGGTCCTTGCTGTAGTCATGGCTGCCATCGAGCAGGCGAACCTCGTCGAGCAGTAGCGGATTGACATGGTCGGTGGTGGCCTTCCACTCGTCTGAGAAGATCCCGCGGGACCCCATCATTTCGAAGTACTGCAGGTCACGCGGATTCGGCGCCTCAGGATCGGTGAACGTCGCTGCGATTGATGTGCCATCGACAGGTTGCTGCTCGATGCCGTCGACAACAGCGGGTGGCTCGACCCCACAGCAATCCAGGATGGTTGGCATCAGATCAACGATGTGGCAGAACTGAGAACGAATCTCACCCTGGGCGTCGAACCCTTGGGGCCAGTGAACAACCATGGGCGTTCGTGTCCCACCGAGCCAGGCATAACGCTTCCACAACCGCAACGGCGTGTTCCCGGCCCAGGCCCAACCCCAGGCGTAGTGGTAGTAGCCGCGTTCGCCGCCCCAATGATCGAGTGCCTCATGGTTGGCCTCTTCGTCTTCAGCGATGCGTAACGTAAAATTGTGCTCGTTTACCGCGCCGGTCTGGCCGCCCTCGGCGCTCGCTCCATTGTCTGATGTAACGATAAAGATCGTGTTGTCGAGCTCGTCGATGTCTCGCAAGAAGTCGACCAGGCGGCCGATCTGGGCATCGGTATGGCTCATGAAACCCGCGTAGACCTCGTGCATGCGAGCAAAGAGCTCACGGTCTTTTTCACTCGCAGCATCCCAGTCAGGGATCCACGAGGGCCGTTCTGACAGTGTGGTTCCTTCTGGCACGACACCGTCAGCGACCTGGCGAGCAAAGACGCGCTCGCGCATCTTCTCCCAGCCATCATCGAAGCGACCCTTGTAGTGATCGATCCATGGCTGGGCGACCTGGTGCGGAGCGTGCATAGCACCCGTAGCGAAGTAGAGGAAGAACGGCTTGTCGGGCGCCACCTGCTTCTGGTTCAGGATCATTTCGATTGACTGATCCGCCAGATCCTCGGTCACGTGATAGCCCTGTTCAGGAGTCCGAGGCGGGTCGATCGAATGGTTATCGGCGATCAGGTTTGGGATCCATTGGTTCGCATCTGCGCGCAGGAAGCCGTAGTAACGCTCGAAGCCAGTGCCAAGCGGCCATTGCGTGAACGGCCCGGCGTGACTGCGCTCACCGGCCGGGGTCAGATGCCATTTTCCGACGGCGAACGTGCTGTAGCCCGAGTTGGTCAGAACCCGCTGGAGAGTGGCTGCGCTTTTGGGCAGGCGTGTCGTGTACCCCGGAGCCGAGGATGCTGCATCGGCGATCGACCCCATTCCGACCGCATGATGGTTGCGCCCGGTCAGCAGGGCAGCTCGGCTGGCCGAGCAGATCGACGTCACATGGAACCGGTTGTAACGCAGGCCCTGGTCGGCCAGGGCATCGATCGAAGGTGTCTCGATCTCTGATCCAAAGCAGCCAAATTGTGCGAACCCGACATCGTCGAGCAACACGATCACCACATTCGGCCGAGACGAGCGGGCGGTTTCGCCTGCCTTCGCTTCCTTGAAGGTGCTTGGCTGATCAACAGTTACAGCCACAGGCGGTCACACACGTTGAGCCAGAGTTCGGTGGTCAGCTTCAGCGACTCGATATCGATGCGTTCGTTGTTGCCATGGAAGCGGTTCTGGAACTCGGCGAACGAGACCTTGTTGCTCAGCAAGCCGGCGCCGTAGGCCGGCACGCCCCGGGCGCGGAAGAAGCGGGCGTCGGTCCCGCCAGTCACGATCGATGGCACGACCCGAGCGTCGGGGTACGCGATCTGGATGGCATCTGTTAGCGCCGACCACAATGGTGTGTCGGTTGACGAGAGAGCTGGGCCACGTTCCTCGTCGTCGTACTTGCGGTGGAT
>JBLINY010000255.1:0-3107 GCA_047638695.1 Acidimicrobiales bacterium | reverse complement strand
GCGGAGCAGAGCGAGACAGCGGAGGCGGCCAGTACATCGAGGTTCCGATGTACGAAACCATGGTGGCCTTCAACATCATCGAACAGCACCGGGGCCAAACCTTCGAGCCGCCGATCGGGCCGTTTGGCTATGAGCGCTTGATGTCCCCAGAGCGTCGCCCCTATCAGTCGGCCGACGGCTGGCTGTGCATGCTTCCGTACACCGATCAGAACTGGGCTGACTTCTTCGCTTTCATCGGTCAGCCTGAGCTGATCGATGATGAGCGCTTTGCGACTCACCCTCAACGCAACATCAACACCGACACGCTTTACGGCATGTTGCGCCAGCATGCACCGAGTCAGACCAATGCGGCATGGCTCGACTTTTGCGATGACAAGTCGATCCCGGCCATGCCGGTACTCGATCTGGCCGACGTCATGGACGAGCCACACCTACAGGACGTCGGCCTCATCGAGGTGCAAGAGCACCCGACCGAGGGGCCATATCGGGTGGTGCACGACGCCGTTGTCTACTCCGACACGCCCACCGCCATTCATCGTCACTCACCCAAGCTCGGTCAGCACACGCAAGAGATCTTGGCCGAGGTCGGTCTGGACCAAGCTGAGATCGAAGCGGCACTGGCATCTGGCGCAGCCATCACCGAGACCCCGACCTGATCGTCAGGTGAGGGGACGACCCATCAAGTCTTCGAAGTTGGCCCGATAGAACCGATCCTGCACATCGGCCGAGAGGTGACCGATCTCGTTGTCGAACCGGCGCAGCGGATTTCGGCCACCCTCGACATGCGGGAAGTCTGAGGAGAACATGCACACCTCGGGACCGGTCTGTTCGACGATCCAACCGCTTGGTTCGGTGGGGTAGGGCGTCACCCGGATCTGACGGCGGACGTACTCAGAAGGCCGCAGCGTTAGCTTCTTGAGCCTGTCCTCGTGACGCTCGAAGGCTTCGAACGCGGCTTCCAACTGCCGCATGAATCCGGGCACCCACACCGCACCTAGCTCGATGATGCCCATCTTCAACCCGGGGAAACGTTCGAACACGCCATCAAAGATCATCATCGACAGGGCCTGCATCGGGGCCGATGAGATGGCCATGTAGCTGACCGAACGGAAGTTCTCGCCGCCGCCGTGAAAGTCGGGCTCGGGCGGCAACCCGTTGTTGCGATGTTGCGGCGGCATAACAAGATCCGGTGTGGCCACGTGCATGATGATCGGCACCCCGGCCTCTTGGGCCATCGCCCATACCGGATCGAAGGCAACATGACTGGTGGCGTGATGGCGCGGGCACCGGTTCGGAATCAGCAGTGCACTGGCCCCGGCGGCAATAGCATCAGCCGCCGCCTTTCGTGCTCCTTCGAATGTCGCCAAGGGCACATAGGCAACGGGCAGCAGGCGGGCATCGACGTCGCAGAAAGAGATATGGGCCCGGTTGGCGGCATCGGCAACGGCATAGGTGAGGGCATCGTCATCTTCATGTTCGAGGGCCTCGAGCATGGTGTTGAAGACTGAGGGGAACACCAGTTGGCTGGCGAAGCCCATGTCGTTGAGCGCCTCCACCCGATCCTCGGCGATGAACGACCCGGTCGCTCGCCAGTTCTTGCGCAACATCACGTCTGAGGCATTGGCCGCCCGGTACTCGGGATCGGCGTGCAGGACCCTCGACCGCTCGATCTCGGCGAAGGCAGCGGCGACATCGCCGAGGTCGAAGTGATCGAGGGCGTACTGCTGCACCCTCGGAGTCGCGAACTCTTCAATCCACTCGGGCGTCTCCATCACATGAGCATCGGCGTCGTGAATCACTCGGTCTTCGACGTAGGGCATGGCATCAGCTTCTCAGGTGAAGCGTCCGGCGTGCCAGACTGACCGGTCATGTCCCATGCGCTCGCCGACGGCATCCTGTTCACCGACCAGTACCAGCTGACCATGGCTCAGCTGTATTTCGACAACGGACTGCACGAGCGGCAGGCCCAGTTCGAACACTTCTTCCGTCGCTACCCCAACTACGGCAGCCATCAAGCCGGCTACTGCATCGCAGCCGGCCTCGACTGGCTACTCGACTGGATGCAAGAAGCTCGCTTTACTCCAGACACCCTCGACGTACTCCGTTCCCACGTCGGGCCCGACGGAACTCGTCTGTTCGGTGACGACTTCCTGGCCTGGCTGGCAAAGAACGGGTCGTTCGAGCAACTCACTATCCGGGCGGTACCAGAGGGTCGGGTTGTGCACGCCGACACGCCCGTCGTGACCGTGAGCGGCCCGTTGGCGATTGGGCAGATTCTTGAAACCGCTCTACTCAACCAGTTGAACTTTCAGACCCTCATTGCCACCAAGGCGTCTCGAGTCGCCGAAGCTGCTCGTCGGCGGCCAGTGCTCGAATTCGGGTTGAGGAGAGCTCCGGGCACGGGCGGAAATGCAGCGACGCGGGCGGCACTTATCGGAGGCGCCGATGCCAGCTCGAACGTCGGCGTGTCCCATCTCTTGGGAGTTCAAGCCCGCGGCACTCACGCCCACAGCATGGTGCAGGCCTTTATGGCGCTGGGTGAAGGCGAGTTGGCTGCCTTTCGGGCCTATGCAACGAGCTACCCCGATGAGTGTCTGCTGCTCGTCGACACGATCGACACGATGGGCAGCGGAATCCCGAACGCCATCACCGTATTCGATGAGCTTCGGTCCAAGGGTCGCGAGCCGGTCGGCATCAGGCTCGACTCGGGCGACCTGGCCTACCTCGCAGTGCAAGCGGCCAAGGCGTTGAACGATGCCGACTATCCCGATGTGAGCATCGTGCTGTCCAGCGGCCTCGACGAGTTGCTGATCATGCAAATTCTGTCGCAGATCGATCTGGAAGCACCGCGGTACGGCGTTGATCCGGCGAGGCTCATCGACCGCCTTATGTTCGGGGTTGGGTCGAAGTTGGCATCGTCGGAGGGTCAGCCCTATCTCGATGGCGTATACAAGCTGATGGCCATAGATGACGGCACGCGGATGGCCCCGGCCATCAAGATCTCCGAGACGACCGCAAAGACCCAGAACCCGGGTAAGAAAGACCTCTACCGGGTCTACGACGATCGGGGAAGAGCCACCGCCGACCTCATGGCCATCGCCGATCAG
>JBLINY010000254.1:0-3237 GCA_047638695.1 Acidimicrobiales bacterium | reverse complement strand
TTGGTGCCGGAAATCGTCGATGCTGTTGCCCCGGTTCCGGTATTGGCTGCGGGCGGTATCGGCACGGGTCGCCAGATGGCGGCGTCGCTCGCCCTCGGCGCCGAGGGCATTTGGTGTGGTTCGGTGTGGCTCACCACCGAAGAAGCCGAGACGCACCCCCTGGTGAAAGAGAAGTTCCTGGCCGCAACATCGTCCGACACGCTGCGGTCACGGTCGCGAACCGGAAAACCAGCTCGCCAACTTCGGTCGTCCTGGACCGACGAATGGGAGGGTGCGGACTCGCCCGGCACGCTCGGCATGCCGCTACAGCCGATGCTGATTGGCCGGGCCAGCCGGCGTATCGACCGGGCAGCCATGAACCCCGAGAACGTCGGTGCGGCCAAGCTTGCGAACTACTTCGTTGGGCAGATCGTTGGCTCGATGAACGAATCGAAGAAGGCCGATCGGGTCGTGCTCGAGATGGTCGATGACTTCATCGACGCCATGAGTCGTGTCAACGGAATGATGGAGTGAACCACACATGAAAACGCTCAAAGATCGCGTTGCTGTCATCACCGGTGCCGGCTCTGGCATCGGCCGTGCCCTTGCCCTCGGCTACGCAGCCGAAGGGTGCAAGATCGTCGTGGCCGACGTCCAAGCCGACGCCCGCGACGAGACTGTTGCCCTGTTGATGGCCGACGGTGTCGAGGCCATCGGTGTGCACACCGACGTGACCGATGCCGAATCGGTCGAGGCGCTCGCCACGGCCACTATCGACCGCTTCGGTGCCGTCCATATTGTCTGCAACAACGCTGGTGTTGGCGGCGGAGGCCTCATCAAAGATCAACAGCTGGTCGACTGGAAGTGGGTGATCGACGTCTGCCTCTGGGGCGTCATCCACGGCGTGCACTCGTTCCTGCCGCATCTTCGCCAGCAAGAAGAAGCCCACATCATGAGCACGGCGTCAGTGGCCGGGCTGATGGCGACCACCGGTCTTGGCCCTTACAACGCGGCGAAATACGGTGTTGTCGCCACCATGGAGACGCTTCACCTCGAGATGGATAGCGACACTGAAAGTAACGTCGGTGTCTCGGTGCTGTGCCCCGGAGTGGTGAACACCAACATCATCACCGCCCAACGCAACCGACCCGATCACTTGAAGCGGCAGAAGAAGACGGGCGCTGCCGGCAAAGACGCACAAAAGCGGAATGCCGCCATCGCCGCTGCGTTGGCCAACGGTATGCAGCCTGCTGATGTGGCCGCATGTGTCATCGACGCTAACAAGAACGATCAGTTCTGGGTGCTGTCGCATCCCGAGCATCTCGACGACATTCGCCACCGTAACGAATCGTTGCACTCGCTTACGAACCCAACGATTCGCACCAGCATCACATTCGGCGACTGACGTGCCCGTTGCGGTCGCCACAATCATCGATCGCGACAGCTTCCGACTGAAGTTGAACCTCGAGGTCAAAGCGGGCGAGACCGTCGGCCTCACCGGCGACATTGGCAGTGGCAAGTCGACGGCCCTTTGGCTGATGGCTGGTCGCCTCGCCGCCACCAACGGTGTGGTAGCGCTGCCCAAGGCGTCAACGCTGTTGAGCCAGTCATTCCAGGCTGATCTGGTCGAAGAGCGAACAGGTGTCGAAAACGTGATCGACGCCATCAAAGGTGTGAGGGCGATCGACGGGATGCAGTCGAACACGCACAGGCCGAGCACGAACCGTTCGAGCACGCATACAGACACAGCTGCCGATCCCGAGACCGCAGCCCGACTGATCTTGCAGCAGATCGGTGTCGCCGATCACGTGGTCGATCGTCTCCCATGGACGTTCTCCGGAGCCGAGGCCCAGCGGGTGGCTCTCGCTATGGCGCTAGCCCCGCGCCCCGACCTGGTGTTGCTCGACGAGCCAACCGGAGCCCTCGACAAGCAGGGCCGTGCGTCCGTCGCCGACTACCTCGAATCATGGCTCGATCGATTCGAAGGCGCAGCCGTGGTTGCTTCAACCAACCCCGATCTTCTCGCCCGCATCACCGACCGGGTTGTCACCCTCTCCTGATCTGCACTGTCGGGGCCGAATATTCGGTCGTGGACCCTGATCAGGGGAAACGCAGCCGACGCTGAACAACTGCGTTCCGCATTCTCTACCGTCTCATCATCATGCTCACCCGTCTCGCAGTCCGCTCTGGTCGTTCCAAGAACCTCGAGATCGTCGTCCTTCGCCACCGACTCACGGTCCTGCGCCGCCAGATCATCTGTGATCAGCGACGCCGACCGGACCAGGAGACCACAGACCTCGGCCGAGATCCGCCGAGAACTCCTCGACGCGGAGACCGACACGAGCCTGACCAGCCAGCCACAACACAATATTCGGCCCCCATAGGTTGTCGGATGCGAAAGGCATTCCAACAAACCATGATCTGATCTAGGCGGTTCCTGTCATGAAGGTGTGAAATTCGTAGACACCGTGCGTTTCAATGCCGCCAAAGCCCGCGCTTTCCAACTGCGCCTGCATCGTGGTGACCGGAACCCGGCGACCGGCTGGCGGGCTTTTGCCGTTGTCGGCGTCCGCCCAATCGACGATAGCGATGGTGCCGCCCGGTCTCAGCAAGCGTTTGCATTCGGCCATCAACGGTTCCGGTTCATCCAACTCGTGATGCAGTTGGCCCATAACGATGAAGTCCGCGCGGTCATCGAGCAGATCAATAGCGTTGGGGGTCATCAATATCGTTTCGAGATTGCCGAGGCCGCGTTCAGCGGCGTCTTCGCGTAGCAGGCCCACCATCCCTTCAAGAATGTCGGCGCCATAGACTTTCGCCTGCGGGAAGCGTTCAGCGAAGGGCAGCGTCAGGAATCCGACACCCGCACCGATATCGATCATCGTGCAGTCAGGCGCAGGTTTAAGCACGTCCCATATTTTCTCAGGGTGAAAGTATTCGAGCCGTTCCGGGCTACGCAGCCGTTCGATGCGCGCGGGTTCCATGCCTAACAGGTCAGCCATAAAACTTGTCGACCGGTCGACTACGACATCGCCGGGCCGGCCCCGTCAATGGTCAGGCAACTGCGCCAGGCAGCGAGAGCTGGTCATGGCGCCAGCAGCGGACCCACCGACCGGCGTCGATCTGCAACAGCGGCTGCGGCTCCTGACAGCCCTCGATGCTGAACTCGCAACGGGGGGCGAACCGGCAGCCGGTCGGGAAGTCCTGGGGTGGAGGTACCCGTCCTGGTATCGCCTTGAGGTCCTCTACAGCGACTCC
>JBLINY010000253.1:0-3284 GCA_047638695.1 Acidimicrobiales bacterium | reverse complement strand
CTTGTGATTTGGCCTCGAGCAGGATTAGGCCGTCCCGCATATGGTCGACGATCGTGGCAAATCGACGTTGCGTTTCGCCCTCGCGCCATCCATCGGTGATATCGACGGAAACGCCGTGGATGTGGGTGTTGCCGTTGCCGTTGCCGTTGCCGTTGCCGCTGCCGGTCACGAGTCGCACGGTGGTTCGGAGGGTCCGCGGCGACGCAACATGGAGACGGTGGACGAAGCTCGCCGAGCCGGTTGCGAACATTTCGTCTGCCCACTTCTGCACCCTCGGCTCTTCCTCACCCACAAAGTCGGCGAGGCTTCGGCCGATGATCTCCGATGGCTGTAGCCCCGTGATAGCCAGTACCGGGCCCGCCACCTCGGTGAGTCGGCTCTCGAGGTCGGTTTGCCACACGAGCGTTCCCAACGAGTCGAGCGACTCGCCGAGTGCGCTGAGAGGGCGCTCTGTTGTCGACCACAGTGCCGTCACCGAGATCGAGGCCGTGCCGAGGGCAAACAGTGCGACCGCAACGACGAGGTTGTCCACGTCGACGAACAGTCCAACCGCGGTCATGGTGGCTGTCGCGAGCGCGAGCAACGATGCGGTTACTCCGGCCGAATCGACCCAGCCCATGCTCACGATGGCGACCTGGATTGCGAGAAGGACCTGCCAGTATTCAGGGAACAGGGCCGAGGCGGCTCCAAGGGTGACGATGTCGAGCGTTGCCAGACCCCATAACCAGCGTCGAGAGTTGATGAAATCACCCGCAAACCGGATGACGGCCAGCCCAGCCGCATAGGTCGTGATGGCGAACAGCTCGGCGCTAGCTCTCTCCGGGCGTAGGAAGGCCAGGGTCAGGAAGAGCGCCGCGGCGAACGGCGGGTGGAGTCTCCAGAGATGCTTCCGCAGGCTGCTGTAGCGCTCGGTTCCCGAACGCGAGCCCCAGAACGACGACGACCCACAATGGGGTTGAAGTCGAAGCGCTGTCATGACCTCTAGTAACGGCCGAGATGACCCCAGCCATGAGAGCAATTTTGACCAGAGGAGCGGACTGACGACTCAGTGGTGCGTTCCGGTCTAGCGAGTGCTCACCGAGGCCGGGTTGCGATTCTCGACTTGGCTCCACCACGTCAGCTCTTCGGCGAAGATTCCGGTCTCGACGGCAGCCGGATCGACGTCGAGGTCGCCGCTGGCGTAGGAGGTGCGAATGGCCTCGATCGTCGTCTCGTTCAGCCCCGATCGACGCATGCCAAAATCGTTCACGTCGTTGACTCGGATCGGGGTGCCGTACGCCTTGGCGAACGGGGGAATATCGCGGCTGACGGGTGTCCCCATGCCAATCATTGAGAGAGCGCCGATGTTGCTTCGCTGGTGCACTGACGCGTTCATGCCGATGTTGGTTTGGCGTCGGATGTTGCAGCGGCCGCCGACCGAAACGCCGGCCGACAGGGTGACTTGCTCGCCCAGCACCACGTCATGGGCAACGTAGGCCCGATTCAGCAGCCAGCTGTTGGCCCCGATCACGGTTGGACGGGTGGTTCCCTGATGGATCACGACCAGCTCACGAAGGTGAGCACCATCTTCGATCACGACACCCTGATGATCGAGGTCGCCAGTCCACGCCAGGTTGTGCCGTTCCGATGTGATTTCCGGAGGGCCCCCGATCTGCGTTCCGGCGCCGATCCAGACGCCGTCGCCAATTCGAGTAGGACCGACGATGACCGCCATTGGACCCACACTGATGCCCGTGCCCATCTCGACCCCGTCGCCAATGAAGGCGCTCGGATGGATGGTGTTCTCGGTCGTATCGCTTGCCATTGCTACCCCGGTATCGGTCCGATGTGTGGCCGTCATCTTGCCCCACTCAGATGAGCGATTGGGGGGTTTAGTCAAGAGGGTTCAGGTCTGAGTTTCCTGGCTAGACCGAAGGAGTAGATCGAGGGCATCTGCAACCATCTGGCGGCGTGTGTGAGTCGGGTGACTGGTGGCGATCAGGTAGTCACTGAACAGCAGGGAGTAGAGCAACAGTGCCCGGGCCGGTATCTCGGCTGCGGGCAAGTCGAGTTCGGCCAGCAGCGACTCGACATAGCCCAGTCGCCGATCATCGACCCGTTGGACTCTCGATGCGATTCCCTCATCGCGCCTGGCCCAATCGCGAATCGCCAATTCTGCCTGGATGCTTGGGTCGCCGTTGGTGAGGTTCCACAGCTGGCGGGCCCGGCCGTGCGAGTCGAGCCCGGAGCTAACGACCTGGTTGATCACATCCTCAGTGTGCTTTGTCTCCCACCCGTCGACGATGGCCGTGAGCAGTTCTTCGCGATCTTTGAAATGCCAGTAGAAGCTGCCCTTCGTCACCCCAAGCGTTGCCGCTATTCGGTCGACTCGTACCTTGTCGACGCCGACATCGCCCAGGTGTGTGAGGCCAGCAGCCGTCCAGTCATCTCGAGACCGTTTCTCTGCGTCCATCGACACCACCATACTTGTTAGTATTGACTATACCGGCGAGCGATCGTAAGGTCCATACCTATGAGTACGGAAACGAGATTGAGGCCGAGCGAACACGGCGACCTTCCGTGGCGGATCAACGAGGTCACACACGACTTCGACTTGATCGATGCCTGGGTATTGCCGGCCACCGGGACACTGGACGAGTTCGGCGATCTGTGTCGAATTTTTGGGAATCTCGATCCGGCCGATGACCGAGGATCGTCAGTTTCTCGGACACTTTTTGCCGCTCGAGCTTGGCTGGGCGGCCGCATGGGTTGGGACGATCCCGAGGTTGTCAACAAGCTTGCGATCCCGGGATGTGAAGAATTCTCGGTACGCGACCGTCTGCCGGTGGAGCTGACAGCAACAGTCCACCGAACATCTGGGGATTCTAACTTCCGAGGAGTGTTCGAAGTCGATGATGAGGCTGCGTTCGAACTGTCCAACTCGCTCGTGCACGCGATCCTGCACCTGGGTTGGGCCCGCCAGCCCGATGGGCACTATCGAGGCCAGATGGGGGTGTATGTGAAGTACCGCGGCAAGATCGGAGCCCCCTATATGGCGGTGATTGCTCCATTCAGACATCACATTGTTTATCCGGCTCTTCTTCGTCGGATTGGTGCTGCTTGGGAGTCTCGCTCGGGGGAGTAGCGCGTTCTTGGCTCACTTTTCTGTGTGCTGTCGATTTTCGGCCGGCTCACGCGTCATGGTGAGTGTTGGCGACGGAGGCCGACGCTCAAAAAGAAAGAGAATCAATCGTGAAGTACTTCATTTTGCTCGCCGGCGAGGACAGCGAAAACGGCCCCTTCGA
>JBLINY010000252.1:0-3315 GCA_047638695.1 Acidimicrobiales bacterium | reverse complement strand
CTCACCTGAGTGTCACCCACCGACTCGCCGACCTCGAACAACCGGTCACCAACCACATCATCGGCCATCCACCAAGTTTTCCACGCACCCCACCCTCACGAGCGGATACTGACCCACGGTCCTAGGAGCGGAGGGCTGCGGAGGGACGGAGCAGCAGGGGAGTTGTGAGCCAGATGCCGAAGGCGGAGTGCGGAGCGCTCCCAAGTCAGTAGTGGTAGGGGAAGGCTGACCAGTCGGGGTCGCGCTTTTCGAGGAAGGCGTCGCGGCCTTCTTCGGCTTCGTCGGTCATGTAGGCCAGGCGCGTCGCTTCGCCGGCAAACACCTGCTGGCCGATCAGACCGTCGTCGATCAGGTTCAGGGCGAACTTGGCCATGCGGTTGGCGGTTGGGCTCTTGCCGCAGATTTCCCGGGCCCACTGAAGCGCCGTCGCTTCCAGCTGGTCATGGGGGACAACGGCGTTGACAACACCCTGTTGGAAGGCTTGGTCGGCCGTGTAGGTGCGGCCGAGGAAGAAGATCTCGCGTGCGATCTTCTGGCCGACCTGGCGAGCAAGGTTGGCCGAACCGAAGCCGCCGTCGAAGCTGGCAACGTCGGTGTCGGTCTGTTTGAACTTGGCGTGTTCGGCGCTGGCGATCGTGAGATCACAGGTTGTGTGCAAGCTGTGGCCGCCGCCGACCGCCCAGCCGGGCACGACGCAGATGACCACCTTTGGCATGAAACGAATAAGTCGCTGCACCTCGAGGATGTGCAAACGACCAGCTCGACCGGGCTGGATCGAGTCGGCCGTCTCGTCGTCGGCGTACTTGTAGCCGTCCTTGCCTCGGACGCGCTGATCTCCGCCCGAGCAGAACGCCCAACCGCCGTCTTTCGAGGAGGGGCCGTTGCCAGTGATCAGCACACACCCCACATCGGTCGATTGACGGGCGTGGTCGAGAGCCGTGTAAAGCTCATCGACGGTGTGGGGCCGGAAGGCGTTGCGGATGTCGGGCCGGTTGAAAGCGACTCGCACGCACGCCACCTCCTTGGCCCGGTGATAGGTGATGTCGGTGAAGTCGAAACCGGCCACCTCGTCCCAGTCTTCTGTGTTGAATATCTCTGACACCTGCGCACTCATGGCTGCGACCCTAACGTCTCGGAGTACGTCGCCTGAAGCTACGCCAGTCGGGTATTCCGGCACACCGCTCCCGAAGAAGTTGGGAATCAAGGAAGGGCACACGGTGGCGGTGATAGAAGGCCCCGAGAATTTGGTCGGCTTGCTGGTGCCGATGCCGGATGACGTCCGGCTCCGATTTGATGCTCGAGGCAAGCCAGATGTCTCCCTCGTGTTCGTCCGGACGACGGCTCAGCTGAACAAGCGCCGGTCGCAATTGCGGACATTGGCCTTCCCCGATCGTTCTGTCTGGGTGTGCTGGCCCAAGAAGTCGAGCTCGCTCTCTCGGGACCTCACCGAGGACGGAATTCGCGCCGCCATGACCGATGGCCTCGTCGACGTGAAGGTGTGCGCGATTGACGTCGACTGGTCGGGTCTGAAGTTGATGATGCGGAAGGAGTTCCGCTCCTAGAGAACGGCGGTGACAGCCTCAGCGACGGCGTCGTGCAATCGAGTGTGCAAGGCAACGTTGGTGGTGCGGTCGGTACGGGCAACGATCATCCTGACCCGAGCTTCAAGAGCCGACGATGCCGGGGTGGTCTGCCCCCAAGCGCTCACCGGAATGCCGTGTGCGGCCGCCAGGGCGACCAGGTCGGTGCCATGCGGGGTGCCGAAGAGTTGCTCGAACCGGTCGGCCTCGACCTGTTCTTGCTGGGGGAGGAAGCTGAAGATGCCCCCGCCATCGTTGTCGATCACCACGATCGTGAGATCGACCGGTCGTCTGGCCAAACCGATCAAGGCCGTGCTGTCGTGCAGCAGGGCAACGTCGCCGAGCAAGCAGGTGGTTGGGACACCGGTCGATGCAACGCCGATGGCTGTCGATACCACGCCGTCGATGCCATTGGCCCCTCGGTTGGCGTACACGGCGATGTCGTCACGTACCGGTGCGAACCACTCGACGTCGCGAATCGGCATCGATGATGCAACAACCAATGCCGTGCCAGCTTCGACGCCGGCGAGCACCTCGCGTGCGATCTCGGGCTCAGATGGCTGCGGTGCGGCGGCCAGGACATCGTCGATGGCTTCGGAGGCCAATAGATCAGTCCAACGCCAGAGGTCGACTTCTTTCATCGGTTCGCTGTCGACGCCGGCTAACAACGACAGCACAGCGCGGGCATCGTTGATGACAAGGCTGGCGGTTCGCTCGGGATCGAGCCAACGCCCTTGCGGAACAACAGAAATGACTTCGGCGCCGCTGCCAGCAATCCACTGGCTCAACACCTTGCTGGCCAGAGGTTCACCGAATCGAAGGATCACCTCCGGCTTTGTCTTCTCGGCGAATTTCGGGATCCGGAGCAGCGAATCGAAGTGAGCGATGGTGCCGATCGACCGACATCCCGAGCGGTGGTCGGCCAACACCGGCCACCCCAGAGCGTCAGCGAGGGCCAAAACAGCATTGGGATTGCTGGTTCCATGGCCGGCGATGATGACGCCGCGGCGGCTGGTGAGTGTCGGCGGTGTTGGCAGGACAGCGGCCGATGGCGGGGGAGAGGTGTGCCACGGCGCATTGTCTGCTCGTCCTGGCGGCAGCTCACCAGCGATTCCTACCAGCGGATCGCTGAAGCTGAGGTTCAGATGCACGGGACCGGCTCGGCCCGACCAGCCGGTGGCCTCGAGCAGGGACCGTGACCCAAGCGAACGCCAATGACTTTCCGTTTGCTCAGTTGGCAGGCCGGGTTCAGCGAAGAACCGCGGGCTCGAGCCGAAAAGATTCGTTTGGTCGATGGTTTGCGGCGCTCCGATATGCCACAGCTCGGGTGGGCGGTCGGCGGTGACGACCAGAAGTGGCACTGCCGAGCGATCGGCTTCCACGACGGCGGCGTGAAAGTGGGTGCCAGCGGTGCCGCTCGAACAAAGCGCCACCGCAGCCATACCGCTGGCCATACCGTGGCCGAGGGCGGCAAACCCGGCGGCTCGCTCGTCGTGCATGACGTGTACCCGCAGCTCTGGCCGTGTGGTTAGTGCGAGAGCGAGTGGGGTGGATCGCGATCCGGGCGCGACGAACGCGACGGTTACGCCACCCCTGATCCACTCGTCGACCAGGGTGGCGCAGAAGGTCGCGCCGGCAGTGATTGCAATCATCAGTGGCAAGGCAACCACAACGGCCCACCGATCGCTGGCATCCTGTGACGAGTGACCGGCCCCTCGCACCCAGCGCCCGCACC
>JBLINY010000251.1:0-3373 GCA_047638695.1 Acidimicrobiales bacterium | reverse complement strand
TGGACGACTTCCGGCGTTATTGGCGCGAGGAGCACCCGAAGGCGGTGCTGCAACTGCCGGGCCTTCGCAAGTATGTGCAAAACCACCTGACTGACAACAACTATCGGACAGCGTCCGAAGGCGGCGCCGAGCCGATTGCCGATGGCGTGGCCGAGACCTGGTGGGACGATCGTGAGGCGCTGGCCGCTCATCGCGGAACGACTGCTCTGGACGAGCTGATGGTCGACGAGGACCGCTTCATCGATCCCGACAGGCGAGATCAGTTCGTGGCGGAGGAAGTCGTGATCAATCCTCTCGGAATTCCGGTGGGCGGCGGGCTCAAACAGGTTGTTCTGGTGAAAAGGAAGGCCGGTATGGCCATGCCCGAAGCAATGGCCCATTGGCGCGATGTGCACGGCCCTCTCGCCGTGAAGGCCGAGGGAATCGGTCGTTATGTGCAGAGCCATGCCATGGCCCATCAATACCGAGAGGGGCGGCCCGAGCCGACGTACGACGGCCTCACCGCAGTTTGGTTCGCGGATAGCGAGGCTGCTCGCTCGGCCGGTGGGTCCTCTGAGATGCAAGAGGTGGTTGCCGATCAGCCGCTGTTCTTGGATGAGCATTCGATCGTGATGCTGAACGTCGCTGAACATCACATCATCTAGTGACGAAAGTTCGCCGTGCCGCACAACCCCGTCATGGGATGATGTGTCCATGAGTCTTGACCTCGACCCAACCACTCTGATGCGTACATATCTGCAGGAGGTGGTGGGTCGAGGCCGTCTCGAACTGATCGACGAGTTGGCCCGGCCAGACATGGTCGACGAGGCCAACCAAGCCTTCGGAGGACCGCCTGGCCGCGCTGGTCTGGTCGCTCATGTAAAGGGATTCCGGCGCAACATCGACAACATCGTGGTCACCATCGAACGGGTTGAAGGTGGGGGCGATTCGGTCATGGGGTGGTGGTCCTTCACCGGAACCCACGTTGGTCCATGGCTGGACAAGACACCTACGGGACAGGCGATTGGGGGGACGGTCTTCAGCTTTTTCGATCTGGTTGATGGCCAGATCAGCCGCTATCGATTGTGGCTTCACGCCGGTTTCGACGAACCCGTTGTCTTCGACACGTCCCGCCTCTGACACATGATTCCCCGATCTCGCTAGCCTCGCGAGCCAGGCCAGTCTCGCTGGTTGGGTTAATGCATGCGCATGCCGTTTGAGATGGCGATCGTCTGGCCAGTCATACCGCCGGCCAGGTCGCTCGCTAGGTAGAGGGCTAGATGGGCGATCTCGTCGGGGTCCAGAATGCGACCCATCGGCGTGCGCTTGGCCAGCCGCTCACGAATCGTGTCCAACTCCACGCCGGCGGCATCGGCGAAGCTCCCGAGCATTGGTGTGTCGACAAAGCCGGGACAGATCGCGTTCACTGTCACACCCGTCGGGGCCATCTCTAGAGCCATGCATCGGGTGAGCCCGACAACGGCATGTTTCGATGTGTTGTAGGGAGACTGGCCCGCGCTCTCGAAGAGCCCGGCAGTTGAGGCAACGTTGATGATCCGACCAAACCCGGCGTCCATCATCGACGGCAGCAGCGCTTGGCACACGTGCACGATGCCGATCACGTTGGTCTCGAACAGGTTACGGAAGACGTCAGGGTCGATCTTCATGAATGGGCCTGCCGCATGTACTCCGGCGTTGTTGACGACGGTGTCGATGGCGCCAACCGCGGCCGTAGCCTGTTCGACCATCGATATCACCGACTCGGGTGAACCCACGTCACAGGTGATGGCAACGACCCGGCCCGGCAGCTCAGCCGCCTCGGTAACGACAGTGTCGAGCTGTGTAGTAGTGCGGCCCGTGACGACCACATCACATCCGTCGGCCGCGAATCGCAGCGCGATCGACCGGCCGATTCCGCGTCCTCCGCCGGTGACGACCGCTTTCCGGCTAGTCAGTGGCAGGGCGGTGGTGGAACCGGACGGTGTGGAATCAGTGGTCATTGCCGAACTGTGGTGGTTTCATGTCGGCGCGGTCAAAAGGCCGAAGAGCATCGATCGTGCTGGGTCTCGCCAGTGCGGCTTAGTTCAGGTGCTCGCTCGCCGACAACGAAGCAATGGCGTCTTGGATCAGGGAACCGTGGAGAGCTTGGCTTTGTGTCGCGGCCCTACTCACGGTGGTGTACTTCGCTGCACCGCTCTCGCCTGCATCCAAACTGGTGCTTTACAACGGAACCGGTCTTCTCTCCGTCGTTGGAATTGCCTACGGGGTAAGACGGAACAGACCGGCGAACCCCGCTCCGTGGATCTGGTTCGGTTGGGGCCTTGGATCGTTCCTGATTGCCGACATCTGTTACTACCTGCTCGAGCTTGTGAGCCCTGACGGGCCACCATTCCCGTCGATTGCAGACTTCTTCTACCTCTCGATGTACCCGTTCGTCATCGTCGGTCTGAACAAGATGCGTCGATCGATGAACGTCGGGCGTGGCGACTCGAGCTTGGTGATCACAACGATCGTAGGTGTCGCCACCACCGGCGTGCTGTGGATCCTCTTCGTCGACACCATCGTAGAAGTCTCCGACCACAGCACTGCTGCCTTCGCTCCACAGCTCGCGTATCCACTGATGGATGTGGCGCTGGTGGCCGTGGCCGCTCGCCTCGTGATGGGGATCCAGCTCAGGAATCCGTCCCTACTATTGATCCTTGGCGCGGTGAGCGCCCTCGCTATCGCCGACGCCGGCTACGGAATTTACAACACCAACGGCACGTTCCAAACCGGTCTGTTCGTTGATGCGTTCTGGTTGGCGTTCTACGCCTTGTTTGCCGCCGCCTCACTCCACCCAGCCAGCGTCATGTCCGTGGCTGCAGTTCGATCAACCGAAGGTCGTCTGACTGAACGCCAAGTGGCGATCATGGTGGTGGCCGTCGCCAGCTCCTCGCCGTCAACCTCATCGCCGGTGACGACGGCGATCGGATGGTCACCATCGTGGTCTCCGGCGTCCTCGTTCCGCTCATCCTCGGATGGGTTCTTGTTCTCACTCGTGCGCTCGAGCGCAGTCGAGGGCAACTGCACCGTGAAGCCACCCACGATGCGCTGACCGGCCTGCCCAACCGTCGGCTTTTCGCCGGTCTAACGGCACAGCTGCTGAGCGAGAAGCCCGGGCAGCTCGTCACCGTCTTGTTCATTGATCTCGATGATTTCAAGACCATCAACGACAGCCTCGGCCACCAGGCAGGCGATGTTCTATTGGTTGAGGTGGCGAGACGTCTGAGCGCATGCCTGCGACCTGGAGAAACAGTGGCCCGTCTTGGCGGAGACGAATTCGCAGTTCCGGTGGAGTCGCGAGGCAGAGCAAACGATGCAGAGTTGGCGGAGCAGATGCTCGACAGCCTGGTTG
>JBLINY010000250.1:0-3531 GCA_047638695.1 Acidimicrobiales bacterium | reverse complement strand
CGGGGTTCGCATCCGTTCACGCCTCACCACGGAGAAACGAGTCGACATCGCATGACTGACCGCAGCACCCCGAGCTCAGCCCGTACCCAGGTCGGTGACCTCGACGTTGGCACGCCCCTATTTGACTTCATCACGAACGAGGCACTCCCCGGCAGTGGTGTAGAAACCGAGGTGTTCTGGAGCGGATTGTCGCAACTGGTACATGACTTTGGCGGCCGCAATCGTGAGCTGCTCGAGATCCGAGCTGAAATGCAGGCATCAATCGATGCTTGGCATCGTGAGCATCGAGCGAGTGGTCACGACCCGGTCGCGTACCGAACGTTCCTCGAAGAGCTCGGCTACATCGTCCCCGAAGGGCCAGCGTTCAGCATCGACACGGCTGGCATCGATGCCGAGATCGCCACCCTCCCCGGGCCGCAGTTGGTTGTTCCAGTCACGAACGCCCGGTATGCGCTGAACGCAGCCAACGCCCGTTGGGGCAGTCTGTACGACGCGGTCTACGGCAATGACGTGCTCGGCGACCGTCCGTCTGATGGCCCCTACGATCCGGCTCGCGGCGATCGAGTCATTGCATGGGTACGGGCTTTCCTCGATCGCAGCATCCCGCTGGCTTCCGGTTCTCACGTTGGCTCGACGGGCTACACCATCGTCGACGGTGGTCTCCGGGTGACGCTGGCTGATGGTTCCGCCACGCAACTCAACGATCCGGTTCAACTGGTTGGCTTCGGTGGGTCGGTCGAACAACCGACGTCGATCTTGCTTCGCCGCAACGGTCTTGGTGTCGAACTGATCATTGATGCGACCCACAACGTCGGTGCGGTCGATTCAGCATCGCTCGCTGATGTCTCGCTCGAGTCGGCCGTCACGGCGATTGTCGACTGCGAAGACTCGGTGGCTGCGGTCGATGCCGACGACAAGGCGCTGGCGTACCACAACTGGCTCGGCCTGATGCGTGGTGATCTCACCGAGGATGTCACAAAGGACGGAACCACCTTCACTCGTGAACTCGCCGCCGATCGGATCTTCCAGACGGTCGACGGTGGCGAGGTATCGGTGCCGGGTCGCTCGCTGTTGTTAGTCCGCAACGTCGGGCACCTCATGACTACGCCGGCCGTCGTCGATCGCTCTGGCAACGAAGCGTTCGAGGGTTTGCTCGACGCCATGCTCACCGTTCTGTGCGCCAAACATGACCTGGCTCGCGGTGTCGAGGGTAATAGCCGCAGTGGTTCGGTTTATGTGGTGAAGCCCAAGATGCATGGCCCCGACGAAGTTGGCTTCGCCGACGAGGTCTTTACGTTTGTCGAGCAGGTGCTGGGTCTGCCCGCCAACACGGTGAAGCTCGGCATCATGGATGAAGAGCGCCGGACAACGGTGAATCTGAGCGAGTGCATCCGGGTGGCCAAGTCGCGGGTGGCATTTATCAACACCGGCTTCCTGGATCGGACGGGCGACGAGATTCACACCTCGATGGAGGCTGGCCCAATCATCCCGAAATCACAGATGAAGGCTCAGCGTTGGATTGCCGCCTACGAAGACTGGAACGTCGACGTCGGGCTGGCGTGCGGCCTCCGAGGCACGGCTCAGATCGGCAAAGGCATGTGGGCTGCTCCGGAAATGATGGCCGACATGCTCGAACAGAAAATCGGGCATCCGCGAGCAGGCGCCAACTGTGCCTGGGTGCCGTCTCCAACGGCGGCCACACTTCACGCCACTCACTACCACGAGGTCGACGTGCTGGCGGTGCAGGAAGAGCTGGCGGGTCGGACCCCGGTAGCCCTCGACGACATCCTTCAGATTCCGATTGCCGAGTCACCGAACTGGTCTGACACCGAGATTCAAGCCGAACTCGACAACAACGCCCAGGGAATTCTTGGCTACGTGGTGCGCTGGGTCGACCAAGGAGTCGGCTGCTCAACGGTGCCCGACATCAATGACATTGGTCTGATGGAAGATCGGGCAACCTGCCGTATCTCGAGTCAGCACATGGCCAACTGGTTGCATCATGGCATCGTCGATCACGAGCGTGTGATGGCCACCATGCAACGGATGGCCGAGAAAGTCGACGGTCAGAACGCCGACGACGAGAACTACACGCCGATGGCCCCGAGCTTCGACGGACCCGCGTTTACCGCAGCCTGTGACCTCGTCACCTCCGGGGTTGAACAACCTTCGGGCTATACCGAACCGATCCTGCATGGCCAACGACTTCAGAAGAAGCGCCTCGACATGAAAGCGACAACATGAACCCTCTTACCCTCGACCAAGCCGAAGCCATTATCAGCGGAGCGCTCAGCAAGGCGGCAGACGCCGGCATGAATCCGCTGTGCGTCGTCGTGCTTGACGAGGGCGGGCATGTGCGTGCCAGCGCCCGTCAAGACAAGGTGCCTTTCGGCCGGGTCGACGTCGCCTTCTCGAAGGCCTACGGCGCCATCAGTGTCGGGATGAATTCGCGTGGTCTCGAAGCCGCAGCACTCGACCGTCCGCATTTCATGGCTGGGGTGATCGGTGCCATTGGCGGCTCGGTCGTTCCGGTTGCCGGTGGCCTGATCGTGCTCGACGGTGAGGGCAACCGGATCGGAGCTGTTGGCGTTAGCGGCGATACATCCGACAATGATGAGACAGCAGCACTCGCCGGCATTGCGGCCGCTGGCCTGTCCCCGCTCGGCTGACCATGTCGGCCTACCTCGATCGATTCAAGTCACTCGTTCCGGGCTTCGGAAACGAGATAGCGCCGTCAGACGCCGATCCGCTGGTTGCGGATCTGCGAGCGGTGTTGGCGCCTGACAGAGTCCGAAACGACGGGGCTCGACGCTCGCTGATGAGCCACGACGCATCAGTGTTCGACGGTGGTAACGCCGGGCCGGTTTGTTATCCGATCTCGGTCGAAGAAGTGGCTGCCATCATGAAGGTCGCGGTTAAACATGACCGCGCTGTGGTGCCCCGTGGTGCCGGCACCGGTTTGGCCGGCGGCGCTATTCCGCTCGGTGCGGCTCCCATTGTCGTTGCCGTCACGAAGATGAACGAGATCCTTGAGATCGATGAGATGAATGGCATTGCCTGGGTGGGTCCCGGCGTGATCAATCTTGATCTCACGAACCATCTGCGTCCGCTCGGCTATCACTTCGCCCCCGACCCGTCGAGCCAGCAGGTGTGCACCATTGGTGGCAACGTGGCCAACAATTCTGGTGGCCCCCATTGCCTGGCCTATGGCGTCACCAACGCTCACGTGCTGGCGCTCGAGGTGGTCACCGCATCGGGCGAGGTCCTGCAATTGGGGGGACTCGACGCCGAACCGCTCGGCTACGACCTGCGGGGTGTCTTCATTGGCAGCGAAGGCACGCTCGGCATCACCACCAGGGTTGCGGTCAAGCTCACTCGCAATCGCCCGGCCGTTCGCACCCTTCTGCTCTCGTTCAGTTCGGTTCGCGACGCCGCGAACACGGTCAGCGGGGTGATTGCGGCCGGCATCGTGCCCGCGGCCATGGAGGTCATGGACCAGCGCATCACCGAGGCGGTCGAGAATTACGTACA
>JBLINY010000249.1:0-3537 GCA_047638695.1 Acidimicrobiales bacterium | reverse complement strand
ATCCGGTCGGTTCAGGTGCACTCGGTTCAGGTGCACTCGGTTCAGGTGCACTCGGTTCAGGTGCACTCGGTTCAGGTGCACTCGGTTCAGGTGCACTCGGTTCAGGTGCACAGTCCGTCAGCAGTGACACCACGGCCGCAAATGAGTTTGGCCGTGACCGAGCTAAGCCGCACACCAGCGACTTCCTGTGCCCCTTCCTCGCCGGAGGCTTCGTCGTAGATCAATTCGAACTCGATACGGAGCCGCTCGCCTTTGCGGCTGTCGTCTCCGAGGTCGAGCACATCAGCTACGGCGAAGCCACCGATGGCATCGAAGCCGAGCGGTTCGCCTGCATACACAATGCGTGACTCAGGCTCGGCGCTCGCCCGAGTGGCAGCCACCGCATCAACGAGACCTTCGGCAGTTGCGAAGTCCAGGCTGTCGAGGTCGGCCGCCACCTCAGCGAACACGCTGTCGGCTGATCCCTCGGCCCCAAGGAACTTCTGGTTGGCCCAAGCGCCTTCGCCATTAATGGTCACTCGCCACCAGGTGCTTCCGGGCACTGTCGATGCATCGCCAGTTGCGATGATGACCACATCTTCAGCAAGCGGAGCAGCAGTCGCCACAATCACCGACGACGGATCGGGATCGACCCGGAAGTTCAGAACGTCGTCATAGTCGACGCCGACCACAACGAGCTGCGTCCCCGCCGCCGGCCCAAAGTCGAGGGCTTCGCCTTGAAGGTCAGCGTCGGTCGGCTCATCAACCACATCTCCCACGGTGGCATCGTTCTCGTCAGCATCGAGCAGATCGCTAGCCCCTGGCTCAGCGTCTTCGGGCTCTTCGGCGGAAACGATGTCCGGACCCTGCTCGGATCCAACGATTTCACTCGTCGGAGTTGGTTCAGCATCGGAGCCATCGGCAGCGTCATCCGACGAGCCGACCGTGCTGCAGGCAACGATGCTGAGATTGAAAGTCAGGAAGATCCCGGCGATGGCTACAAGACGATGGCGATTCATGGCGGTGCTCCAGCGGAGGTGCTTTGGGGGAGGTGCTTTGAGAAGAACCCAGCCTGACTCGCTTCGGGCACAGTCGAATCGGGGATACCCCCAACTACTTCCCTAGCTCGCCCAAGTTTCCCAGATCACCCGAGGATCAGGCGTAGCCGAACCCCAACAGCCCGGTATCGAGTTCGTTGGCGTCGAAGGTCCAATACTGACGAATCTCGCTGATCAGATTGGCATCGGTAGCGAACTCGTAGTGCTCTGAACCGCGGAAAACGAACGACCGGCTATCGGCCGGGTTGACACCGGTCATCGACCACTCGATCGCTGCCGTCTCATCATTGGAAACAACAGAATCAACAATCCAGCGGGCACCCTGCCAGCGTTCACGAACTTTCACCCAAGATCTACCGATGTCGGCGCTCGAGCGTAGAGGTCGCACATTTGTGTCGTAGATGACCGCGTCGTCGGTGAAGTGGCTGGCGATCTCGTCGGCCGTTCCCGCGCCACACGCAGTGAAGTACGCCCTGATCCGTTCGGCATGTTGCATGCCACCAGCCTGCCAGAAGGCGATGGTTCGGTACCATGCCCAGGATGACGGGCCGGGTACTGGTCGCCACGATGGCTGACCGAGACGATCACGACACTGGCGCATGGCACCCCGAGAGGGCGGCCCGACTTCCGGCCGTCGATGCCGGCCTCGCTGTTCCCGAGTTGGCCGAACGGATCACGAAACTCGAACCCCGGCAGGCCACCACAGACGAGATGGCCCGAGCCCACGACCGCTCACACCTCGATAGGATTGAGGCGATTGCCGCCGAAGGTGGGGGCGCCATTGATGCCGATACGCAAACGTCGGCCGGTTCCTGGGAAACAGCGCGTTGGGCCTCTGGCGCTGGACTCGCCGCCATCGAAGCTCTTGACGCTGACGCCGGCGACCTGGCGTTCGTCAGTGTGCGGCCGCCCGGGCACCACGCCACCCGCGATCAGGCCATGGGATTTTGCCTTGTCAATAACATCGCGGTTGCAGCCAGCACACTCGCCAATCGAGGCGAGCGAGTTGCCGTTATCGACTGGGACGTCCATCACGGCAACGGGACCCAGGACATCTTCTGGAACGACGACCGAGTGTTCTTCGCATCGACCCACGAACATCCGGCCTATCCGGGTTCGGGCCGGGCAACCGAAATGGGCGGCCCCGCTGCTCGCGGCCTCACCCTGAACGTGCCTCTGCCGAGCGGCTCTGGCGGCGATGCTGCCGTCATTGCCTTCGACCAACTCATCGGACCTGAGATCGAGACATTTCAGCCGTCATGGATTCTCATCTCTGCCGGCTTCGATGCCCACCAGGCCGACCCGCTCGCCAACCTGAGATGGACGGCGGGCGACTACGCAGCCTTGGCCACTCGGGTTGCGTCGCTGGTTCCGCCGCGACGAACCATTGCCTTCCTCGAGGGCGGCTATGACCTCGAGGCCCTCCAGCACTCGGTGACCGCCTCAATCGGGGCTCTCGCCGGTCTCGATCTGTCATCCGAACCGGCTTCAAACGGCTATGACAATGCTTCCATCGTCGGCCGAGCGATCGAAGCCCGACGCCGCGCTATCGACAGCTGAGGACCCGCCCTCGTCACACACCAGCCGCTAGGTTCCCGCTATGGACGACAGCGAACCACGGGCACGCCTTCGTAATGCTCGAAGCGCGACGCTTGGCACTCTTGCCCCCAATGGCACACCGCATCTGGTGCCTTGCTGCTTCGTTCTTGCGTCGACCGAGCGGACCTCCAGCGACAGCGCCGACGTGGTCTACTCGGCCGTCGACGGCAAACCAAAGTCAACCATGGCGCTACGCCGCCTCGACAACATCAGGGCCCAGCCCCGCGCCTCTTTGTTGGCCGACTGGTTCGCCGAAGATTGGTCGGCGCTCTGGTGGGTGCGGGTGGACGGCGAGGCCCGCGTCATTACCGAAGGCGCCGAACGCGACACCGCAATCGACCTGCTTGTTGCGAAATACTCCCAATATCGGGCCCATCGACCCGAAGGCGCCGTCGTCGCCATCGATGTGACGCAGTGGCGATCGTGGCAAGCCAAGCCATAGCCCAAACGAATAGCCCAAAACGAGGAACCCAAACGAGCTTGCTCAGAACTCGATGATCGATCGGCCGAGAACCTTGCCGTCGTCGAGCATCTGGCAGGCCTGGTTGATCTCGTCGATACCCACACGTGACGTCACCAACGATTCAAGGTCGAGGTCGCCGTTCTTGAACCACTCGATGAACGTCGGAATGTCCTCGTCAGGCACGGCGGTACCGCCGAGCGTGCCCAGGATCGTCTTCTCGTTCATCAGCATCTCGACCGCAGGAAGTTCAAACGGCTCTTGAGGCACCCCAACGACCACGGTTGTGCCGCCACTATGCACGGCGTTGCGGCCGTTGCGAGTGGCAGCGAAGGCCTGTTTGAACGACTGCGGCTTTGCCACCACGTCGAAGGCGAAGTCGACACCGGCGATCGGCAGGCCGCGGAAGCCGAACGCCCCTTCTGGGCCGGGTGTGAGCTC
>JBLINY010000248.1:0-3543 GCA_047638695.1 Acidimicrobiales bacterium | reverse complement strand
TCGGTAAGCAGACGAGACATCGAGGGCCCAGCCACTGCCCACATGAAATCAAGCACCTTGAGTCCGGCCAACGGACGGGGATCGGGTTCGGCCTGAGTCGTCGCCGGCACTTCCGCGAGTGACGGCGCCGCAACACGGTTGAGAACCTCATCGGAGTGCTGACCGAGGCCTGGAATGGCCAGATCGGTCGGAAGGTCGGGGTGCTGGGCCCAACGGCCCGGATAGGCGATGCCATCGACCGACTCCCAGTAGTTGCGAGACGCGAACTGCTCGAGGTTGACGATGTCCTCGGCCGTGTTGACCGGAGCAACGAGCAGCCGGTGCTCTTTGGCCAGCTCGAACAGCTCGGCTTTCGTCTTCAGGAGAGTGAATGCTTCAACGCACGCCTTCACCCGCTCGAACTCCTCCAGCGTCTCGCTGCCGCCGGTCAGCGCCATGCCGTAATCGATCCAGTCCTTCGATCGGGTCGCTTCGTCACAACAACCAGCAGCGAACACAAGATCCATGAGGGCCGCCGTCGGTGGGCCGAGGGCCGCACCGAAGGCGTGGGTGATCGACACGTATCCATCCGACGCCGGGTACACGAACCGCAGGTTGATGTCGCCGCCCTTCATGCCACCGCCGGCTCGGGTTGTAAGGGGCGACGCGAACAGCGAACACATCGAAGACCCCTGGGTTGAGGCCAAAGCCACGGTCTGGGCCGAGACGTCAACATGTTGGCCGAGTCCCGATCTGCCTCGCTCGATCAACGCGACAACCGTGGCCGATGCTGCTTGGGCGCCGGCGTGTAGAAAGGCCTGGGGCACTCCTACTTGCAGTGGAGGGCGGTCTTCGTCACCGCAAAGGGCCAAGGGGCCTCCGGCAGCCCAGACAGTGAGATCGGTCGCGGCCCAGTTGGCCTTGGGACCAAGCTGGCCAAAGGGACTGATCGACACGACGATCAGGCGCGGGTTGCGGCGCCAGAGTGCCTCGAGTGTCAGCCCGGCGGCCGCCAAGTCGCCTGGCGCTCCTGATTCGATCAGCACGTCACTCGACTCCAACAATCTCCAGAGTGGATCGATATCGAGGGCGGGGTTGGCGGCCGTAGGGAGATCCAGCACCACCGATTTCTTGCCACGCGAATAGGCAGCGTGCGTGAGCGACGTGCCGTCGGAGGCGAATGGGCCCAAAGAGCGGACGGAGGATCCTCCTGGCGGCTCGATGGCCAGAACCTCGGCCCCAAGCCGGGCCAGGATCGACCCGGCAAGATGTCCTCGTTCGTTGGTGAGATCAACCACCCGGTATGGCCCCAGCATTGTCATGACTACTCCCCTTTGCCCGCGTCGTCTTTGCCCACGCATTGTTTGCCGACAAGTCTGACACGAGAACCGCAACAAGGAGCATGACGATGGCCAAGACGATCTTGTACGAGCGAGTGGGACAGGTGGCGAAGGTGACCATGCACCGGCCGCAGTACGGCAATGCCCAATCCAGAGTGCTGCTCGAAGAACTCGATGCCGCCTTCGGTGAGGCGATCGACGACCACGAGGTCAACGCCATCGTGTTGTTCGGCAGCGGAAACCACTGGTCTTCGGGTCATGACATCGGGACACCTGAAGAGAAGGCCGACCGTGAAGCTCGTCCGTACGGACCCGGGGTTCACGGCGTGCACCAGCGGTCGTGGGATTGGAATGTCGAAAACACCCTCCGGTGGCGTGACCTTGCGAAACCCACCCTGGCCGCGGTCCAGGGAAAGTGCATCTACGGCGGTTGGATGATCGCCTCGGCGATGGATCTCATCATGGCTGCCGACAATGCCCAGTTCATCCCGTTTCTCTTTCAGTACCAATCAACGCCTTGGGACATCGGCGCTCGCCGGGCGAAGAACGTGATGTGGGAGCGCGGGTTGCTGAACGCAGAGGAAGCACAGGAGCTTGGGTTTGTGTCCGATGTCGTCACGCTCGAAGCGCTCGAAGAGTCAGCGATGGCGAAAGCAGACCGCATCGCCAGCCTCGATCCCCTTCTGGCCCAGATGATCAAACGGCAGGTGAATGATGCTCAGGATGCAATGGGCTTTCGTTCGGCGATCGCTGCCGGCCACTCGGCCTATTCGATCGCCAGCCTCGGCGGTGCGTTCTTCGATGACGACAATCCGTTTGGGTCGCGCAAGAAAATGCCGTTCCTTGAGGACGACCCGAGCTAGCTAGACCGGGCCGCAATGCTTTAGAGCGCGATGCCGTTTCGGTCGACCTCTGCCTCACGCTTGTCGAGACGATGCGTGCTGCACACGCGATGCTTGATGCGCCAGCCATCGGGCGTGCGAACGAGCTGGTCGTAGTAGCTGGCTGTTCCGGCTCGGCCCTTCCCAAGCAACGCAACGATGCGCGAGCGCAGTTGGGCACCCTCGCCGTCGGCATCGGCGTAGATGTTCGTCATCATGTGAGTTTTTGGATGGGCCGCCTCAGATTCCATGAACGCCTTGATGTCGTCGAGACCGTTACAGACACGGGAACCAACGCCGGTCAGATCGAAGACAGCGTCTTGGGTGAAGACCCGGTCGAGGCCAGCCCAGTTTCGATCATCGATCGCGTCGCCATAGCGGCCCGGCAGCTCGTGAATCTCGACCCGGTCCGCAACCGACAGTTCCTGGTCTTTAGACATGACGCGACCTCCACAGTCCCCGGAATGCATCTGCATCCCAACGCCGCACCGTAATCGTCGGATCTGGTTGCTTCACAGCCAGATATCTGGATCACAGCCAAACGATCAAGCCGCGGTACTTCTGCGGCGACCGCCGGCCGAGGCGATCAACATCGCCGCCACGCCGGCCAACGCGCCCCAGAAAGGCGATCCGATTTTCGCCACGGTCACACCAGAGAGCGTGACGACAAAGGCGAACATTGCCGCTTCCCTATGGGTTTCGTCTCGTACGGCAGCCTCGAGGCTGTTGCCGATGGTCGGCAACAGGGCGAGGGCGGCGACAATGTGGATCAGCTCGGTCGGAAACGCCCGCAGAGCGTTCGTGATCGAGGTGCCAAAGATCGCTGCGATCACGTAGAAGCCGCCGTTGGCGAGCGCAGCCGTATACCGTCGAGATGGGTCTTCGTGGGCCGGCGCTTCGAGACACAGGGGCGCCGAAACAGCGGACAGGTTGAAGGCGTATCCGCCAAATGGTGCCAGCAGGATGGTCCCCAATCCGGTGCTGCCAACGATGTTCGAGATCGGGGCGTCGTACTCGGCGTGGCGGAGAGCGGCCACACCGGGGAGATTCTGGCCGGCCATCGTGACGATGAAGAGAGGAACGCTGATCCCGACGAGGGCGCTCAGGCTGAACGACGGGGCGACGTACACCGGCCGAGCCAAGGCCCAGCTCAGCTCCTCGGTCTGAATCGAGTTCGCCACGAGAGCGGTCACGATGCCCGTAACCAGTACGGTCACCACGGCATAACGAGGTGCTATGCGTCTTGTAACCATGTAGGCGACGGTCGTGATCACGATGAGCCAAGGTGCGGTGGCTGCGTCAGCAAATCCGCTCAGCACGAACCGGGCCAACACGCCGGCCAG
>JBLINY010000247.1:0-3545 GCA_047638695.1 Acidimicrobiales bacterium | reverse complement strand
GAGGTGCGTCCACTTCGGGAGATGACCGGCCGCGCACTATTCAACGAGGTCTTTCTCGACGGTGCCCGGGTGGCGGCCGGGAATTTGATCGGTGGGCTCAACGACGGTTGGAGGGTGGCGAATACGACGTTGATGGTCGAACGGTCTGGTATCGGAGGTGCCAATGCGGGAGGCGCCGGGAGCGCCGCGCCGGGCTCGGTGGCGGGTCATCTCGAGCGGCTTGCGACAGCTCAAGCTGGCAAGCGCAGCGGCCTTAGTTCGGGCGCTGTCGGTCACAGCACACTCGTCCTGCTGCAGGAGCTGGCCGCGGAGCGTGGCCTGCTTGATGATGCGACCGTGCGCCAAGGTCTCGCAGAACTGCACACCCGGTTGCAGATTCTGCGGTGGGGTGGCATGCGAGCCAAGGTCGCGTCGACGAGGACGGGAGGTGAAGGAAACATTGGCAAGATCTTCATGTCGGAGATCATTTGCCACACGCGCGATCTCGCAGGGCGGATTCTCGGCCCGGACGCCATGCTCTACGGTCCTGACTCGGTCACCGGCGGCGTGCTTCAGGAACTGACTTTGTTCTCACCTGCACCGTCGATCTACGGCGGCACGGACGAGGTGCAACGAAACATCATCGGCGAGCGCGTCCTCGGACTGCCCAAAGAACCCGGCCCCGGCCGAGATACCTCGTTCCGCGACCTCCTTCACAACCCAGTGGCATGACATGACTGGCGAGTCCGCTTCATTCGAGACGGCCTCCGAAGAGTGCATCTCACATGGTGCGGCCGTGGATCTGTCTGGTGCTGTTCGCAACGCGAGACACCACATTGCGGGAGCGCGCCCTCCGCCGTTCGGATAGTCGAGATTCGGCTCCTCAACTCTCAATGGCTGGGCTCATCGACGCTCGCCCAGCCATCGGCCGATCGTGACCCACCGAGGAGTTGGGACCCACTTAGGCACCCAGTGGGCGGGGAGTGGGGTCTTCTGCAATAGCTCGTGGGAGACGAGGGTCGCTCTGCTGGCGCAGGTCTGCTCTTCGTATCCGGAGTCGGCACGACCATGTCGACCGAATCGAGTTCTGGATCCCGGTGGAGACCGTCGAAGACGCCGACACGTATCGACAGAGTCCGAGCGACATCCGCTGAGCTGCTTTCGCCCAAGATTGGTGCGTAAGGCGGGTCGCTCAGGATGAGGGGTAGATCGCCTCGAGATCCGCCGGCCGCAAAGCGGTCACCCCGTACTGCCAGCTCTCCCGTGCGAGCCGATTCACCGGATGATCCTGGAGCAGAGCCTTCCCGCCATAGGCCCAGCGGGCGAGCGAACTCCAGTCTTGAGCCAGCTCGGCGGCTTCGGCACGCAACTCCGACGGCGAACCGCCGTCGACCGTTATCGCTGCTGTGTACCGGTCCAGCCGCTCGGCCAGTTTGTGGTATTCGGTTTGCATGCCAGCAGGCAAGCTGGGGAGCTGGTTCACCAGATCTTGGAGCCCGCGACAGGCGCCGGCGAAGGTGTCGGGACGTGCCCTCAATGGAATCAGTCGACGCCTGTGGATCGCTCAGCGTTCGTTAGCCACCGGTTCCCGCCCGAGGTGATCACGCTGGCTGTGCGTTGGTATGTCCGGTATGGGCTGTCCTTCCGAGACGTTGAAGAACTCCTTGCGGAGCGTGGCATCGAGGTGGATCACGTCACAATCCACCGTTGGGTCCAACGGTTGACTCCCCTCCTGATTGACGCCGTCAGACCTCGCCGGCACAGCGTTGGTGGGCGGTGGTTTGTCGACGGCCCTCGAGACCGTTATCGAAGAACTGATCCCGGACGGGTTCCACAACACCGAGCGATACGCCAACAACCGAGTCGAGTGCGATCATGGGCGACTGAAGTCGAGGCTCAGACCGATGCGGGGTCTCAAGACCAACCGGACAGCATCGACCGTGTTCCGGGTCACGCCTTCATCCAGAACCCCGGCCTTCAGCCGCCGGCTTTCAGCTTTTCGAGTTCGGCCCGAATTTCATCGCCGTGCTCATCCAGCATTGGCGCCGACCGGTAGACCCCGGTCGGCGTCGACGCGAACTTGATCGGACACCCGAGCTGCGGAACCGTCGGGGCATGTGGGTGGTCGACGCCGATGATCATCTCTCGTGCGGCAACTCCAGGATCGGTCATCCAATCACTCGCGCCGTGGACCGGAGCGACGGGCACCTTGCCCCCAAGGGCCTCGAGTACCTGTGCGTTGGTTTGGCTTAGCGCCCAGGCCGTGACCGGTTCATCGACGAGTTCACGATTGACCGCCCGACTCGCAAGGGTCGCAAGCCGCTCGTCGTCGAGGAGATCCTCGCGGCCCATCACCTTGGCGATCAGCTCCCATTGGTGCTGCAACGGACCGGCGATCGCACACCACCCGTCGATGGTTTTGAACACGCCGAAGGGGACGATCCCGTCGGTCTTGTTGCCCATCGGTTCGTAGTCATGGCCCTCGTACACCCAGCTGATGATCGACGCCTCGTTCAACGACATGACACCGTCCACCATGGCCACATCGACGAATTGACCCTGACCTGTCCGCTCGGCATGGAGCAGTGCCGCCAACAGGCCCGACAGAAGCTGAAACGACGGCACGAAGTCGCCGATGATCGCACCTGCCCGCATCGGATGATCCTTGTCCGGCCCGGTTACCGCCACGAGACCACCCATCGCCTGAGCCACCACGTCATACGCCGGCCAATCGCTGTAGGGACTCTCCCCTGTTCGCGGGTCGCCGAACCCCCGAATCGCGCCATAAACCAGCTTCGAATTCCGGGCATGACAAGTTTCGAAACCGACGCCGAGTCGGTCCATCACACCAGCACGCATGTTCTCGAGCAAGGCGTCGGCCGAATCGACGAGTTCGAGGAACGTCGCCCGGTCGCGGTCGGTCGTCAGATCGAGCACAATGCTGCGCTTGTTCCGATGGCGATATGCAAAGCGGCTCGATATCTCCTTCACGTCGTCCTCGGGATGAAACGGGCCCACCTTGCGGACCAAGTCACCGCCCGGCGGCTCGACCTTGATCACATCGGCGCCCATGTCCGCCAGCAGCATCGACGTCAGTGGCCCCGATGCCGCATGGGTGACATCGATGATCCGCATTCCGACGAGCGGTCCCGTAGGTCCGTCGACCATCGAAGCCGCAGTGTCAGGAACTCGGTAGTGCTCTGGAGTGGCCGTCATGGTCACATCCTTGCCGAGTGGCCGTCCCACGGCGCCCGCTGAGCGGTCGCCCGGAGTGACGCACGACCTAATCAAGAACTCCAGGTGCACTTTTATGACCCTCGCGATGGAGTCTGACAGAGCGTCCCGGCCATCGTCATCACTACTTAGACGCCAGCCGATCGAAACCCGGTAGCCGAGAATCCGACAGCGGCGGCTTGGGTTGCGGCACTGTTGCATTAATCCTCGATCCACCGTTTGAGTATTGGCTGGTGAGGGGCGCGTCCACCAAAAAGGCCTCCTGAGCTGGGAATCTGTTGATGTCTTACGTCAACAAGCCCACAACCACAGGAGGCACTTTCTGTGAGTGC
>JBLINY010000246.1:0-3576 GCA_047638695.1 Acidimicrobiales bacterium | reverse complement strand
GGACCGTCACGATCGATGAGCCATCGCGATGGTGGCCGGCCTCACTGGGCGCCCAACCGCTTTACGAAGTATCGGTAGCCGTACGGGACGCCGACAACGATGTCAGCGATCGACGGCACTGGCGAACAGGCCTGCGCAGCATCGACCTGCACAACATGCAGTTCTCGCTCAATGGCGAACGGCTGTTCACCAAAGGCGTCAGTCTTGGACCACAAAGTCGATTCCTCGCACACCTCGAACCTTCGGTGATCTCCGACGACTTGGCCGCTGCGGCCGAGGCCGGCTTCGACATGGTGCGGGTGCACGGCCACATCGCCCGTCCCGAGCTCTACGAAGCCGCAGACCGCAAAGGGGTGCTGCTGTGGCAAGACCTTCCGCTCCTTGGCGGCTACGCCACCTCGGCCCGCAAACTCGCCCGATCGGTCGCCCGTTCGGCGGTCGACCTGTTAGGTCATCATCCTTCGGTCGTGCTGTGGTGCGCACACGACGAACCGAACGGTCCCCCGCTGCCGGTGCCATCAATCGCCGGCGCAGAACCGCCGACCGCGCGTCGCTTGAGTCGCCATCTCTTGCCAAGTTGGAATCGGTCGGTGCTCGACCCCCTGCTGAAGCGAACACTCCAAGGCGCTGACGAGAGTCGGCCAGTGCTGGCCCGATCGGGCAACCTTCCCATGGTCACCGATCTCTCGTCTTCAGATTCTCACCTGTGGCTCGGGTGGCATTCGGGAATGCATGAAGACCTGGCCGACGTCCTTCGTCAATGGCCCAGGCTCGCAGCCTTTCTCGGAGGATTTGGCAGCCAGTCGGTGGTAGTCGACGACTGGGACGAGCATGAGCCCACTTGGGCGACCGCTCAGGTGGGAGCCTTCGCCCGATATCTACCGCGACAGGCTTACGGCGACGGTCCATCGTGGGCCGCTGCCACCCGGTCGTACCAGGCCGATCTCGTCCGCTCACATATCGAGACGATTCGTCGGCTCAAGTTCAGACCGGCCGGCGGCTTCTGCGTCATGGCGCTGTCCGATGCAGAGCCCTCCGGTGGATTCGGTTTGCTCGACTACGAACGACGACGAAAGCCGGCCTACGACGCCGCAGTCGATGCCTGTCGACCTGTCATCGTCGTCGCCGATGCCCCCGAGCCCATCGCCACACCCGGCCAACAACTGTCCCTCAACATCCACGCCATCAGTGATCTCCCCGATGCCCTCGGCCAGGTCACGGTGAAGGCGGTAGCTCGCTGCAACGACTGGACGTTCGAGAAAGAATGGGAAGGTGACCTACCTGCGCACGCATGTCGCCACGTCGGCACCCTGGCCTTCGAGGTTCCCGACCGGAACGGCCAACTCGTCATCGATCTGCAGCTGGTCACCGCGGAACGGGTCGCCACCAATCGCTATCAGACCGTCGTGATCCCGCCCTCAGAGGCCCTCCGCTCGACAACCGTCAAACCTCGTCGTTGATGGGTTGGGTCGAACGGTTTCGGTCGGGGTACCGTCTGGCCGTCGATAGCACATTCGACAACTGGTCGGGGTTCACCCGACCGGCGCGAACGATCACGTTGGAGTCTCCCGGTGGCCGCACCGACAACATCATCTAGGAAAGCCGCCCGATCGGCTGACGCTCCTCTTCGCAAGAAGAGCAAGGAGCTCCCGTTTCCGCTGAACCTCTATCAGACCGCCGTTGGCAAGAAGTGGGTGATGGCCCTCACCGGGATCATGATCCTCGGCTTCGTGTTGTTTCACATGCTGGGCAACTTGAAGCTCTACATCGGGCAGGTCGAGCACCTCAATCCCGAGGGTGAGTTCGTCAGCGACTACGACATCAACATCTACGGCGAGTTCCTTCGCGATCTCGCCGTGCCCCTGTTTCCTCGCACTTACCTCCTGTGGCTCCTGCGCTTCGGGCTCATCGGCGCCTTCGCACTGCACATTCACTCGGCCTACAGCCTCACGAGGATGAACCAGACAGCGAACGTTGCGTATGCCTCGAAGCGTGACTTCGTCGCCGCCAACTTCGCCTCACGCACCATGCGGGTGAGCGGCGTCATCGTCCTCTTCTACCTGATCTTCCACCTGGCCGACCTCACCTGGGGCCTCACCAGTGACGAGTGGGTCCGTGGCCATGTGTACGAGAACATGGTGCATTCGCTGTCCCGCTGGTGGGTGGCGCTCATCTACATCGCATGCAACATCCTGTTGAGCGTGCACATCTTCCACGGCGCCTGGAGCATGTTCCAGACCCTTGGTATCAACAACCCTCGCTACAACAGCCTCCGCAAGGGCTTTGCAGCAGGATTCGCCGGCTTGATCTTGCTCGGCAACATCAGCTTTCCGATCGCGATCCTGTCCGGCGTGGTCGATCTCTAATTCTGCCCTCTCCGTACGCCACCGACCGTACGCCACCGACCGTACGCCACCGAGCTCACATCAAAGGACCTAGAACCGATGCTCCCCGACGCAGGCATTCCAGAAGGACCAATCGCCGAGAAGTGGGACAACCACAAGTTCGGCATGAAGCTGGTGAACCCGGCTAACAAGCGCAAGTTCAAAGTGCTCGTTGTCGGTACCGGGCTGGCCGGCGCGTCAGCCGCCGCCACCATGGCCGAGCTTGGCTACGAGGTCGAGGCTTTCACCTTCCACGACACACCCCGCAGAGCCCACTCGATTGCTGCCCAGGGCGGAATCAACGCGGCTAAGAATTACCGGAACGACGGCGACAGTGTGTACCGGCTCTTCTATGACACCGTGAAAGGCGGCGACTACCGCAGCCGCGAGGCAAACGTATATCGCCTTGCTCAGGTCTCGGTGAACATCATCGACCAGATGGTCGGACAGGGCGTGCCGTTCGCCCGCGAGTATGGCGGCCTGCTCGACAACCGCTCCTTCGGCGGCGCCCAGGTCAGTCGTACGTTCTACGCCCGGGGTCAGACAGGCCAGCAGCTGCTGATCGGCGCCTACCAACAGATGATGCGCCAGGTCGGGTTGGGCAAGATCAAGCTGCACACCCGGATGGAAATGCTCGACCTCGTGACCAAGGACGGCAAGGCCGCTGGCATCGTCTGTCGCAACCTCACGACCGGCGAAGTTACGAGCCACAGCGGCCACGCCGTCGTGCTTGCCACCGGTGGCTACAGCAACGTCTTCTACCTGTCGACGAACGCCATGGCCTCCAACGTCACTGCGGCATGGCGAGCTCATCGCAAGGGCGCCTACTTCTCGAACCCCTGCTACACCCAGATCCACCCCACCTGCATCCCTGTTTCTGACGATTTCCAGTCGAAACTCACGCTGATGTCGGAATCGCTCCGTAACGATGGTCGTATATGGGTGCCTCGCGACCGCGACGACACCCGTCAACCACAGAACATCCCCGAGCCCGAGCGTTACTACTACCTCGAAGAGAAGTATCCGGCCTTCGGCAACCTGGTACCCCGAGACGTTGCGTCTCGCAATGCCAAGACCGTGGTCGACCAGGGCTACGGCGTGGGTCCAGCCAAGAATGGCGTCTATCTCGATTTCGCCGACGTCATCGAGCGCGATGGCAGAGACGTGGTCGAAGAGAAGTACGGCAACCTCC
>JBLINY010000245.1:0-3674 GCA_047638695.1 Acidimicrobiales bacterium | reverse complement strand
CGAACCGGTTTGGCCACGTGAGTCCTACGACCGCCGGTCATGTGCTCGATGATTTGGATGGCCGGCTTGATCTGGTTCTCGACGGGGGGCCGGCTCGGGTTGGTCTCGAATCGACCATTGTGGAGGTGTTGGTTGGTCAGCCTCCGACGCTCCTGCGACCCGGGGGCATCTCGGTTGGCCAGCTCGAACAGGTGCTGGGAGAGCCGATTGTCGATGGCCGAACGGGGCCGTCGAGGGCAGCCGGCATGCTTGCCTCTCACTACGCGCCCCATGCCACGGTGGAGATCGTAGATGTCGCCGATGCTCGCTCCGACGGTGTGCCCAACGACATTGGCGTTGCCGTCATCTCGGCGATTGCCCTCGACCATCCAGACGTCACCGTGTTGTCGAATGATGCGGGGCGGTTTGGTGCCGGCCTCTACGAAGCACTGCGGGCGATCGATGCCCGGGGCATGGAGCGGATTGTGATCGTGCCACCAACTGACGGCGTCCTTCTGCCCGCGGTGCTCGACCGACTTTCGAAAGCGGCCGGCCCGCGCAGCTAGTCTTTTGCAATGGCAGCCTCAGCAACTCCATCGGCCAACGATGATCTCGTGGTATTCACGACCGCCAGTCGGCCGCCGACGTTCGAGACAATCGACGAAGAACGTGCTCATCGGATGCGAACGACCGCGCTTGGATATCGCATCTTTGGCAGCATGGGCTTCGGCCAGCAGGGTGATGGTCACATCAGTGCCCGTGACCCCGAGAAGCTCGATCACTTCTGGATGCTCAAGTACGGCGTGCCATTTCGTTTCGCCACCGTTGATGACCTGGTGCTGGTGGCGCCTGACGGCTCCCTGGTGGAGGGGCACGGCGGCATCAACATGGCGGGGTACAACATCCATTGGCCGGTTCACGAAGCCCGCACCGACATCGTGTCGGCGGCCCATACTCACACTCCCTATGGCACCGCGTTCTCTGCCCAGGTCCGCCCGTTCGAGGCCCTGTGCCAGGAAGCTTGCATGTTCGTATTCGACCAAGCCGTGTGGGACGACGAAGAGCTCGCGGTCATGAGCACGGTTGGTGGCGAGCGGATCGCTGACACGATGGGCGAGAACAACCTGTGCATCCTGCGTAACCACGGCCTGCTCACCGCCGGTACCACGGTCGAAGACGCGGTTGCCCGCTTTGTGCTGGCCGAACGGGTTGCCGAGGTGCACATCAAGGCCGGCGAGTTGGCCAAGCCCATCAGCGTTGAGGGGGCGAAGGAGACTGCCGCTGCTTACAACGCCGGTCTCACTTGGCACGTGTTCCAATACCTCGTCCGCGACTACGTCCCTGATCCCACGGTGGTCGACTAGCGCTCGTTGGGCCTACGCGATGGTGATGGCTCGGGCCCGGGCCTCGGAGAGAAGTTCTCCGGGAAGGCTCGGGGTGAACACGAATCGATTGGCTGTCGTTGACTCGACGGTGCGGTTGGTTCGCAGGGCCACCGGAACGGTCTCGGTGAAGCCAACCGTGAGCGCCAACCCAAGTGCGCCGCCGCTGAGATCCAGATGGCCTGCTAGGTCGGTGGGTGCCGGTCCCAGCGTTGGCTTCTGTCGCCGTTGGACGAGGATCGATTCAGCCAACGACAAATAGTCGTGGATGACGAACCCAGCGGGCACGAACACGATCCAGCGTCGCGCCAACTGATGAAGCGACTTGCTGGCGGCGAAGGCGGCCGGCAGCCCGATGAGGACGGCAGCGATGCCACCGAACTGGCGACCGGAGGCGAGCAAGAGTGGACCGGTGATGACACCGGCGAATACGGCGGTCCAGGCCAGCTGTACCGGGCCGAGGAGCACTGAGGCAGGGGGGCGGAGCGCCATGCGACGTTCGGAGCCGTAAGCGGAACCGTTGATCATCGGGTCGCCGATCGACGGCAGTAGCGCAAGGAGAGCCACGAGAAAGCCGTAGGCGACAGCGATCAGAGTCGAGGGCGGCCGTTGGTCGGCCAGGAGAACAGCCAGTAGCGGCGCAGCTACTGCGCCAGGGGCCACGATCCGCAGCACGGTGAGTGCCACAGTGGACGGCGCCAGCGTGGCGACGAGCCCGATGAACCACGCAGTCCATAGCCCGATTTCGACCGTTGTTTGAACGTTCGAGGAGTTGCCCTCGACCGCGAGCATCACACCTCGACCGACGGCCAGAGGCAGGACAAGCCACAGCAGCCGAAGCGGCCACAGCCCGAGCCGGGTAACGAGTGGTTGCACCAACATCAACGGCATTGTGCCCTCGCTAGTCTGCGGTCGTGGACGCAGTCGATCGAATCTCCGAACTTCGCCGCCAAATTCGTCATCACAACGAGCGCTATCACGAGCAGGATGCGCCGGAGATTCCCGATGCCGATTTCGACCGTTTGGTGCGTGAACTGGTTGAGTTGGAAGCCGAATACCCCGATCAGGCATCGGCTGATTCTCCGGTCACCGACGTGGGGGGTGCTCCGTCGGCCACGTTCGCGCCGGTTGAGCACCGGGTTCCGATGATGAGTCTCGACAACTCTTTCGACCACGACGAGCTACGGGCCTGGGCTTCGAGGGTCGCGAAAGGTCTCGAGATCGAAGTTGATGACGCCGCGGTCGGGCGTCTTGACATCGGTTATATGTGTGAGCTGAAGATCGATGGCATTGCGTTGTCGATGCGATTTGAGAACGGCTCGCTTGTTCAGGCCGCGACGCGAGGCAACGGTCGGGTCGGCGAGGACATCACCGCCAACATCCGAACGGTCGCGGTGATCCCTCAACAGCTCGAGGGGGCGCCCGAGGTGTTGGAGGTTCGCGGCGAGGTCTACTTGCCCCTCGCTGAATTCAACGAGTTGAACGAGGCCCAGGAAGCTGCAGGCTTGGCCCGCTATGCCAATCCACGGAACACCGCCGCTGGCAGCCTGCGCCAGAAGGACCCGACGATCACGGCCAGTCGGGGGTTGGCCTTCTGGGCCTATCAGCTAGGTGAGGTGGTTGGAGTCGGGGCGAACGACGCCCGGATGGCGACGCAAAGTTCAGCTCTCGATTGGTTGGGCGAGTTGGGCTTCCCCGTGAATCCTGAACGACGGGTAGTGGCTTCGATCGATGCAGTGATCGACTTCGCTGAACACTGGCATGAACATCGCCACGACTTGCCGTACGAGATCGACGGCGCCGTCATCAAGGTCGATGGCCTTGACTTGCAGCGCTCGTTGGGGTCGACGGCCCGGGCGCCCCGATGGGCGATGGCCTACAAGCTGCCTCCGGAAGAGCGCACGACAATGCTGCTCGATATTCAGGTGTCGATCGGTCGCACGGGCAAGGCAACACCGTTCGCAGTGCTCGAACCGGTCTTCGTCGCTGGTTCGACGGTTCAGATGGCGACGCTTCACAACAGCGATCAGGTGAAGCTGAAGGACGTGCGACCTGGCGACACGGTGATCGTACGCAAAGCCGGGGACGTCATTCCTGAGGTGCTCGGTCCCGTACTTAGCGAGCGGCCAAAGGGGCTGCCGGAATGGCAGTTCCCCACCGATTGCCCCACGTGTGGCGTCGAGCTCGTTCGGCCCGAAGACGAAGCGCATACTTTTTGTCTGAACCCGGTTTGTCCCGCGCGCCAGCAGACCCAGATCGAGTACTTCGCCTCGCGCAACGCCATGGATATTGAAGGAATGGGGGAGAGCCGTG
>JBLINY010000244.1:0-3679 GCA_047638695.1 Acidimicrobiales bacterium | reverse complement strand
TTCTATTTCCAAACTCCCGTGAGAACATTTTGAGAACATACGACGGGGCAGGGGGCTGAAATGCCAAAGGTGCGAGGGGTCTATCAAGACTCCAAAGGGTCGTGGTACTTCAAGGTTCGAACGGACAAGGATCCCCTCACTGGGAAATGGCAACAGGTGACCAGGCGGGGCTTTTCGACCGCAGCTGCCGCTGGCCGCGAGCGAGAGGCGCTCGTGAGCGAGGCAGCCAAGCAAAGCACCCAGGGAACGGCATCGGGTCTGACGGTCGCAGAACTGGTCGAGCAGTACCTCGACGACGCCGAGGCGGCCGATCGACTGTCGCCCAAGACCCTCTTCGACTACCGCCACTATCTCGAGGATTACATCCGGCCATGGATCGGCAACCGCCTAGCACGCGAGCTTGATTCCGAGGCCGTCGCGAGCTGGCAACGTTCGTTGGCGACCGAGGGCGGTACCAAGACCGGACGAGGCCTTGCTCCCAACACGATCCGCCTTGCTCGTGCTCCGGTCAATGGAGCGTTCAAGCAAGCAGTCGCGACAGGCGTCATTGCGAACAACCCGCTCGGATCGATTCCGAAGCCCCGCGCCCGGAAGAAGATCCCACAGCACTGGTCGCCCGAACAGGCCCGCCACTTCCTCGCCATGCACGAAGGTGATCGCCTCTTCCCTGTCTGGGCGTTCCTTCTGGGCTCAGGCCTCCGAATCGGCGAGCTCGTGCACCTTCGTTGGCCAAACGTCGATGTCGAAAGCGGCCTCGTTCGAATCAACGAGTTCGCGTCCGTCCTCGGCTACGAAGTCAAGAAATCCTCGGGCAAAAGCAACGACGCTATCCGCACGATTGACATCGACTCCCATCTCGTTGGCGTCCTCGAGACCCAACGAAATCTCCAAACCAACGAACAGCAAGCCGCTGACTATCTGGAGACGGACTTCGTGTTCACCAAGACAGCTGGCGGTGCGTACCACCCGCAATACCTTTCCCGTCTGCTCGGACGCATCAGCCCCGAGGTCGGGCTCCCAAGACTCACCGCTCATGGTCTCCGCCACACGAGCGCCACGCTGATGCTCGCGAGTGGAGTAGCGCCAAAGGTGGCGGCCGAGCGACTCGGGCATGCCGACGCAAGCCTGTTCAGCAACCTCTACAGCCACGTCACCCCAACTATGCAACGGGAAGCGGCAACACGAATCGGCGAGGCCCTGTTTGGGGACTAGAGGTGGGCGCACCACGGCTTTCAAGTACGGGACTACGAATAGCCGAGATAACCCAGAAACCGACGTTTAATCAGGTCAGAAAGATGTGAGCGCGAAGTCCGAAGCGACCGTTTGTGACCTCGAAACACCCCAGTTGGCAGCGGTGCGCATCGATGACCTTCGGGTTCTGGCCCAAACATCGTTGCCGAAGAGCATTCCGCAAGAGTTCACGATCCGTGGCTGTGGCTCGTCCGACGGCTCCTGAGGGGACCTCCGTGCACCGCCTCCTCGCGCCCGTCAGCGATTGCGCATCCGGGCGGCTCAGGGCGCGCTGTAACGGCATACATCGCTCGCGAACGGGCCGAGCACGGCCGGCGTTACCGAGTGGGTCTGTTCGCCGCTCGTGCGTTTAGGTTGCGGGGTCTGACGGAGGCTGTTGCGGTTGAGGGGGCGGTCCCGAGTGGGGTTGTGACGTTCTTGTTCACTGACGTTGAGGGATCGACGCGTTTGTGGGCCGAGGACCGGGACACCATGTCGGCGAGCCTGGAAGCCCATGACCACATTCTTCGGGCCGCGTTCGGGTCTCGGGGCGGGTACGTGTTCACCACGGCTGGAGACAGTTTTGCGGTGGCTTTCAGTCGGGCGTCGGACGCAGTCGCCGCGGCGCTGCAGGCTCAAGAGGCGCTGGCCGAGACGGAATGGCCGGGTCCGGTGCTGAAGGTTCGGATGGGTCTGCATTTGGGCGAGGCGCAGGAGCGGGCTGGCGACTATTTCGGGCCGGTGGTGAACACGACGGCCCGGTTGGAATCGGCTGGGCATGGCGGTCAGGTGTTGTTGACCGACACGGTACGCCAAGCCGCTGAAGTCACTGTCAAAGACCTGGGGGTGCATCAGTTACGCGATGTGGCTGAGCCGGTGCAGGTCTGGCAGCTCGGCGACGGCGAGTTTCCGTCGTTGCGGGTTGTTGATGCTGGCTCAACGAATCTGCCGGTAGCGGCAACGGGTCTGGTCGGCCGGTTTGAGGATCTGCGAGAGGTTCGGGGGGCGCTGAGCTCAACTCGGGTGGTGACGTTGACGGCGGGTGGGGGTACAGGCAAGACCCGTTTGGCGATCGCGGTGGGTGACGCCGAGTTGCCGCATCGGGCTGATGGGGTGTGGTTCGTCGATCTCACTCCGGTCTCCGATGGCGCCCGTGTAGCCGCAGCGGTCGCGGCCGGGTTGGGGCTGAGTCTCAGGGTCGGTGACCCGACCGAGCAGGTCCTGGACTACGTCGCTGGGAAAGATCTGTTGTTGATCATCGACAATTGTGAACACCTGATCGATGAGTGCGCCGAGTTCGCTGAACGGTTCATCGCGCAAGCCGGTGCGTCTAGGCTGCTGGCGACCAGCCGAGAGCGGCTCGATGTCGACGGCGAGCAGGTGGTGGTTGTGCCACCTCTGCCAGTTGACGACGAGCATTCGGCGGCCGTGGAACTGTTCGCCCGTCGGGCCGCCGAACTGGATTCGTCATTCAAACTGACCGATGACGACAGGGCCGTAGTGATGCAGCTGTGTCGCCGCTTGGATGGCGTGCCGCTGGCGATCGAATTGGCGGCGGCACGAAGCCCTGTCATGTCCCCGCGGAACTGCTGGCGGGAATCGAGGACCGGTTCCAGTTATTGCATGGCGGCCGCCGACGGCAGCGTCAGCGGACCCTCGAAGCGACACTCGATTGGAGTTACAACCTCCTCGAGGACGGCGAGCAACGGGTGTTTCGGTCGTTGGGAGTCTTCGTCGACACCTTCGACGTGTCGGCGGTTGCTGTCGTCAACGACGTATCGGCATCGTCCGCGGTGGAGATGATCGACTCGTTGATCGCCAAATCACTGGTGATACGTCAACACGGCGGAACACTGTCGAGGTTCCGGCTGTTCGAGACCACTGCCTCCTACGCCGAACAACGACTGGCTGATGCCGGCGAGGCAATACCGGTTCGGGAACGGCACCTCGACCATTATTTCGGAATCGCGGGCCGCCACCCGGCCGCAATGTGGGCGGATCTGTCGGCCCGGGACACACTCGGCGCCGATAGAGCCAATGTCGTTGCTGCCTTTGACTGGGCTGCGTCACAAGATCGGTGGAAGGTAGCGGCCCGTCTTCTGCTTGGGGCGTTCGCCGTGTTCTACGCCCATAGGGTCGAGGGCATTGATCTGGTCGGCCGTTGTCTCGAGCATCTCGACAACGACGACGATTTGGCGGTGCGGCTCCGTTCCAACGAGTACTGGCTTCATTTGCTGGTCTTGGACATGCCGGCAGCCAACGCGATCGTGCGAAGCCTCCGCGACGCGCCAACGCCAGTGGAACAGTTCCAGGGCTATCTGTTCCTAGGACCGTGGGTCAGTATCCGCTCGTGAGGGTGGGGTGCGTGGAAAACTTGGTGGATGGCCGATGATGTGGTTGGTGACCGGTTGTTCGAGGTCGGCGAGTCGGTGGGTGACACTCAGGTGAG
>JBLINY010000243.1:0-3685 GCA_047638695.1 Acidimicrobiales bacterium | reverse complement strand
GCGGCAAGGGAGTGTTTGAGTTCGCATGATGGAAGCCACTGAAGCGAAGACGCTCGCCACCCGTTATCTCGAACAGCTCGATGCCCTCGACCACCATCGGCCACTGGCAGCCGAGGCATCCGACTCTTCCTTGGAAGCCGCCTATTTGGTGCAAGCCGAGTTCCAGTCGCTCCTCACCGGCAGGGGCGATCAGTTGGTCGGATACAAAGTGGCGCTGACGTCGAAGGCCATGCAGGAGTTCTGCGGCGTTGACCAACCGCTGTCCGGGGCGGTGTACGAACGGGTCGTCGTCGAGTCACCGACCACCGTGACGTTGGCTGATCATTGCCATCTCGGAGTCGAATTCGAAGTGGCGGTTGTTCTGAGAGCAGATCTGCCAGCGGGTTCCGAACCCCACACGCGCGACAGCATTCGAGAATCGATCGCCACATGCCATCCGGCCTTCGAGCTTGTCGAAGACCGGAACGCTGACTACGGCGAGCTGAATGTGTTCGATCTCGTGTCTGAGAACGCATGGAACGCCGGCGTGGTGTTGGGGGCAGGAGTCAGCGCATGGCACGGCGTCGATCTCGAATCGGCCAGGACCCGTCTTCAGACGAACGGCGTCGACATCGGTGAAGGAAAGACAGGCGACGCACTCGGTCACCCACTTGAGGCCGTCGCCTGGCTTGCTAACCATCTCAACGACCGTGGACTCATGCTCAAACAAGGCCACCTCGTAATGACCGGTAGCAGCATCGTGACGCAGTTCCCGGCTGTCGGTGACGAACTGCACTTCACGATCGATGGGTTGGGCGAAGTTCGCCTCAGCTGCATCTAGCCGCAATCACCTAAGCCATAGAAAGATGGGCAACACATGGACCTCACGGGTAAGACAGCCTTCGTAACCGGCGGTTCAGGCGACATCGGCGGCGCGATCTGCGATGCTCTTGCTGGCGCTGGTGCCGATATCGCCTTGAGCTATATCGGCAACACCGAGGCCGCCAGCGAAGCCGTGGCCCGAGTCGCCGCCCTGGGCCGTAGAGCGGTGGCCATTCAGCTGGATCAACGCGACGAATCGTCAATTCTGGAGGCAGCGGCTGGTGTGCGGTCGAACTTCGGTGGTTGCGACATGCTGATCAACAACGCGGCCTGGAATATCGGCATCCCGTTTCCGAATCTGGCCGAACTCGATGCTGATACCTGGGATCGAGTGCAAGAGACCAACGTGCGAGGGCCCTACCTGCTGGCTCGCGAACTCCAGCCCGAGTTGTCGGCAGGGGAGGGGGGCCGCATAGTCAACATCGCGTCGGTCGGCGGCCTCATGCCCAGTTCGAGCAGCATCGCCTACTCGTGTAGCAAAGCCGCTCTGATCCACCTCACTCACTGTCTGGCGGCCGCCATGGCCCCGAAGGTGGCCGTGAACTGCGTCGCTCCCGGGCTCGTCGAGGGGACACGGATGGCAGGACGGCTGCCAGACAGCGTCGCTGCGGGCGCTCGCCGCCAGGCGGTTCTTGGCAGAGTCGGCTCGGCGGTCGACATCGCCGCTGCCACCGTCATGCTGTGCCAAGCCGACACCATCTCGGGTCAAACCATCGTGGTCGATGGCGGCCTACCGGGCGCCATGAACTTCGGCTGAGATCTCCCGCCCCAAAACCCGAGGCGAGATGCTCCGCATCCGGTAACAGCCGCGCCGTATCCGGCACCATGCCCCCCACCTCAATCTGCTGACAACGCGTGAGTCCGATTAGCGTCGGCACCACTGCCACATGACGAAGGGGACCGGAACCATGGACGACCTAGAACAGCATGTTGCTGAGCGAGTCTGCGAGGCCCTGATCACGACCGATACACACTGCGTCGACAACTTTGGCGAACGGGCCAAGGTGTATGAGTTGTTCACCGACTGTTTCGGACGAACAGCTGACGGGTGGCGCGTCGCCCATCGTCGGGCCGACGTTGGCTTCGGCCGGCCAAGGGCAGTGAAGGCGTAGTGGACTGGACGCAGCAGTACGCCGACCGAGTGATGACATTGGACGAGGCCGCCGCGCTCGTGCATCAAACGGACCGGGTGATGGTGGGTCTGCCAGAGCCCGCGCCCTGGCTGGAGGCCCTCGGCGCCCGCGCTGATCTCGCCGACGTCGAAATTTTCGTCCCTGCCCCGCGCGACGGAGCGGTGGCTGCCGGAGCGAATCAGGCCATCCGGCTACTGGCGCCCTTCCTGACCGATCAGATGCGACTTTCCAAGACTCCCGTAGAGATATTGCCCGTTCACCTCAGCGGCTGGGGGCCGATGGCTGAGAGATGGAGCCCTCGTGTCCGGGCCGTACTCATTGGCGAACCCGATGCAGCGGGCATTGTTCACCCCGGTGGAAGTCTGGCTGCTGACGATGAGTTGGTACGCGGGCAACGATCGCCGGACTCCGTGGTGATTGGTCTGGTCGATCCCCACCAGCCCCGAATGCCAGGATTCACCTACAACGTCACCGACTTCGATGTGCTCGTGCCGCTCTCGGTCGACACCCCTCGAACCGTCTACGACCTCCGCAAGGAACCCGCCGCCATCGACGATTTCGTTGCCGCCGTTGGCGAACTCATCCCCGACAAGTCGACGCTCCAGTCGGGCATTGGCAGTGTTCCCGAGGCGATCATGGCTCGGCTCACCCATAAGCGCGACCTCGGGGTGCACACGGAAGTCTTGGGTGGCGGGATGGCCGCTTTGGTCGATTCGGACGCCGTCAGCAATCGTTACAAGGGGCATTACGACGGCAACACGGTCTTCACCATCGTGCTTCCAGAAGCGGTGGAGTTTGCGTCGCGGCATCCGTCGTCGCTGATGTTGCCGACACGCCTCGTGCTGGACCCCCGAGAAGTGGCCCGCAATCGGTTGATGCGTTGTGTGAACTCGGCGGTACAGGTCGATCTGTTCGGGCAGGGGAACGCTGAGATGATCGGCGGTGTGCAGTACTCAGGTGTCGGAGGTCAGCTGGACTTCCTGCGAGCGTGCACGATGGCCGACGATGCTCTGTCGATCTTGGTGCTCGAGTCGGTGACGTCGAAGAACATCTCGCGGATAGTGCCGCGGCTCGATGTCAATGCGGCGACTGCAACTCGGTACGACACCCAAGTTGTCGTCACCGAATACGGAGTGGCGTGGTTGCGTGATGCAACGATGCGCCAGAAGGCGCAGCGCCTGATAGCCATTGCCCACCCCGATCATCGGGCTCGACTCGAAGAAGAGGCCTCGAAGATGGGTCTTGGACAATCAACAGGACGCTCCGTTCGGCCGACGACATGAGAACCGTGGTCGAGATGGACAACGTCGGACGATTCGACCTGTCGTCCTGGTCCGGCGGCGACGGCGCACCGATGCTGTATCTGCACGGGTTCGAAAGGCACCCGGGTGACGCCCCGTTTCTTCGCCGATTGGCCGAAGAGCACGCCGTGCTGGCGCCGGAGCTACCTGGCTTCGGTACATCCACCGGCTTCGAATACATCAAGGACCTCACCGACCTCGTGCTGGTCTATCGAACGGTGGTCGAGAACTGGGGCGTTGGTCCGGTTGATGTCGTTGGCCATTCGCTGGGTGCAATGGTCGCTGCTGAGCTGGCCGCGCTGTGTCCCGAGCTGGTTCGCCGGCTCGTACTCGTCGATCCCTTTGGCGTGTGGCTCGACGCCGAGCCTGCGCTCGACCCTTTCGGACCGG
>JBLINY010000242.1:0-3700 GCA_047638695.1 Acidimicrobiales bacterium | reverse complement strand
CCTTGCTCGGCCCGACTCTGAGCGTCACGTGCTGGTTTCGGCTTTTCGGTTGGGTGGCCACGAGTGGATCGGCTACGACCCGCACCCTCCGTTGGCCACGAACGGTCAGTTCAAGAAGGTCGCTGCCGAACTCACGCCCCGCGAAATGGCGCTGCTCGGTGTGCCGCTCCCCGGCCATCCGTACTGGACCTCTGAAATGTTGGTCGGCATGGCCGAGCTGTACCCCGGCCTTGATCTCGAACCCTGGCGGGTGACGCTCACCTAATCCGGACCGTGAACTCGGTTGTCGACAGCGATAGGCGACGTCGCTGTGACGGTGGTTGTGCCGTCGATGGTGTTGGCATCTGCAGGCTGCGCTGGCCAGCGCGAGACCGAGAGCCAGCGTTGGAAGTCGAGTGCTGGGCTGCCCGATCGCCGACCAGCGCTGGATGAGGGATCCCTCGATCGGACCTGACCGCTTGGTGGGGTCTACCTTCACCGGATGCTTAAACGGTTTGGCACGTTGTTCGTTGGCCAGGTGCATCACGAGGACATGGGTTTCGAAGGAACGCCGGTAAACAAGCGTTGGTACGACGACGCTCACCTCGCCTCACCACTACAGACAACCGAAGATCTCGCAGTGCTCATGGATGGCTGCGGCTACGACACCCTGTGGTTGGCGGAACACCACTTCCAACGCGAGGGTTACGAGTGCATCCCCAACATCCCGCTGTTGGCCACACACCTGGCCAACAAGACCGAACACCTGCGATTCGGCTGCGGTTTCAACGTGCTGCCAACGTGGCATCCATTGCGTTTGGCCGAGGACTACGCCATGGCCGACATTCTCACCAAGGGCCGAGTGCGACTCGGCGTGGGCAGGGGCTATCACGGTCGCGAGGTCGAGGTGTTCCGCCCCCCGACAGCCACGGCTGACGATGCTCGTGAGCTGTTCGAAGAGCAGGTCGAGCTGTTGATGAAGGCCATCAAAGGCAAGTCGTTCCGCCATCATGGCCGCTTCTATGACCTACCGCCCAAGATCGAGTATCGGGGCTATGAGCTCGAGGAGCTAACGCTCGTCCCGAAGCCCCAATACAGCACTGAGTGCTGGCAACCCATCGTGAGCGCGAGTGATCGAGCTCTCGACTTCATGCTCGACCAGGAAATCAAGGGCTTTGTCGGCGGGGGAGCAGCCTCGGGAGGCGCCTCCCAAGCGCTGGCCGAACGCTGGCAGGAGAAGTTGGCCAAACGAGGCCGACCGACCGAACTTGGCGCCGATCTGATCTTTGGTTTTTCGTTCTTCATGGCTGATTCCGACGCCGAAGCCAAGACCGCGGGCAAACCAATTCTGGAGGAATACCAGAAGATGTTCGCTCCGCTGGGATTCGCAGGCGATGTGACTGCCGACCAACTCGCCCGCCTGGCCGATCCGGGGCTCGCGGCAACGGCCGGACTTCCTACAATCGACGACGCCATCGAGGCGGGTTCGTGGCTGGTCGGCTCGGCCGAGCGCATGATTGATGCATTCGGCCAGCTCCAAGACACCTACCCCGGGCTTGAAGAAGTGATGGTGGCCCAGCCCGTCGGCTGTCAGCCCGGCGTTGTAATGGAACAGATGCAGCGCTTCGGTGAAGAGGTGCTGCCGCACTTCGCAAACCAGTCGTCCCCTACCTAGACGCGCAGCGACTGAGTTCCTTGGCCACGACCTCGGCCGCTGCCTCTGCCCCAGAGCCGCCGATTGTCGCTCCGAGCGCCTTCAGTCCGGCCTCGATGGTGCCGAGAGTGCCCAACAACATCGGCGGATTGAGGTGGCCCATGTGGCCGATACGGAACGCTCGGTCCTCGAACTCGCCGAGGGAAATTCCCAGCGTCAGGCCGGCCCGGGCCGCAGGGTCGGGAACGTTCAAGGACAGGCCACTTGGCGCCGACGGCGGCGTGCACCGATTGGGCCAGCACATCGTGGCGGTGCCAGGTGTTTTCGAGCCCTTCCTCGGCCAACATGTCCAGCGCTTCTCGGAGGCCGAAGATGTGCTGAACCGGCGGCGTACCGGCATACCGGTAGTAGTGAGGAGCGTCCTTGTCGGCCCGCGGGCCCCAATCGAAGTAGCCCCTCTTGAGGTCGGCCGTCTCGTACGCGACCCACGCCTTGGCGTTGGCCCACACAAACCCGAGCCCGGGTGGAACCATCAGGCCCTTCTGCGTGGCACTAACGGTGACGTCGACGCCCCAGGCGTCCATTTCGAAAGGAACGCAGGCGAGCGAGGCAATGCAGTCGACCATGAAGAGGGCCGGGTGCTCGGCCGCATCGATGGCACCACGAATGGCCTCGATGTCGTTGATCACGGTGGTGACGGTGTCGACCTGCACCACCAGGATGGCCTTGAACTCGTGGTTGCGGTCGTCCCGCAGGCGGGCTTCGACCGCTGCGGGGTCAACGGGGCCGTTCAGGGTGCCGGGCAGAACCTCGACGTCGACGTCGACGCCGGCCAGCGCTGCCATCTCGCCCCAGCCCACAGTTCGTCGAGTAGCCGCTGCGTGACGCAGGCCAAGTCTCCCTCGTAGATGTTCGTCATGGGCTGGTGTATGGCGTTCAACACTCGGTCGGGAACGATGGATGGGCCTGGGATAGCTACCATCGGGCGGCCGAATTGGAGACTCGCGGGTGACAGTATTGCAGCAGAGCTGAGCGTGCCAGAATTTGACGTATGACCAGAGATGTGACGGCCATCGATTTCAGATTCCGCCCGGTGGGAGCCCGCAGCTGGACTCGAGACACCACGTATCACTATCTCGAACGCATGAACCTGACCCCATGCCCCTCGTTCGAAGCCGAGTCGATGGATCTGATGTTCGAGGAAATGGCCGAAGCAAGCATCGAGATCGGCGTTATCGGTGTTCCGGGCCCGACGAGCGACCGAGGTCTCGATCCGACGTCGGCCGATGACATTCTCGACATCGTGGCAGCCCATCCCGACCGCTTCATCGGCTTCGGGTCGGTAGAACCATCGAATGTCGGTGCCGCCGTCACTCGGATTGGCGAACTCGCCGATGCCGGCCTGAAAGGAGTCACCATCGATCCGTCGACGGCAAGCGTGAGCCGTCGCTTCGACGACAAGGCGCTCTATCCGCTGTTCGACGAGGCCTCCAAACGGGGCCTGGTGGTCACCACCACCATGAGCAGCTTGCTCGGTCCCTACATGGACGATTGCCGTCCTGAGTACGCCGATCGGGTCGCCACCGACTTTCCCGACCTCAGCGTGATCATCCAGCACGGGGGCTGGCCCTACTGCCTCGAGGCAGTAGGGGCGGCGTACAAACAACCGAACATCTTCATTGTCGCCGGCCAGTACATCCACTATGGCTTTCCCGGCTCCGAGCACTACATCACGGCGCTCCGTCACTTGCTTCAAGACCAGCTGTTGTTCGGCAGCGTCTATCCGAACTGCGGGTCCTTGGCTGACCTGCGGCGGATCGTCTCGTCATGGGAGCTGCCAGCTGCCGTCGAAGCGAAGTATCTACGCCACAACGCCGAGCGGGTCCTCGGCCTCTGAAGGCTTTCCTCGCAGCACCGGATGGTCGGGCGGCAACGACCGCGCCATCACGAGGGCACCAATAACCCCAGCCAGCATCAGGCCCGAGCCGAGGCTGAAGACGGCTTGTGGACCGAATCGTTCGTACAAGACACCCGAAACCAAGGCCATCGATCCGGCCGTGAGTTCGA
>JBLINY010000241.1:0-3755 GCA_047638695.1 Acidimicrobiales bacterium | reverse complement strand
CTCCTCGTTCCCGTCACCTCCGTGGCCGGACCAAAAACAGCCATCAGCGGCGTAGATGATGTGGCTCGCTGGTCCGAGATCGTCGAGAAGTACGCTGATCTCTGATCTCTGATCTCTGATCTCTGACGAATGACCCTCGAGCTTCGCTGGCGTCAGCGAGATGGCGAACGACTCCTCTTCGTGGTTCACGGCTATGCCGAGCATCCAGCTTCGGCGTTGACCCTTGGCGCCATTCTTGATCCAACCCTACAGTTGCGGCTCTGCGCCCCAAAGGGACCGCTGGTGATCAGCGACGATCGGCACGCCTTCTACCGAGTTGACTTCAAGGCCCGCCAGGTCGAGCTGGATTCGTTCACCAAGGCGCTCGACGACATCGGCGCTGCGTTGGACGAGGCCTGTGAGATTGTTGGCCGGCCACGAGAAGACGCGGTGCTCGCCGGGTTCTCCCAGGGGGCTGGTTTGGCGCTGGCAACGTGCTTCGGTCGATCCCGGCGGCCACCCCCAGCACGACTGGTGCTGTTCTCGCCCGTGATCTACGACGATGACCTAGTCGACTGGGACTTCAGCAAGCAGATGCCCAGCGTGTTCTGGACCCACGGCGACCAGGACGACATCGTCAGTCTTGAGCGGGCGAAGGTAATGCAAGATCGACTAGCGAGCCACGGCGTACCGGTCGAGTCGCTTGACATTCTGGGTGGACAGCACGTCCTGATACCCGAGGGGCTGGCGGCCGGACGCGACTGGTTGGCTCGCGAGTGGATCGCCCAGCCGAACCGCGGCTCTACTGAAGACTGATCACCAAGGGGAAACCCGATCGCAAAGGGGAAAAGGGTGTCTGACGATCCAGTGCTGTACGAGGTGGCCGATCACATCGCCACCATCACCATCAACCGACCTGAGGCCTACAACTCGCTGAACTACCTGGCCTACGAGCAGTTGTCTGCTCGCTTCGCCGAGGCCGACGCCGACGCCGATGTGCGGGCCATCATCTGGACTGGCACCGGCCGTGGGTTCTGCACCGGCGATGACGTAAGGGAGCTACTGGGGGCTGGCGCCGCCGAGTTGGCTCGCCGTATCCAGTCGGGTGAGCTCGAGTTGCCTGGCGGCCCGATGCGGCGCTCGCAGACTCCGATCATTGCCGCCGTGAATGGTGCCGCAGTCGGCTACGGAATGGAGTTGAGCCTTCTGGCCGATATCCGTATTGCCGCTGAGTCGGCCAGGTTCTCCGAGATGTTTGTGAAACGGGCCATTGCCGCAGGGCCCGACAGTTTCGAACTTCTGCCCGCCCTCGTCGGTCACGCCGCAGCGGCCGAGATGCTTCTCACCGGCGACATGGTCAGCGCCCAACAAGCCAAGGACATCGGACTGGTCAGTCAGGTCGTGGCCGATGATCAGTTGGCCGGTGCTGCACGGGCACTGGCGACGAGGATGACGGCCAACGCTCCCCTAGCGGTGCAGGCAGCCAAGGAAGCGTTGCGACTGTCGCGGGCCGGTCAGCGACAAGAACTGCGCGACTATCTCGGCCCGACGCTGAACAGCCTGCTGAAGACCGATGACCACCAGGAAAGTGTCGCCGCCTTTCTCGAAAAGCGTGATCCCAACTATCAAGGCCGGTAGACCCCGGGGAACGACTCTTCAGGGCTAGACGACTCTTCAGCGTTAGAGGCCCTCGGAGAGCGGCCACAGGTCGGGGAAATCGGCGGCCCGCTTTTCCATCTGGGCGGCGAAAGCCTCGGCCATATCATCGGTGTCGAACATGGCGGCGTTCCAGTTGGCAATGAACTCGAGACCATCGGCGACGCTGTGATCACGGGTGTAGTGCATGGTCTGCTTGGTGCCCCACACCGCCATGGGGCTCTTGCTGGCGATTTCCTTCGCCACGTCCAATACGCCGGCAACGAGGGCATCGTGGTCGGGGAAGACGGCGTTGACGAAACCGGCAGCATGAGCTTCGGCGGCGCTCCAGCGGCGACCGGTATAGGCCAGCTCACGCACGATGCCCTCCGGAACTAGCTTCGGCATGCGCTGCAGCGTCCCAACGTCGGCGGTCATGCCGATATTGATCTCGGCGATCGAGAAGAAGGCGGATTCGTCGGCGTAGCGCATGTCGGCGGCTGAGACGAGGTCGATGGCACCCCCGACACAAGCGCCCTGAATGGCGCACAACACCGGGACTCGTGCCCTTTCGAGAGCCGTGAAGGTGTCTTGCAATTTCAGGGCCGTGCTGCGGAAGCGCTCGTTGCGGCGGCTGGGGTGACCACTGCGGGCACCTCCCTGGCCGATCGTGTCGTCAGCGGCGAAGACATCGAGATCCATGCCGGCGCAGAAGTTCCGCCCGATGCCCGAGAGCACAATGGCCCGTACGTTTCCCGACGCTGACATCTCGTCGACGATCTGCGGCAGTTCAGTCCAGAACGCGGCGATCATTGAGTTGCTTTTCTCCGGTCGATTCATCTGAATATGACCGACCTTCTCGTCGATCTCGACATCGAAGCACTGATATCCCACGGTTGAAACTCCTTCTCGTCCTCGGGCGGACCGTACCAGGAGGGTCGTTGGCTCTGATCGCTACAACAGACCACGAACAGCTGACCACAAGAACCGCCGGCTTCTGAAACACATCGGCGCTTGGGTCTAGGCTCGACGACCGTGGCCGAAACAAAGATTCCATCGATCGTCGAGCTCTCGATCAGGTACTCACACTCTTCAAGGTTGGGGTCGGTAGATGCCTGATTCACTCATCCCTGACGAGACGCTTGCCCTCATAGGCGAAGCGCTGGCCGATCCTGTCACGGTCGTGATTGATGCTCGTGAGTCGCAGCGGTATGCGCACGCGGTCGGAGACATCAATCCGATCTATTTCGATGAGGACGCTGCGATCGCTGGTGGCTACCGCACCGTCGTGGCACCTCCGACATTCATCTCGCACGCTCCCGTGCAGCCCCGAGCAATCGAGACACTCCGCGAAGACGGCCTCTATCGAACAGCCGATCGGGTGAAACTTCGTGTTGATCGCATGATGTTCGGCGGCGAAGAGTGGGACTTTGTCGAACCGGTCTACGTCGGCGACACGATCACGGCCGAAACTCGTCTGGCCGCGCTCGACGAGAAAGAAGGTTCGAAGGGACCGTTCGTTCGAACGGTCCGAGAAACCACATACACGAACCAGCACGACAATGTCGTTGCCCGTTCCCGGCAGATTGGCATTGCCCGATGACTCAGCCCGCTTCTTCCCAGTCCGCTTCTTCTCAGTCGACTTCTGCCCAGGCGGCTTCCTCTCAGCATGGGGCACCCCGGCTAACGGTTGGCGACGTTGCCGTAGGTGACGACCTGCCCGTCATGTCGAAGAATGCCAGCCGGGCGCAGCTGTTCCTGTACAGCGCGGCCAGCTTCAATCCCCATCGGATCCACTACGACCGCCACTACGCCGAGTTCGAGGGCCACCAGGACGTTTTGGTGCACGGTCCGCTTCAGGGTGCGTGGCTGACCCAGTACCTCACCGACTGGTGTGGTGCAGCCGGTCGTCTCACCGGAGTTACCTGGCAAAACAGGGCCAGTGCCTTCCCGGAAGTCGATCTCGAGTTCCGGGGTCGGGTGACATCTGTTGATGTCGCCAGCGGCGACGTTGAACTAGAAGTCTGGGAACAAACCGTAGACGGCCAAGTCCTCATGCCCGGCACAGCCAGGGTCCGCCTTCCGCTCTAGTCGCCAGGAAGCTCACGCACTGTGGTCACCGGTCACTCATTTGGATAGTC
>JBLINY010000240.1:0-3792 GCA_047638695.1 Acidimicrobiales bacterium | reverse complement strand
ACGAAAACCCGGTCCCGTTCCTCTGGCACAAAACCGCGGACCAGATCATCGAACGTCTCGGCCGGTACTGCGACCAAATCCTCCCCAACGATTAACCCGGCGAACCTCCGTGCCAGGACACTAGGAGAACGGCGCTACGACGCCAGTCAGCTCGATTCGTTCTGTCGTGCTTCGGCTCGGGTCCGGGCGCCATCAAGGTCGGCACCCGCTCGTAGGAGCGTTCCCCGAAGGCTGCACTCGGCGATCTCAATCGGCGGAGCGACGTCGGTGACGATGACGTTGACCAGATCTCGGTACGCCACGCCGGCTGCCGAATCAGGGTGTTTCATCGCCACCGGTGTACCTGCGTCACCGCCGGCAGCAACGGCCGTGTCAAGCGGGATGGACGCGAGAAGAGGGACGCCGATGCTGTCGGCAAGACGCTGCCCGCCTCCCGTGCCGAACATTGCGGTAATCGTGCCGTCGGGATTGGTCGACGGGCCCATGTTCTCGATGACACCGGCCACTCGAAGAAATCCCTTACGGGCCATATCTGCGGCGCGAGCGGCTACTTGTTGGGCGGCCTTGGCCGGGGTTGTCACAATCACCACGTCGGTCCTGGGCAACATCCGGGCCAGACCCATCTGGATATCGGACGTGCCCGGAGGCATGTCAATCAGCAAATAGTCGAGTTCGCCCCACTGCACGTCTTCGAGAAAGTGCTGCACGGCTCGGTTGAGCATCAACCCGCGCCACATGATCGCTTCGGTCTCGTTCGTTCCCGCGATCGAGCCCATGGAGACAACCCGTAACGCTCCAGCGCCGATTGCCTTGGCGACCGGATTCATGACTGCTTTACCTTCGCCAGCGCGCTCCCCCTCGATCTCACCGTCGATTCCAAGCAACTGTGGCATCGAGAATCCGCCGACATCAGCATCGAGCACGCCAACGATGTAACCCTGGTCGGCGAGCAGGACAGCGAGGTTGGCCGTTACGGTTGACTTGCCGACACCGCCCTTCCCTGAAGAGATGGCAAGAATGCGGCAAGTTGCCGGGATGTCAGTTTCGAGTGCGTTCGAGCGTGCTTTCCAGCGGGCACGAGCCATTACGTTGCTTCGTTCGTCCGCAGTCATCTCACCGAAGTGGATCTGGACTACATCGATGCCGGGGAGCGACCCAACTCGGGCCTTAGCGTCGCGCATGAGCTGAGCCCGTAGCGGACATCCAGCGGTGGTCAGGGCGATCGTGATGTGCATCGCCCCATCGGCACCGCGCTCAAATCGCTTCACCATGCCGAGATCGACGACGTTGTCTCCAAGTTCGGGATCGATGACCCCGCGCAGCGCATTCATTATTGCCGGTGTGTCGACGTCGTCGCCCTCGACCTTGGGATCTTCTACCTTTGGGGTCGCTGCCTCTTCGCCGGCATCGACACTGGCATCTTCGTGTCCGGATTCGTGGAACCGGGCGGCCGAGTCGGTGTTGGCATCGGTCGCTGGGTCGGTCACATCATTCCCAATTCGAGTCGAGCGACATCGGAAAGGCGGGAAGCATCCCAAGGCGGGTCGAACACGAGGACGACATCAACCGCTTCGACGCCGGGCAGTGCCATCACAGCGTCGTGGAGGTCCTGGCGAAGGATGTCACCCATTCCGCAGAACGGAGCGGTGACTGACATGTCGATGTCGACACGCTTGTTGCCGTTCGGCAGGTCGGATGGTTCGATGCGATAGACCAGCCCGAGCTCGACGATGTCGACGGGGATCTCCGGGTCATACACGGTGGCGGCGGCTTCCCAAACTGCCTCGATGCTGAACTCGCCGCTTGCTGCGTCGGCGCCTGCGGTGCTTTTCTGCGGTGGACGGACGAAGCCGAAGTCGACCGAATCCTCGGCGGTCAGCCGGGCCATCTCCCCGGCGCGCGTGGTGACGGTCGCGTTTCCTCCGAGCGCCTGCATGACGGTGACCCGATCGCCGGCCGCCAAGACTGCGGGATGGCCGGCCGGGATGATCGTGACCTTTACGTCGCGCGGAAGAGTGAAGGCCTGGGACCCGCCGATCTTGACCTTCGACTCATGCATCGTCGTGTCCGAGCCGTTCAGTAATCCAGGTTCGGACGGCCTCGCTCTTCAGATCGTCCATCATCTGATCGGCGAAGCCATTGATCAGCAAACGGCTGGCGTCGGCTTTAGCGATGCCGCGCGAACGCAGGTAGTAGAGGGCCTCTTCGTCGAGCTGGCCGACGGTGGCGCCGTGCTGGCACGACACTTCATCGGCCAGGATCTCGAGCCTTGGCATCGTGTTCACTTCGGCTTGCCTTGACAGCAACAGATTGTCGTTGGACTGCTCGGAGTCGGTGCCGTCGGCACCGGGACGAACATCAACACCGCCGTTCCATACGCCGGTGCTGCCATCGTCGAGCACACCGCGATACGACTGGCGGCTAGTGCAGTTCTTCGCACGGTGAACCACCGTGATCTGCTGATCGAGCGTCTGTTGGCCGAAACCGAAGTAGAGCCCAGACAGATCAGCGTGAGCACCCTCGCCGACAAGATCGACGTAGTAAGCGACACGACCGTAGTCGGATCCCAGATTGAAGAGCCGGGCCCGCAGCTTGCTGTTCGCCGCCTGGCTGACATCGACCCGCCCGAGGTGGATCTGAGTGGCAGGTAGATCCTGAAGGATGATGTGTTCGAGACTGGCCTCGGCCGCCAGTGAGATCTCGGTGCTGACATTGGAACCGCCGAAGGCTGCGCCGCTTCCGATACGAGTCTCGACCACCGTGGCTGAACTACCCGCAGCCATCTCAATGACGACGCGGGTGGCTGAGGCATTCTGTGCATCACCGGGAAGTGCGACGTCGACGATGTGGATCGTCTCGTCGAGCTGACCCTCGACATGCACGAACGCGCCGCCGGTTGCATAGGCCCGGTTAATGATCGAGAACGCGTCCTGCGCCGCCTCGTGTTCGAGAAGAAGGGCGCCAGCGTCATCGTCGCCCGAACCATCAGCGACGCTGACCAGCCGTAACCCAGCGGGCAGAGCGTCGAGCCTGGACCGCTCGAGATCAACGACGCCGTTGATAATCACCAGTCGTGGACCGTCGATGTCGGGGATCTGGCTGTCAACATCGGCCGGCACTTCATCGCTCGCTGTGGGGGGTCCGAACGTAAGCCGCCCCAATGCCTTGTGTGGTGCGTATCGCCAGGCCTCATCGCGTTTGGTCGGCAGGCTCAGCGACCCCACCTGCTCGAGCGCGGCGGTGCGAGTTGGCAGGATGGCCAGGCTCACGCCGTCGCTCCCGAGAGGGGAGCATCGTCGAGATCGTGGTTGACGAAACCGGCGTAACCATGGTCTTCCAAATGCAGGGCGAGGGTGTGATCGCCCGATTCGACGATCTTGCCGTCGACCAACACGTGCACAAAATCAGGCTTGATGTAGTCGAGCAGCCGCTGATAATGCGTGATCACGATCATCGAGCGGTCGGCGCCCCGCAGCGCGTTGACGCCAGCGGCGACTACGCGGAGTGCGTCGATGTCGAGACCGGAGTCGGTCTCGTCGAGCACGGCCAGCTTGGGCTGCATGACAGCCATTTGGAGAATCTCATTGCGCTTCTTCTCGCCGCCGCTGAATCCGGCGTTGACCGATCGATACAGGAAGTCCTGCTTCATCTCGACCAGGTCCATCGCTTCTTGAGCCACCGCGAGGAAGTCGCGAGCGCCAATCTCTTCGTCACCACGAGTGCGCCGGACCGAATTCAATGCGGTACGCAGGAAGTACATGTTGTTCACGCCCGGGATCTCAACCGGATACT
>JBLINY010000239.1:0-3798 GCA_047638695.1 Acidimicrobiales bacterium | reverse complement strand
ATTGGGTCGGCCAGTGTTTTGGGGCGTGGGCGTCGGCCACGATGTGAACGTTGGGGTGCTTGGTGGCCACGAACATCATTTCGTCGACCCAGGGCACGCCAACGTGGATGCCGACCAGTTTCAGTTCGGGGAGCTCGCAGGCCACGGTGTCCAGTGTCAGCGGCTGGCCGACCGACCGGAGCGGTCGACCGGGGTCGTATATCAGGGACTGGCCGATCTGCATCTGGACGGGGATGCCGAGTTCGGCGCACTTGGCGTAGAAGGGGTACCAGCGGCGATGGTCGGGGGCTAGCTCGAACCAGTGGGGGTAGAAGTGGGCGCCGACGAACCCGAGCTCCTTGATCGCCCATTCGAGTTTGCGAACACCGGCCATTCCCATCGTGGCGTCGAGTCCGGCCACCCCACTGAATCGATCGGGATACGCCATGCATGCCTGATGAACGAGCTCGTAGGGGACATGGAAGCAGCCATCTCGGTCGGCTGGTCCGATGCACGCCGCGACCAGGAAGGCGTGTTCGATGCCAGCGTTGTCGAGCTCGGCGATCAGCTCCTCGATCGTGACACCCCGCTTCACCGAGTCATCGCGTCCGAACGTGCCCTGGTGGAAGCCACTGCGCCAGGACGGTCCCATCTCGATGATCTCGGGGGTGATGGGGTTCAACACCGTGTCGATCGCCGCAATGTCGTAACGAGAGTCCATGCTCATCTAGGCAGTCTCGCCGATGCCGACGATCTGGGCTGGCGCAACCGACCCAGAGTCCGATCATGGACGATCCGACTGTTCGGCAGCACCGCGGCGGTCGCCAAATCCCTACGGGTTGGCCGTCTCTGGTTAGATGCTTCTGCGAACAACGAGACCTATTTCGGAAGAGGCAGTGATGGGGATTATGCAGATGGCCGAACAGGCCCTGACCGAGATCGACACGATGACGTGCGAGGAGGCAGTCGAACGTAAGGACGATGAGGGACTTGTCTTTGTCGATGTCCGCGATATTCGTGAGGTGGAGCAGAGCGACACGATTCAAGGATCGCAACATGCGCCGCGCGGCATGATCGAGTTCTGGTTCGACCCGCAGAGCCCGTATCACCGCGAGATCTACGGAGACAAGGACAAGACCTATGTCCTGTTCTGCAATGGCAACCCGCGCTCGGCGCTGTCGGCCAAGGCACTGAAGGACATGGGTATCACCAACGTCGCTCAGCTCTCTGGTGGAATGCCCGCCTGGCGAGAAGCTGGTGGTCCGACGGTGGAAAAGGGGCGCAAATAGCCGTTGCCCCGCCTGCGCAGCCGGACCCCTCGCGTCGTTTGACGACGTAATCAAGGCTGTCTCGGATTCGGCGGGAGCGCAGCCCCCCGGGGCTATAATCACCGCCTGACCTCACCAGTTCCACCCGCAGCCATCGGCGCGTCAGCCCCGACATCGCGTTCGACCTTCCGGCTTCTGGCGAGGTCCATCGATGCCACGAACCGAGAGGCTGACACCCTCCGTCAAGCGCTCCTTGCGCAGTGGGAAGAGCTTGCAGAAGCTGGCGAGCTCGTGCGCCGACTCCAATCACTGGACCGCTCGGACCCAGATGGAGTTGAGGGTGTCGACTCGCGGCTCGCTGTCTGGTTCTCGTTCGCCGATCCCGGCGACGGTCGAATTGTCACCGAGGACAATCCCGTGCTGTTCGGGCTCTCGGATGAGCTACGGACTCGTCTGGCTAACACTGCACGTCCGGTGCAGCCGCTCTGACGCGTCGAGTTTTCCCCGCTCGCACGTGCTCGTCGTTTCTGGAAGAGTTGCCTGATGCGAACTGGTGTGGTCTTTCCGCAAATCGAGCTGGGAGGCGACCCGGGTGCAGCCAGGGACTTCGCCCAGGCTGCCGAGGACCTCGGTTACGACCATCTGCTTATGTACGACCACGTGCTGGGTGCCGAGCACGCCGGCCGCGAGCCTGAGCTGTGGGGCCCGTACACCGAGAAGGACCCGTTCCACGAGCCCTTCATCGCTCTCGCCTACCTGGCCGGCATCACGACGAAACTCGAGCTGGTCACCGGTGTGATCATCTTGCCCCAACGCCAGACAGCGCTGGTTGCCAAACAGGTGGCCGACCTCGACTTGTTCTCGGGCGAGCGGGTTCGCCTCGGTGTCGGTAGCGGATGGAATTGGGTCGAGTTCGATGCCCTCGAAATGCCCCAGCACTACAAGCGTCGCGGCAAGCGGGAAGAGGAGCAGATTGACCTGCTCCGCAAGCTCTGGGCACATTCGGTCGTCACCCACCACGACACCGATCATCACATCGAGCGGGCGGGCATCCTGCCGCTACCCAAACGACAGATCCCCATCTGGCTGGGTGGGTTCTCCGAGCCGGCTTGGCGTCGAGCGGCCCGTATCGGTGACGGCTTTATCTTCGCCGGGCGCACCACCGACGCCGCAGCCGAGGTCAAAGAGCAGATGGACGGATGGCGGGCTGAAGCGGGTCGGGCCGATCAGCCGTTCGGCTACGAGTCGATCCTGAGTTATCAGAAGACGCCGGACGAGCAGGCCGCAGACGTCGAGCGGTGGCGCAAGGCTGAAGGCACTCACGTATCGATCGTGACGATGGGCTGCGGCTTCACCACCGTCGACCAGCACATCGACGCCATCACGAAGTGGCGCGAACTCGCGACGCAGCCAACGACGCCGTGAGTTCTTCGCGGTAGGTTCTGCGAAACCGGTGGCCGCCACCCCGGCACTCCAAGCAACAGCGACACTGAAGGGACGGGCCCATGCATCTCGACCATGCCAGTCGGTTGGACTTCGTCCTGACCCTTCGTCGGCGCTGGTCCGACACCTTGTATGTGGAACTGGCCCAGCAGGTGGGTGACGCCGATGGCGAGCCCTCGGAGGTGGTCGGGGAACTCCCTCTGCACGGCTGGTTCGCCTGGCTGGAGAGGGCGTCCCAGAAGATGCTGTGGTGCGCGACACAGGCGGTCGTGCTCGACGAGGGTCCCTCCCATAACTCGCAGCCTGACCATGGCGTGGGGAGCCTCGATCTCAACCCGGACCTCGAACTCCCCGACTGGTACACGGCCTGGGACATCCACATGCAGCCAGGGGGAATCTGGCGGAACCGGACAACGGCGGAGGTGTACGAGCTTGGGGCCAAGCTGGTCATGCTCGGCGGAAACGACGATTATCTGTTCCACACACTGTTCGCCGAGACATCGGTGCCACATCGTGACTACGGCCGAATCGTCGACCTCGGGTGTGGATTCGGCAAGTCGGCGTGGCCCTTCGCCCGCCTGTACCCCGACGCCGAGGTGATAGGCATCGATCTGGCGGCGCCGTCATTTGAAGTCACTGCAGAGTAAGCCGTGTTCGAAACTCGAGTCACGAAGCCGACAATTCCCACGAAGAGGTACGCAGGAACCTGAGCTGCGCCATCCGGCAACGCCACCCGTCAACACCCTCAGATCGCCCCGCAAAAGCGTCTGATAGTGGGATGGGTGGCGCTTCGGTCGCTCGCCCGATCGAACATCCTGGGCGGTGGACGCGTGGCGATTGTCCCGAGGTGTGCCGTGGGGCCAATTGCCCTCAATCCAGCTACGTGGTCACGCGTCTACGTCGTCGAAGTAACGAATCACTGGAGCTGCGGCGACCAGGCCGGCCATCTCCGTGACCTTGCCTTCACCGGCTCGCCACGCTCGGTACGCATCATCGTCTTCTCGGGTCGTCCACCGCTCGATGAGCACAATCTGGTTCGGATTTGCCTGATCTTGATGGACCGTGACGAACTCGCATCCCTGACGGGCCCGAGTGTCCGGAAGGATCT
>JBLINY010000238.1:0-3800 GCA_047638695.1 Acidimicrobiales bacterium | reverse complement strand
ATCAGGATCCAGAGCGCGTGTCATGATGACCAGAGACCTCCACTGCGTCGTCGTTGTTGGATGCACCCGACATCAAAATCGGGACAACCCGACGACCGGTGGATGGTCACCTACCCGCGCGGCCCCTAAGACTGTTCCGGGCGAAGTGTGGGGAACAACACGACATCGCGGATGGTGTGGACGTCGGCGAGCAGCATGATCAGTCGATCAATGCCGATGCCCAGCCCCCCAGTAGGTGGAAGTCCGTATTCCATCGCCCGCAGATAGTCCTCGTCGACGACCATGGCTTCGTCGTCGCCCGCGTCCTTGAGCTTGGCCTGATCTTCCATCCGAGCCCGCTGTTCGTCGGGGTCAACGAGTTCGCTGAATGCATTGCACAGCTCGCGGCCGGCCACGATGGCTTCGAAACGCTCGGTGAACCCGGGCTTGTCGCGATGATCACGGGCCAGAGGCGAAACCTCTTTGGGATAGTCGGTGACGAACACCGGTCCCCAAAGCTCGGACTCGGTTGTCTTCTCGTAGATCTCGAGAATGAGCTTGCCCGGCCCGTAGCTGTCTCTAATCTCGACACCAAAGCCCTCGGCCACGGACCGAAGCTCATCCAGAGGCATGTCGAGCCCAACAGTGACGCCGGTCTGCTCGGTGATGAGATCGACCATGGTCGCTCGCCGCCACGGGACCGAGACATCGACCTGACGGTCGCCGTAGGTAAGCATCGTGGTGTCATGAAGTTCGGTCGCCAAGTAGGACACGAGGGTCTCGACCAGTTCCATAATGTCGCTGTAATCGGCATACGCCTGGTACAGCTCGAGCATCGTGAACTCGGGGTTGTGCCGGGTACTCATGCCCTCGTTGCGGAACACTCGAGCAATTTCAAAGACTCGCTCGAGGCCCCCTGCAGTGAGCCGCTTCAGATAGAGCTCGGGCGCAATACGCAGGTAGAGCTCCTGATCGAGCGCGTTGTGATGCGTGGTGAACGGCTTTGCGGTCGCGCCTCCGGGAATGGGATGAAAAACCGGCGTCTCGACCTCGATGAAATCGCGATCCTCAAGCCATCGCCGAATGAGCGACACCACCTTCGAGCGGAGGATGAAAACCGCGCGACTCTCGGGTGTAACCCACAGGTCAACATAACGCTGGCGATAGCGGGTGTCGGGATCGGAGATGCCGTGCCATTTGTCGGGGAACGGACGCTGGGTCGCAGCGAGCAGCGTCCATTGCTCGACCTTGAGCGAGAGTTCGCCCTTCCGGGTTTTCATGACCTCACCGGTCACACCGATCCAATCGCCCAGACTGAGGGCACAAAAGTCAGCGAAGTCGGGCGTCACCTTGCCAGGGGCGAAGAGTTGGATGCGGCCAGAGCCGTCCTGCAACGTGCCAAATGCTAACTTGCCCTGGACCCGACGGAGCATCAGGCGGCCGGCGACGGTGGCGCTCACACCGGTTTCGGTGCCGTCCTCGATGTCACCGTGAAGCTCTCGGATCCCAGCCGCCGTGGCGTTCGGGTCGAAGGTGTAGGGGACCTCGGTCAAGTCAGCCGCCAGTGAGGTTGGCGGCGCCAGCGGTGCGTTCAGCCGCGGTAGCCGTCTCGCGGCCGACCGGGCCCATCTGGCGACCAAGGATGCTCTCGACCACGATGATCGCCTTCGCCGTTTCCGGCACCATGCCCGTCCACCGTAGATAGCCGGCCATAACGCCAGCGAGGCGATCGCCAACCTCTTCGCCATGAATCAAAAGCTTGGCTGAACTCGCGAGGAGGTTTCGGAGTTCTGGATAAATCTGGGCCAGCGCAATCTCGAGATCGACCCTTGGGACCAGTGGCCAATGCTTCCACGGCAGTCCGAGCTCGTCGTAGCTGTGAAGATTGTGATTGGACGGGATCAGCGAGATCACGAAGGAGAAATCGTTCTCACGGATCCAGATGATCTCTTCCTGACGCCGGACTCGCCGATGATTGGCGCCGTAGCCGCCAGGCCGCTCGCAGATGGCCAGCTGACCGTCGATGATCCACTGGAAGTGTCGAGGCTTGATGCCCTGCGCCCACTTTCCCTTCGCCATTGCGTCCTCTCGAGTCTGTCGGTGCCCTACGTGGGAAAACGAGTGCCAGCAGCGGCACCCCCCACGAACACGTGTGAGCGTACCCACACGATCACCTGTCGGCGCACTCGATTCTGAGGACACCACCTGTACGAGCAATCCGCCGACCGCCTGAAAGCTCGCAGGCAACGCGGACGTGATCGACAACGGTCATCACTCGCTCGAGGTCGGCGGTTGTTGGCGGGTGGCCTTTCGCGTCGGTGAGCCAGCGCCGCAGAGCGACGGCAGCCAGACCACGAGGTGCCGCTTGCAAGGCCGACGTATCGGTCGGATCGAGATCACCGGCCAACAGCGTCAGCAGCTGATCGGCATCGCGTGCATGTGCCGACGCCTGCACAAGGCGGGGAACCGGGTCGCGACCGCTGATGTCGGCCAGCAACGGCAGCACCTCGGCTCGGATCCGATTGCGCACGAACCGAGGATCATCGTTGCTTGGATCGGCGACGGGGTCGAGCCGCAGCATCGCGCACAGCCCGAGGGTTTCGTGCCGACGAAGATGGAGAATGGGATGTCGGCCACCAGGTCTCATGGCCCCCAGACCAGATACTCCGGAACCCCGCAGCAGGTTGATCAGAACGGTCTCTGCTTGGTCGTCGGCCGTGTGCCCGGTAAGTGCGTGGGGGCCGAGCACCGTTTGACGAGCTTCACGGGCGCGAGCCTCGAGATCGGAACCCTGTTCGATATTCACCCGCTCAGCCCGGAAGTGAGCCCCAAATCGAGCGGCGGCCCGTTCGACCACGAGGGCCTCAGCAGCCGAGCCCGACCGAAGACCATGGTCGACGTGTACAGCAGTGGTGTCCAGACCGGCGGCGCTGGCCAAAGCTAGAAGCGCCAATGAGTCGGCACCACCCGAAACGGCACAGACGACCGCGGTGTCTGCAGGAGGAAACTGGCAGCGGCCGAGAAGCTCGCCAACGTGAGGGTGGTGAAGGGCCTCAGGCACCGGCCGACGCGTTCACCCGGCTAACCCACAGCTCGGGTGATCGGATCTCTTCGATGTCGGGAAGCATTGAGGCGTCGCTCCAGACCTGATCGAAGAGCTCGCGACCGCCTGCATCTTCGACGCTGCGCACGAAGTGTTCACCCTCGGCGTACTGAGCGAGCTTGGCTTCGAAGCCGAGCAGCTTTTGCAGCAGCTTGGTCGGACCCGAGCTGTTCTGGCGCCGCTGGCTCATGACTCGGGCAAACCGAGGCTGGCTGGGAACGAGATCGGTGCCGGCTCGGTCCATCGTGATGTCACCGTGACCTTCCAACAAACTCATGAGACCGGTGACCTTGTCGAGCACCTTGCGTTGCTCGGGGCCGGCCAAGAGCACCGACAAGCCGCCATCGAGCTGGCCGCCGGTGCCGGCTTTGCGTTCCTGCAGAGCCTGCTTGATGGTGCCCATGACCCGCTCGGGGTCGGGATCAACCGAGTCGATGAGCCCGTTCACGAGCGACAAGAAGTACGGGCGCAACCAAGGAACGCCGGTGAACTGAGCCCGGTGTGTGCACTCGTGCAGCGCAATCCACAGCCGGAACTCGCGGGGCGGAAAACCGTAACGCTTCTCGAGGCCCAAGACGTTCGGGGCCACGTAGTAGACCCAATCCTGATCTTCAGGCCGCTCGTCCTCAATGATCAACAAGTCGTACTGGCCGATAACCCGAGTCGACATCCATCCGAGCAGGGCGCCCATCTCGGCACCGGCCACCCGCGGTCCAAC
>JBLINY010000237.1:0-4085 GCA_047638695.1 Acidimicrobiales bacterium | reverse complement strand
GAGCAGGCTCAAACATCGGATTTGGCGCCGCGTGCAATTTGGGCGTGCAAGTACTGGATCCCTCGGTAGACGTGGTATGTCTACACAACCCAGACGTGCACCCTTCGGTGGAGCTGTTGGCTGACCTGTGTCGCCGAGCGCAGTTAAGGGACGTGGGAGTAGTTGCACCCGCACTCGAGACACCGCAAGGCACAGTGCTCAACGGCTATTCGTATCCACGATTGGTCCCCGAGCTGTTCTCAGGCTGCCGGCAAGTTCACTCAGAAGGAGCGTTGCGCGGTCTTCCCAACGAGACCTCCGCCACCGCATCATCGCGTGGGTCTGGTGCGACTTCTCTTGCAATCTCTCGTCTTCGTTCCTATGGATTTCGTCGATTCGGATCAGGAGCGCTTCTGGCGGTTGATCTCGAAGCTTTCCGTCAGGTCGGCGGATTCGACGAGAGGTTCATTTTGTACGGTGAGGACCTCGATCTTTGGCATCGGATCGGCAAGATGGGCTACAAGGCCCACTTTGCCAATGACCTGATGGCGTTCCATGAGCGCGGCGGGGGGAGTCCCGCGTCGCGCGAGACGAGGGAGTATTTGCGTTGGGCCGGAGTTGAGTTCTTCGTCCAGCTACACAGCGGTTCGACGTGGCGCGCCTACCGAGGCATCCACCGCCGAGTACTGGCACGAGCTTCTGGTGAGAACAAGATCGGAAGGGTGATTGGTGACGCTTGGGCTCGCGCTGCAGACCCTGCTCAGACCGTAGACATACTCCGCGAGGAGTTTCTTGGCGGCGTGATGGAGCCGGCCGCTGGACCAAACCAATCAGTCAGAACTCCGGCGCCAAGTACCGACCTTAGGAACGACAATGGATGAGTTGAGGGCCGGCTGGGGTAGAACCCGAATTGCCGTGGAATCGGATGACCTTGTGGCGGATGTTGGATCGGGCGCCTTCCCAAATCCGAGAGCCAACGTGTTGGTGGATCTGCATGTTCATGACGATCTGCACCGCAATGGCACCGGTCTTTCGTTCGCCGGTAAGCCATTCACTCGGGCTGATGTCTGCAGACTGCCGTTTCCTGACAAATCCATCGACTTCGTGATCGTCTCCCACCTAGCCGAACACGTGGACGATCCGGATGCGTTCTGTGCCGAGCTTCGCCGAGCCTGTAAGCGTGGATACATCGAGACCCCCAGTCCACTCGGCGATCGCCTCCTTCACGAGGATTACCATCTCTGGCGCGTCGGAGTGCGGAGCGGGGAGCTCCGGTTTGTTAGAAAGACACAGCCCAGTCCTCTGGCGCGGCGGGCTGGGAACTTGTTCTACGCCACCTACAACGCTGGCCTTCCGCGGTCTCGGAGAACGTTCAGCCTTCCATCTGGGAGGGTTGGGAGACTACTCGGCAGGATTTTGTGGCTCGTGCGCGGTGTCGGCAATAGGTCTGGAATGTTGATTACGCGAGTGGAGTTCGGACCTGACGCCGATCTGAAGTGGACGGTCATCGACGACGCTTAGCCAAGTGGTTTCTCCGAGGGCGATACTCGCTGCGCCTGCTTCGGTCGGCCTACGATTCGCCGATGCTCTCCACTGCCGACAGGGTTGTCATGGTTTCCGGCGCGGCCCGAGGCCTAGGGCGAGCGATCGCCAACCAGTTGCATTCCGACGGATTCTCGCTCAGCCTTGGGGCCCGCGATCTCTCGGCCCTGGAAGCGATGATCGACGGCTGGTCTAGCTGCTCGGTCCATTACTTCGACGCCACAAACCCGGCGAGCCAACAACAGTGGGTGACGGAGACGGTGGCCGAACACGGTCGCATCGATGGCCTCGTAAACAACGCCGGCATCATTGCGCCGTTTGACCTCGAGTCCTTCCAGGAAGACGGCCTCGATGTGATGTGGGAGGTCAACGTAAAAACACCGGCGCGCCTTGCCCACCTCACCCTCCCCCACCTGTGTCGCTCCGACAACGGCCGAGTTATCAACATGGCCTCGATGTCGGGGGTTCGAGTGAACGGTGGCTTCGAGCCCGGCTACGCCATGACAAAACACGCGGTCGTTGCGCTGACCCATCACATCCGCCAGCAGTTCTGGGCCGACGGAGTACGGGCAACCGCTGTCTGTCCCAGCTTCGTCGACACCGAGATGATCGCTCATCTGGACTGCGGCGACGAAGAGATCATCTCACCTGATGATCTGGCAACCTTGATAAGCACGATGCTGCAGCTACCGAACTCGGCATCAGTAGCCGAACTTGTTGTGAACTGCCGGGTCGAGCCCAGTTACTGAGCTACTCAGCAGTTGAGCTACTCAGCAGTTGAGCTACTCAGCCCGGTAGTGGACGGGCGCAACCTTGTAGGCGCCGACGTGGAGGTCGGTGAGCCACTCGGGCTGCGAAGCCAGTTCCATGCGTTGCAGCACATCGCTGTGGGCCAGCGCCTTGAAGGCGGCCCGAAGCTCCCACTTGGCCAGATTGGCGCCAAGGCAGAAGTGGCCGCCATGACCAAAGCCAAGGTGATCGTTGGGGCTACGAGAGATGTCAAACTCGTAGGGACGGTCGAACACGCGAGGGTCGCGATTAGCTGCTCCATACCAGAGGCCAACGTGATCGCCGGCCTTGATGGTCTGGCCGTGCAGCTCGACGTCCTTGGTGGCGGTGCGCGCGAACTGGATCACCGGGGTGGTCCAGCGGACGACTTCGTCGACGGCCGACTCGACGAAGCGGTCGGGGTCATCCACCAGGCGGTCGATCTGGTCGGGGTTCTCGGTGAAGGCCAGCATCCCTCGACTGAGCGCATTGCGGGTGGTCTCGTTTCCTGCTGCGATCAGCACCTTCAGGTAGCCGTGCAGCTCTTGTTCGGTAAGGGGCCGCCCGTCGACGGTTGAATTCACAATGACGGTGCTGAGGTCGTCGCCGGGCTCGGCCCGCTTCCGCTCGATCAATTCGCAGATGTACTCGTGGTACTCGCGATGCAGGCGCTTGCGCATCGTTCGGCGATCTTCACCCGGCTCGAGGTACCGCATCGATTCGAGGTCGAACATGGCATCGGTCCACCGATGAATGTCTTCCCAGTCGTCGCGTTCGAGACCCATCATGGCGGCGATGGTCATCAGAGGAAGACCAACGGCGTAGTCGTGGACGAGGTCGGCCGTCTCACCCGCGTTGAGGCGGGCCGAGAACTCGGCGGTCATACGAGCGGCGTTGGCTGCCATCTCGTCGGCCATCTCTCGGCACTTGTTCGGAGTGAAATGGCGGGCCGTCAGCATGCGCATCTCGGTGTGCTCGGGCGCATCGAGGAAAATGAAGTCCTCCGGCGTGTCTTTCTCCCATCCGTACATCTCGAGCTTGCGGATTCGGGCCTGGGCATAACGGCCGTCGAGGTCGAGATCTTTCAAGCGCAGCCGACCACCGCTATTGACGAAGGTAGAGCTGGCGGCGCCAACCGCCTTCACGTCGGCATGTCGAGTTATGGCCCAGAACGGAGCGATCTCGTCTCGCTCGTACCAGAAGCAGGGCGCCTCCTCGCGAAGCAGGTCCCATTCGGCCCATGGGTAGCCCTCGTCGACGTACTTTGTCATCGAGTGAATGTCGAGATTGTCCAGCGAAAAGGAGTGGGTGTCAGTAGCAGTCACAGGTGTCCCCTGAAATGAGTGTTTGACCCAGCTTGCCAGATCAGCGGCGGGTGGGCAGATTTGGTGCCTCACCACTAAGGGGTCAAGCACATATGGGACAGCTCGATAACAAGATCGCCATTGTCACCGGGGCAGCATCGGGTATCGGCGCCGCCAGCGCCATGCGCTTCGCAGCAGAAGGAGCGGCCGTGGTCGCGGTCGATATCCGAGGGACCAAAGCGCAGGAAACGGCCACCGCAATCAACGATGCTGGTGGCCACGCCATCGCCATCGAGGCCAACGTCGCCGAGGCGCCGGATGTCGAGCGAATGGTCGATGAGACGGTGCAGCAGTTGGGGGGCCTTGATGTGCTGTTCAGCAATGCGGGCACGCTGCGCCCCGGTTCGGTGGTGGAGCTGTCGGTAGAAGACTGGGACCACGTGATGGGCGTGAATGTGCGCTCGGTATTTCTGGGTGGCAAGTACGCCGTGC
>JBLINY010000236.1:0-4088 GCA_047638695.1 Acidimicrobiales bacterium | reverse complement strand
CATCGATCAGGGCAAGATCCAGCCGATCCTGTCGAAGACGTTCGCCCTCGCCGACACCGGTGAAGCCGCCAACCAGGTGCACCACAACCAACACGAGGGCAAACTTGGCATCCTGTGCCTCGCTCCGGAAGCGGGTATGGGCATCACCAACCCCGAGAAGCGGGAAAAGATCGGCGAGGACAAGATCACCCTGTTCCAACGCCACGCCGCTTCACTTGAGTCCTAGGAGCCAACAGTGCTACTCACTGAAATCGACCACATCGCCATCGCTGTCCATGACCTCGAAGCGGCTATCGCCTACTACGCCGAAGCGTTCGGCGCCGAAGTGCATCACCGCGAGATCGTCGACTCCGACGGTGTCGAAGAAGCTTTGGTCAAGGTTGCCGACAGCTACATTCAGCTGACGGCCGCGACCCGATCGGACTCACCAATCGCAAAGGCGCTTGAGAAGCGGGGCGAAGGCCTCCATCACGTCGGCTATCGGGTCGACAACTGTCAAGAAGCACTCGACGCCATGATCGCCGCAGGTGCGACCGCGATCGACAAGGCCCCGCGGCCTGGGTCACGCGGTACCACGGTCGCCTTCGTGCACCCCAAGGGCAGCTTCGGCACCCTCATCGAGCTGGTCCAGGAATAGTCCCGAGGCCAGATCGCTCTTCTGGGTGATCCAGCGCACGGTTTCCGTGCGTTTCGTCACCCAGAAGGGCAGGTCCTCAGTCGACTGGGAGCCAGGCGAGCACCACTTCGTCTACCGAGATGTCGACCTTCTCGAGACTGACTTCGAGGGACTCGATCTCATTGGCGATTTCCATCCATCTGTCGCCGATGGCACGGAGGTCGTCCTCGAGTTGTTCCTCGAGGTCGTAGATCTTGGCGCTGGCTTCTTCGAGGCGGTTCTCGGCGAAACGGATGCGTTCGGATGCTTGGCTCGATCGAGCTCGGTGCCGGCCAGCACCACCCAGGCCACGGGCCAGCCGGCCGGCCAGACCACGCTTCTTTCCGCCCAGCAAGGCCCCGAGCAAGCTTCCTGCTCCCGAGAGGAGTTCGTCCTTCCTTCTTCTGGTCGGACGCTTCTTCGAGCTCGCGGACCTTGTCTTCGGCCTTGACGAGGGCCAGCTCGGCTCGATCCACCTGGGTGTCGTACTTGTCGCGCAACTTGGCGGATTCGGCGTCGCCCAGGTCGTCTGCCAGATCGATGCAGCGCTTCTGGAATTCGTCGCCAGTTTCGCCTGGACGCCCTTAGGCCTTCAACTTCTTGTTGGCCAGCAGAACGACTGCTTGGGTGCGGTAGAGGTGATCTTTGAGCTTGCGGGTGTAGTCGTTGAAGTCGGTCTTGGTGTCGAGTCGGGCGTCGGTGAGTTGGTACACGACGCCTTCGGGCGCGTCGGCGCTCAGGTCACGATCGTCGTAGTCGACCGACGTGGCGTCGGCTGGGTCGGGATGGTTGGTGATGGGGTGCAGTACGGCCTCCCACTCCTGATCGACCGCGAAGTTCGCCTTGTCCTCATCGAAACGCATCAGGACGCGGGCAACGAGTGTTGGTTCGTAGCGTTTTGGCTTCGGGCTGGCGCCCATGGCCTGGGCCCACTCCGCAGCTGGGTCGATGTAACGAACCGGGGCGTTGTCGGCGACCTTGGGCATCGTGTCCGCCTCGTCGTCGGCCAATGCCGGTGGGGTCGGCTCGGCTGGCGCAGCCGGTGCTGCGGGACTCGACGAAGCGCTTGATGTACCGGCCGATGCTGGAGCGCCGCCTGGCACGTCCTGATCTTCAGCAAGCACCTCGATCTGGGCTCGGCTCAACGGGCCGGCGAGGTAGCTCATGGCCCAGCGGGTTTGAAAGACCTTCGGCGCTTTGCCGCGGGTCTGGTGAAGAACGAAGTGGCGTTTCGACAACCCAGAGATGGTGTCTCCGAGCGCAGCCACGTCGACGTCGCCCGACGCAGCCGATAGCCCGTCCATCAGACGGCCCTTATCGCGCTCGGTCTGTAGCCGCCCAATCATCCAGGTGCCCATGTTCGATAGGGCCTTGTAGTCGAGGTTGACCGGGTTCTGGGTCGACAACAGAAGACCTACACCGAATGCTCTGGCCTGCTTCAACAGGGTCAGCAGGGGCTTCTTCGAGGGCGGGTTGGCGGTTGGCGGGAGGTAGCCGAAGACCTCGTCCATATAGACGAGAAGGCGCAAGTCGCCACTGCCCGCCTGGGCCCGCATCCATGTCGTGAGTTTCGACAGGATCAGGGTGACAACGAACTGGCGCTCCTGGTCACTGAGATGCCCGAGAGACATGACTGCGGCCCGTGGGCGCCCATCGGCGGTGCGGGTCAGAGCGTCGATGTCGAGCTCTGGGCCCTCGACCCAGGCGGCGAACGACGGGGAAGCGATCACCCCGTTGAGTCGCATCGCCAGTTTCATGCGGTCGTCTGCTGGGAAGAACTGATCGAGTTCAAAGACACCGAGCTTGCGCATGGGCGGGTTCATGACCTGGCCCACCAAACCAGCGAGGTCGAGGTCGCGGCCGGCAGACCATGAGTGCTCGATGATGTTCGAGAGGAGGATGTGTTCCCGGCTCGACAGTGGATCGGAGTCAATGTCGACCAACGACAAGATGCTGGTGACGAACCCTTCGATCTCGTCGCGGACCGTTTCCATGTCATCGAGGTTCGCAGGAGCGGCCAGGGACCCGATGATGTTCAACGGGCAGCCTGCGGAAGAGCCTGGCGTATAGATCGTGACCGGAGCGCTGTCGCGGAGGCGTCGCAGACGATCACCTTCGATGCCCCAACCTGCGAGTCCGTTCTGCCACATGGCTGCGGTGTCGGCCGCATGCTCGGCGACCGACTTTCCTTCTTGTTCGGCGGCGTCAGCGCTCACCCACGGCTCGAAGTCGCTCCCTGCGAAGTCCGGGAACATCAGGCGCAGGTTGCCCATGTCGCCTTTCGGATCGATGATCAACGCTGGGATGCCGCTCAGAAGGGCTTCCTCGAGAACGTCGATGCCTAGCCCGGTCTTTCCGGAGCCGGTCATGCCCACGATCACCCCGTGGGTGGTGAGGTGATTGGACTCATACATCAGGTTGTCGTCTTCAGTGCGGTCGGAACCGTCAGCGGGAAGAGCGGCACCGAGAAAGAAGCTGCCTTCAGAAATGTCGAGCATGTAGACCATGATCGTGTCTGTGAACGACGAACGCGGACACACGAACGAAACCATTTCTTCAGCGACTGTGGGTGACCATTCGGAGCGGGATGACGCGGGACCGGAGGCGGTAGGTGTCGGTCCACATTCCCAACCCTGGCCGGTGGACGCACACTTCGATCCTGAACTGCTCCGCGATGGGGATAGACGCAACGTCGTGGACCGTTATCGCTACTGGCATCGCGAGGCCATCGTCGATGACCTCGATACTCGACGGCACTCGTTTCACGTCGCGATCGAGAATTGGCAACACGACATGAACATTGGAACCGTCGTGCGAAATGCCAACGCGTTCATGGCCTCAGCAGTTCATATCGTTGGGAAACGGAAGTGGAATCGGCGCGGGGCGATGGTGACGGATCGCTATCAGCACGTCGAACACCACCCGACGGTTGAAGGTTTTGTTGTCGAGATGAGAGGGAGCGGTTTGGCGGTTGTTGGCGTCGACAATCTTCCAGGGTCGGTGCCGATTGAGTCCTATGTCCTGCCTGAATCGTGCTGCCTCGTATTCGGCCAGGAAGGTCCCGGCCTCTCCGACGAGATGCGAGAAGCGGTCGATGGACTTGTCTCAATCAGCCAATACGGCTCCACCCGATCGATCAACGCCGGCGTCGCATCGGGCATCGCCATGCACAGCTGGATTCGACAACACGCTTCTCCGGCAGCGCCACTGCCAGGACCCGAAGCACACTCGTAACACTTCGCTGGTTGTGAGGTCGCAGAAGTGAACCTAGGGTCGCGGGGAACGGTACGCGGGCGTTAGCCCCGGCCCCCAATGACAATTTCCTCAGAAACAAGGATTCACCATGACGAAGACGTGGAAGCGCTTGGCAGCGCTCTTTATGGCGCTTGGCCTCATCGCAGCAGCGTGTGGCGACAGCGACTCCAGCTCCGAT
>JBLINY010000235.1:0-4153 GCA_047638695.1 Acidimicrobiales bacterium | reverse complement strand
AGGGTGACGACCGCCGCAGCCATCGCCAGGGCAACGCCACCGAGCAGTTGGCCCGCGTCAGGCAACGCCAGTTCGGTGCCGCGGACCACCTCCTCGGCTTCATCGCTGATGAACCCGACGCCGTTCGGCCACGGCCAAAGAACTCGCAGCGACCCGATCATTAGCCCGAGCAGGGAGGCTAGAACCGTTTGTTCGTAGTGGTCGAGCAGCCAGTTCAGCAGCGATGAAAAGATGGCCAACCCGATGGTGGCCCCGACAAGGAACACGGCCAGCTGGCCAACCGAGCCGCCGAGAACGGCGGCGTACATGCCGAACATCAGCATGATGAACGAACCCGAGATGCCGGGCAAGATCATGGCGCAGATGGCCACGCTGCCCGTGATGGCGAAGAGCCAGATACCGGGTTCGCGCACGGCACCGGCTTGGAGGCCGAGCAAGAAAAAGGCGGCAACGGCAACGACGGCGAGCGCTCCGAGCCGCAGCGCGTCTCGGTTCGTGATCTCCCGCCAGACAAGTAGGCAACTGGCCAGCACCAAGCCGGTGAACACAGCGGCCGTGCCTTCGCTGTGGTTTTGCAGCAGATCTTCCATGGGATGGCGCAATGCGAGGAAGGCAGCAACGACGCCGGCCCCCAGAGGCACCAGGAACAACCAGTCGACCGACTTCAGCTGTTCGATGGCTCCCTTGATGTCGCCCGTGACGAGCGCCTTCAGAGCATGAGCCCCGCCGCGCACGTTGCTGATGAGACCGCGGTAGATGCCGAGAATGAGAGCGACTGTGCCGCCAGATACACCGGGCACGATGTCCGCCGATCCCATCAGGAAGCCGCGGATGAACTGGAAACCGGCGCCCGACACAACACTCGTTGCGCTGGCGTCAGCTACAGCCTTGGGAGGTTGCTCGGTCGTCATCGCCACGAGAGTACCCAGTGTCGGGATTACTACCGTGTCGTCCGCTGCGACCGGTGTGTATCGGCCGACCTCAGGGTTCCGAGGCGTCGATACCTTCAGCTATCGGCCCGTTCATCGCATCAAGCTGCGGAATAGTCCCCCGAACGCGGCAACGATCGTGAAGGGAGCTCCGGTTACGGTCACGGTCCGCGTCGTGAAGCGGGTCAGGCTGGCCGCGACCTATGCCGGCGCCTCGGACGATCGTGGCGAGATCATCCGCCTTTACTTGGCAGTTCTCAACCGAGCTCCTGACCGTGCCGGATTCAACTTCTGGTTGGCCCGCCATCAGTCGGGCACGCCGCTCGAGACGGTCGCCGCTGCGTTTGCCGACTCGTCGGAGTTCCTCGGCGATACCGGGGCACTGAATGATTGGCAGTTCGTAACGCTGATGTATCACAAGGTGTTCATCCGCAATCCCGATGCTGCCGGTCTCGAGTATTGGGTTGGTCAGTTGGGCAACGGCACAAGCCGAGCACGTCTGATTGTTCTCTTCGCCAACGGCTCGGAGTTCAAGGCGTTCACCGGCACCAGCTGATAGCAGTTACAGCGTTTGGCTGAAGGCCAAGACGATGGCATCAATGTTGTCGTCGCCGATCAAACCCAGCGCACGACCTCGCTCGTCATCCCAATTTCCCGGCCAGCCGGCGACAATCGCGGTGACGGTGTCGTCAGGCTCGAAATCGAGAAGTCTGACTGCTTTGGGGCCGCCTACTCGTTCGAGGGCCGCAACCATCTGGTCGACCGACACCGTGAGGCCCGGGAGGGCGACGGCCCGCATGTGGCCGAGTGCCTCGGCATCCATCGCTGCCAGCGTGGCCAGGTTCGTCACCGCCATCTGTGGAGATATCACGACGACATCGGTGTTGCCTGGCACCGGCACCCGACACCGCATGCCCTGTAACGGCTCCCGGAAGATGCCGCTGCAGAAGCTCGACGCCGCCATGTTCGGCGCTCCGGGACGCACGATGACGGTCGGTAACCGAGCGGTGCGACCGTCGATGAATCCTTTGCGCGAGGCGTCGTCGATGAGTAGCTCGCCAACGGCCTTGGTCATGCCGTACGTCGATGTCGGGGTCTGCTTCGTGCGATCGCCCGTCGGGGCCCCAGTAAATTCGCCGCCGAAGACAGCGACGCTGCTGGCGAAGACGACCCGGTGGTGATGACCCGACGCTCGGCACTGTTCGATCAGGGCGACCAGCCCCATGAGGTTGACAGCCACAGCGGCCGACCAATCGGCCTCGGCTCCCGAACTGACGACCGAGGCCAAGTGAAAGATGGTGCACGGCCCGTCGGCCACAAGGGGAGCGAGGGCGTGCGGGTCGGCCGCTAGATCGGCGACAACCGACTGTGCACGTTGATCTCGAGCCTCTATTTGGTCGACTACAACGATCGGTTGATTGGCGTCGTTGGCTAGTAGATGCTCGATGAGCAGCTGGCCAAGGAAACCAGCTCCGCCAGTGATGATCACCGGCGGGTTTGCCATTAGATCTGTGACGCCATCCGGCGGTTCTTGACCTTGGACTTGATGTAGTCCTTGTTCATGGCCGCAATGAAATCCAGGCTGATCTCTTTAGGGCAAGCATCGGAACACTCGCCATGGTTGGTGCAGCTACCGAAGAACTCTTCCATGGTTTCGACCATGGTTTCCGTGCGCTTGAATCGCTCGGCCTGGCCTTGAGGGAGGGAGCTGAGATGCCAAAGCTTGGCTGAGGTGAACAGCTGGGCCGCCGAGTTGGGGCACGCCGCAACACATGCACCGCAGCCGATGCAGGCCGCGGCGTCCATCGCCGAGTCGGCTACCTCTTTGGGGATGGGAGTTTCGTTGGCGTCACGGACGGTGCCGGTTGGTGCGGTGATGAAGCCACCGACCTCGATGATGCGATCGAGCGGCGAGCGGTCGACGACGAGGTCGCGGACCACCGGGAAAGCGGCTGCTCGCCAAGGTTCGATGACGATGGTGTCGCCGTCGTTGAACTTCCGCATGTGCAGCTGGCAGGTAGCCGTGCCCTTTTCGTGACCGTGGGCACGGCCGTTGATCATCACGCCGCAGGTGCCGCAGATGCCTTCGCGGCAATCGTGGGGGAACTCGATCGGGATCTTGCCCTCTTCGATCAACCGTTCGTTCACGATGTCGAGCATCTCAAGGAATGAGGCATCATCGGAGATGCCGTTGGCCTGATAGGTCTCGAAGGTGCCGGGGGCATCGCTGCCTGGCTGGCGCCAGACCTGGAGGGTGAGATTGAGGATCTTGCTCACGTCAGGGTGCTCTCTCTGGTTTCTTGTGCGAACGGTTACTTGTAGGAACGCTGGGTCAGCTTGACGTACTCGAAGTCGAGCTTTTCGCGATGTTCGGTCTGCGGGGTGTCGCGGTCGTGCCACTGCCATGCCGACACGTGAGCGAAGGAATCGTCCTTGCGGAGCGCCTCACCTTCTTCGGTTTGGGACTCCTCCCGGAAGTGGCCACCGCACGATTCCTCCCGAGTGAGACCATCGCGGGCCATCAGCTCGGCGAGTTCGAAGAAGTCGGCCACACGGCCCGCTTTCTCGAGCGAGCTGTTCAGGGTGTCCTCGGCGCCGAGCACGCGGACATCGCTCCAGAATTCGTCTCGAAGCGCCCGGATCTCGGAGATGGCTTTCTCCAGACCATTTTGGTTGCGGGCCATGCCGATGTACTCCCACACGAGCTTGCCGAGCTCTCGGTGGAAGTATTCGGGTGACTTCGTGCCCCCGATCGACAGGAACTTCTGTGTTTGGTCGCGTACGCCCTGTTCGGCTTCGACGAAGACGGGATCGTCGGTAGGTACCGGCGCCGACCCGAGCTTGTCGGCCAAATAGTCGCCAATGGTGGCCGGCAACACGAAGTAGCCATCGGATAGGCCCTGCATGAGGGCCGATGCACCGAGCCGGTTGGCGCCGTGATCAGAGAAATTGGCCTCGCCTGCGGCGTAGCAGCCGGGGATGGTGGTCATCAGGTTGTAGTCAACCCAGAGACCACCCATGGTGTAATGCACGGCCGGATAGATGCGCATCGGCATGACATAGGGATCTTCGCCCGTGATCCGCTCGTACATCTGTAGGAGGTTGCCGTACTTCTCTTCGACCACGTCTCTGCCATCGCGCTCGATGACGTCGGCGAAATCGAGATAGACGCCATTCTTGGCTGGACCCACGCCGTAGCCCTGGTCGACCACGGTCTTGGCATT
>JBLINY010000234.1:0-4167 GCA_047638695.1 Acidimicrobiales bacterium | reverse complement strand
GCCCCGCTCACAGCGAGACATCAACCGCAACGCTCACCACCCCGACTCTTAACCGACGCAGCTTGCGGTGGTTTGGAATCTCCGCCTGCACGGCAACCCCAGAGGACCTACCTCCATCACTGGCACAGCACGGATCGTGCTGGCGATCTTCTACATCGTCATCACTTCCCTTCAAGACACACATGGGCGCCGAATACTCGGCCGTGGGAGTTGACCAGGACAAACGCGGCCGATGTGATCAGCTGTGTTCCGCATTCTCTACCGCCTCATCGCCGGCCTGGCCCGGCTCGCCGCACGCTCCGGTCGCTCCAAGGACCTTGAGCTCATCGTGCTCCGCCACCAACTCGGCGTCCTCCGCCGACAAATCGACCGACCCGAAATCAACGACGACGACAGGACCATCCTGGGCGCGATCGGCGCCGCGCTCCCCCGCCCACGACGAACCGGCTGGATCGTCACCCCCGACACCCTCCTGCGCTGGCACCGACGACGCATCACCCGCCACTGGACACAACCCTCACGAGAACCGGGACGCCCATCCACCGCAGCCGAGATCCGCCAACTCGTCGTCCACCTCGCCGGCGAGAACCCGACCTGGGGCTACCGACGCATCCACGGCGAACTCGCCGGCCTCGGCCACCACATCGCGTCCTCCACGGTGTGGAGCATCCTCAAGGCCAGCTGCATCGACCCGGCCCCACAACGATCAGACGTCACCTGGTCCCAGTTCCTGCACTCCCAAGCAGCCGTGGCGTGCGACTTCTTCACAGTCGACACCGCCCTGCTCCGCCGCTACTACGTCCTGTTCTTCATCCACATACCCACCCGGGAAGTCTTCTTCGCCGGCGTGACCGCCAACCCGACCGGCGCCTGGACCACCCAAGCAGCCCGCAACCTGTTCATGCGCCACGCCGACCAACTCACATGCTCACGAGCACTGGTTCGTGACCGGGGCAGCCAGTTCGTCGACGCATTCGACGAGGTCTTCCGCACCGAAGACTTCAAGATCCTGAAGAGTCCAGTCCGAACGCCTGTGGCCAACACCTTCGCCGAACGCTGGATCGGATCCATCCGCCGAGAACTCCTCGACCGCACCATCATCTGGAACCAGCGCCAACTCGACCGCGTCGTCGTCGACTACATCGAGCACTACAACACTCACCGACCCCACCGCTCCCTCGAGCAACGACCACCGCTGCCCGCCCCAGGCTCCGACCCCCCGAGGCTCCGAATCAAAAAGACAACGCGGTGCGACGGCATGATCAACGAGTACCGAAACGCGGCCTGACCAGCCACGACGCAATATTCGGCCCCCACAGGCCCACGAACCGGCCATGAGCCAGTGGTTCGCGAAAACCAGCGCTGAGCTTCGCACGGAACAGTTCGACATCTCCCATGTATGAAGTGTCGCACGACGGTGTGACAGTCCCGGTGAGTCCCCACTAATCAGGCTCTGCTTATCGCAAAGGCGGACCACCAATGCTAGATCCGGCGCCGTTTGAATTCTGATGACAAATCGCGGACAAGCGACACAAAACGAAGAAAACCCCCGCTCGATAGCAGGGATTTTCGAGTGTCGGAGGGGGGGGGACTCGAACGAAGGAGCCCCAACTTGTCCACAGCGGCACCGAGCGGAAGCACTTGGAAACAAGCGGTTCCTAGTTCGGTCTTGTGGCCGCTTGCCCGCCGTTTGCCGCCCCTTGCCGGGGCTCCCATTAGCAAGCCGTTAGCAATGCGACACATAACAGCGGACTCCGGTCTCACCAAACAAGAGCACGACACGATCATCGCTGCGAGGGGATCGCCCGCTGCCGCTTCAAGGTGGACCGCGGCGTGAGCATCGTTCGCCCGGCACGATTGCGTCCGGTCTTGTTGAGCGGGCCCCGTTGTCTCCGGTTGACACGACTCGCTACTGGTCGCTTACGAGGTCGCTGGCTTGTCATGTGAGCCGTTCGACGAGTTCTTGGCCGAGCAGTTCGATCTCATCGACCTCGATGTCTCTGTCGGCATGAATAAGGATCAGTCGCCGTACCAGTGTTGCTTGGTCGATGAGTACCTGCTCGGCCGCCCAACGGACAGAGTCGGCTAACCCCTCGACTGGCGACACCAAGGGTGAGGGCTCAGGTTGCCGACGAAGGAGTTGGATGATGTCGACGCCGTCGCTCCCGCGTTTGGTGTCCTGGGAGGAGTGTCGGTCTAGCCAGGCGTGCAGCTTGCATCCGACGAGCGCTAGCCAGCTGGCAACGGGCGCAACGACTGCAATGTCGTCGCACCTTATTGTCGCCTGGATTGGGTGTGCGGCTGCGGCCCAATGTGCGGCGATGAAGAGTCGCTGCTTGGCGTCGAGACCGTCTAGGCCTCCGATCGGATCGTGTACCTCGATGATTTCCAGCTCGGCACCTGAGAGGATGCGCTGGCTGGCATTGGTGCCCGGAACGCCGACCGTGACGAGTGTTTGGTGTGCAACCGGGCCAGCTGCAGCGTCGATGTCGAGTGTGACGCGATGGGCTCCACCGAGATGGATCCACACTGCGAAACCGCCGATGATCGCCCATCGACCTTCCGTAGCCGCGATGCTGTCGATGGCTTGAACGAACGGCATGTTGATGGACGGGAGCCAGAGCGTTGTCATATCCAGACCGGCTCGCCTATTCGCGGCGTCGTCCAGACCGTGAGGATCTCACGGCCCCGTGACGTCGTGGACAGATCGAGAGCGGCAACAACGGGATGAACGATTCCATCGATGGCGGTCGCCGTGACGAGGGGGGTTGGGGCCAAAGCGATTTCGTGGTTGCCATGGTCGCTCCGGTGTCGCATCGACCATCGTCGCATGGCAGCACTATCGACTGTGTACCAGCGTCTGTGTTCCCCGAACACAGACGCGCCGTGGGACGCCGCAGCACTATCTCCGCCAAGAACCCACCCCTCGCCGCTGGGCGCCTGATCCACAGCGATCACCTCGGGGCGCCAAGCCCGGCTCGTCGCCCAAAACAACTCGTTCGGCAACGGGGATCCGTCTCGGTCGATCAGCGCGGCGTCCACAAGCTTGGACCGGGCCCGTGAAATCGTCGATGCGTTCATTCCGGCAGTGCGAGCGATCTCACGAACACCGATCGTGGTCGGATCTCCCGCCGTGAGGAGCGCTACCGCGACTGCGATCGCACCAGACCCGACAACCGGATTCACCGGATCTGGGCCGGATGCCCCCGCGACGAACGATCGAAGACCGTTCATGTCGAGCCGGAAATCATTCTCAGGCAACCAGACCCGGAGTCGACCACGGCGATCCCAGAACGACCAGCCATGCCCGATGAGATACTCAGCAGCTCGAGCGTGGACGATGTCTCCAACCACGAACCCAGGCCGAGGGTGATCGCCGATCAGACGAAGCGCCGTCGCCGGCGTCACGGCCACACGCCGGTGGACGTCGAGGCCAACCTGATCGTCCCCGACCCTGAACTCGATACCACCATCCTTACGAGCAACGGTGAGTCCGGTCGCAAGCTCCTTGAGCTGGTCATTCAGTTCTTCAATCACGCTTGCCCCTTTCGTTGCATGTTGCATCATAACGCAACATGCAACACCCGGCAAGACCTGGGCGTGTGGGGCGTGGGTCCCGAAACTCGGACGGGGGCGTTGACCAGGGCAGACACCGACCGATCCTGAGGGGGTGTGTATCGCATCTTGTACCACCTCGTCGCATCATTGGCCTCGCTCTCGGTCCGGTCCCCGATCCCAAGCCGCCGTCGCCTGCGACTTCGCCACCGTCGACACAGCTCTGCTGCGCCGCTTCTACCTACTGTTCTTCATCGACATCACCAGCCGCGAAGTGTTCCTCGCAGGCATCACCGCCAACCCCACCGGGCCGTGGACCACACAAGCAGCCCGCAACCTGTTCCTTCGTCATCCCGACCGCTTCGTCCATGCACAGGCGCTCGTGCGTGACCGCGGCAGCCAATTCATCGACACCTTCGACGAGATCTTCCGCACCGAAGGCCTCAAGATCCTCAAGACCCCGGTCCGAACGCCCCTCGCGAACAGGCACTGTTGCATTGAGGGAACGGATCGGCGACTGGCGATCGTGTCCGAATGAGCCACCGCCATCAGAGTTCGCCGCCAGTGGATCGGTCAGCGTTCGCTGGCTACCGGTTCCCACCTGAGGTGATC
>JBLINY010000233.1:0-4280 GCA_047638695.1 Acidimicrobiales bacterium | reverse complement strand
GAGGGCCGAGGGCGTTGACGATAAGGCTGATCGGGTGACTGAAGGCCACGTCCATCAGCGGCACCGCTTGGTCGTAGGTCATTGGCGGCTCGGAGTCACCGGCCATCGTGGTTTTGGTTTCGTCCTCGGGCAGTTCAGGGATGTCGTACCGCTGCATCATGTCTTCGAGGAAGTCACGATGGGTGGCCGGGATCATGTCCTTCAGCGCCTTGACCGAGAGGCCGCCTTCCTCCTTGCCCTGGTATTTGGCCGGCACGATGATGTCGACACCGAACGGCCTGCCACCAACCTCGTCGGCGATCCACTTGAGATCGATGTCGAGCTGCTCCGGGGTATGGCCGGCTGCGCCGAGCACGCCATAACCACCGGCCCGGGTCACCGCGGCTACCACATCGCGACAATGGGTAAAGGCCAGAATGGGGAACTCAACCCCAAACATCTCGCAGATCTTTGTCTTCATGGGGGCGACGTTAGGCCAGATCGCGACAGGGCGAGAACGTGACACCGACGGTGAGTAACGTAAGGTTGATGCCGACAATCGGGCCAGACGATGCCTACGCCAAGGCGCCACAGGTGCCGAAGAAGCCGAAGACCAGCCCCTGGACGGGTCGGTTAGAGGTTGATCGATCGTGGGCTGAGCTGGTCGACGTCTTAGCGAGCGGAGCGGTGAGGGCCGCGGACTGCGCCGAACTGGAGATCAGCGGTTGCGAACTCGATCGAGTCGAGCTGGATTTGGCTGACATCCACCGGATCAAGCTTCTTCGCTCATCGGTGAGTGGCAGCGACCTGAGTGGCCTGACCCTCTCGTCGATGCGGGGGTGTCACCTCAGCGATACGAAACTGGTTGGCTCTGATTTCTCAGACGGCACCTTGACCGACCTCGTGTTCGAACGGTGCTCATTCCGTCTCGCAAACCTACGGGCCGCCACCCTCGAGCGGGTGAGCTTCGTCGACTGTGTGCTCGACGACGTCGACCTGTTCGAAGCACAGTTGACGGACGTAACCGTCGTCGGCTCGTCCCTGAACAAGACGAGCGTCGATCGTGTCCGGGCCGAACGAGTCGATCTTCGCGGGGCGACCACGCTGGAGCCGGTCGGCATAGGACGTCTCGATGGATGCCTGATCGACCGCGGCCAGGCAATTGGTCTCGCTGCACAGTTGGCCCAGGCCGTTGGCCTCGCTGTTTCCAACGACTGAGCTTCAGACGACTGAGCTTCCAACGACTGAGGTTCAAGCAACTGAGCCTCAACTACGACCGCATGTCTCTACGTCCGAGCCGTCTAGCGGCCCTTCCAGTTGGGGTCGCGCTTCTCGGCAAAGGCGAGGGCGCCTTCCTTTGAGTCCTCCGATGCGAAGACGTCGTCCAAGATCGGGTTTTGATAGGCCCAGAATTCGCCGTCGGTCATGCCCCAGCTTTCTCGCACGATCTTCTTGGATGCTATGACGCCGAGAGGGGCGTTCTTAGCGATGCGCTCGCCGAGGGCGACAGCAACATTCACTGCTTCTCCCGGCTCAGCCAGCTCGACCACCATGCCATAACCGTGTGCCTCTTCGCCGCTGATCGGCTCACCCGTGAGCGCCATCTTCATGGCCACCGACTCCGGCAAATGACGTGGCAAACGTCCGAGCCCACCTCCGCCGGCGAACAAACCGACCGTGACTTCGGGGATGCCAAGCTTGGCATCTTTGGTAGCCACCAACAGGTCGCAGCCGAGGACAACTTCGAGACCACCGGCCAGGGCAAAGCCCTCGACGGCGGCGATGAGTGGCTTGCGGGGTCCGCGCTCGACCATGCCAGCTAGGCCTCGCTCCTCCAGCATTGGCGTCTCGCCGCCAGCGAAGGCCTTGAGATCCATGCCGGCGCTGAAGCCACGGCCAGCACCGGTGAGCACACCCACTCGCACCGAGTCATCGGCGTCGAAGGCATCCATGACATCGGCCATTTCTAGCGAAAGCGCCCGGTTAATCGCGTTCATCGCCTTCGGCCGATTCATGGTGATGACCCGAACGAAGCCGCGATCTTCGACGAGAACGAGCGGCTCTTCAGGCACAGCAGTTTCTTCAGACATGGCGGGAACCTACTTCACCTTCGGGAGAATTTCAGCAGCGAATCGTTTGGCCCACGACACCTGATGCTCCGGTGTCGGGAGCACCATGATCTCGTTCAGACCGGCCTCGTCGAGCTCTTTGATTTTGGCCACCACCTCATCGGCAGTTCCGACGATGCACGTGGTCCGGATGAGGTCTTCGGTCATGAACTTCGCTTCGTCGGGCCGCAGGAAGGTGCAGTGCCCGTCGTGGATTCTCATGTGGCGAATCGCCTCGGGAGTTTGCTCGACCAGCGCCGAGTATTCGTCCCATATGCCGTGGAGGTGTCGCGGTGGTTCGCCTCCGTATTGGCGGATCTTGTCGTAGAGGTAGTGCAGCGACGACACGATGAAGGCGCCGTTCTCATTGATGACTCGGTCAGAGGTGACCTCTTCACCTTTCTCGAGAATGACGATGTTCGTGAGCGACACGGTTGGGAAGTCGGCCGGCATCTCTCGACCAGCTTCCTCGGCACCCTTGCGTGCGGTGTTGAGGGCTCGTTCGATGGCGCGGGGTTCGGGCGGCAAGGACGTGACCAGGCCATCGCCATATTTACCGGCCAGGCCTTGAGCTTTGGGCCCGAAACCCGAGACGTACATGGGGATGCGGTCATCGAGGTTGATGTAGCCAAGGTCGGCCATCAGGAGCCGGGTTGGGGCTGTCTTACCTCGGAACGTGTACTCGACCTCCTCACCGTGCAAGAGGGCCCGGATCACTCGCAGCTCTTCGCCGTACTTGGCGATCGGAAGCGGCTTGTGATCGAGGAAGCGGTGGGCGCTGTTCCCTGCCCCCATGCCGAGGAACGTGCGGCCCGGCGCCAGCGTGTTGATAGAGGCGATCGAGTGTGCGGTAACCGGTGGGATGCGGGTGCCGGCGACGGACACGCCGGTGCCAAGGCGGATGCGGCTGGTGCGTTCCGCCGCCAGAGCGAGGTAGGCGTAGCAGTCACCCCAGATCATCTGGCTGTCGGGTACCCAGACGGCATCGAAGCCGAGGTTCTCGAACTCGACGACCTCATCAACCGCGGTGAGTTTGGTGGCAACACACATTCCGAAATCCATGGGCCGGACGCTAGATCAGCAGGTCGGGCCGGTCGACTACTGGCAGGCCCGACCAGTTCGCCTTCCCGGGGAGGCGCCGCTGGGAGGGCGCCGACAACTACTGTTTCTTTATGGCAACCATTGATCAGTATCAGCTGAACGATCGGTTCCTCGCCGACGAAGGCACGGTGTTCCTCACCGGCATTCAGGCGCTGGCCCGCTTGCCGTTGGAACAGCTGCGAACCGATCGACTCAACGGTCTCAACACCGCGTCGTTCATTTCCGGCTACCAGGGTTCGCCCCTCGGCGGCTACGGCGACGCCGTTGCCCGGGCGGCGCGGCTGGCTCCCGAACTGCCCGTTGTCTTCAAACAGGGCATGAACGAGGAGTACGGAGCGACGGCGGTGATGGGTTCACAGTTGGCGTCGGTGCAACCCGACTGTCGCTACGACGGGATCGTCGGCATTTGGTACGGCAAGGCGCCGGGGGTCGATCGGGCCGCCGACGCTCTTCGGCACGCGGTGTATGCCGGCACCTCGATGAACGGCGGTGCCGTCGCCATCGTCGGCGACGACCCGGCGGCCAAGAGTTCGACCGTGCCGTCGTCGTCGGCCGGTGTGGTGTTCGACATGCACATGCCACTGCTGTATCCGGGCGATCCGGTTGAGGCGCTGAAGCTCGGCCGCCATGCCATCGCCATGTCGAGGGCCACCGGCTTGTGGGTGGCGCTGAAGATTGTGGCTGATGTCGCCGACGCCACCGCCAGCATGCATCTCAACCCCGGCGCCTTCGACCCTGTGATGCCGCTGATCGACGGCCAGCGATATCAGCACCGTCCCGATGGGCGGCTACTTACTCCCCACACGATTGAGCTCGAACGCGAGATTGTTGAGGTCAGGTACGAGCTGGCCCGTCGTTATGCCTATGACAACAAGCTCAACTACCTCACGACCGACCCGGTCGATGCATGGATCGGCATCGCCTCATCCGGCATCACCTATCGCGAGGTTCGCGAGGCGCTGAGCCGGCTCGGACTCTCAAGCGACGCCGAGGTTGCGGCCGCCGGGATTCGGCTGCTGAAGATGGGCATGCCAATGCCGTTCAATACCGAGATGATGCGTAACTTCGCCCGCGGCCTGCGCGAAGTGCTGG
>JBLINY010000232.1:0-4296 GCA_047638695.1 Acidimicrobiales bacterium | reverse complement strand
GGCGCCATTTGTCGGCGTGCTCACAACCGGTGCCGCAATGGCAGTAGTAGTCATGGCGTTTGATGCCGGGGCCATCGCCAAGCTGGCTAGCGCCTTTGTGTTGCTCACACTTGGTTTGGTCAATCTGAATCGCGCCCGGTACGAGACGGCAAGCGCTCTCGACATGCCGTTCGAGGATGGCTCGTTCGACAAGGCTGTACAGCTCCACGTCGGAATGAACATCGCCGACAAATCCGCACTGTTTCGTGAGGTGCATCGGGTGTTGCGGCCGGGTGGGCGATTCGGCGTCTACGACATGATGAGCGTCGCCGACGGCATGATCGAGTTCCCGGTGCCGTGGGCGACTGACGAGTCGATGAGCTTCGTCGAAGATCTTTCGACGTACCGCGATGCCCTTGAATCGGCCGGGTTCGAAATCGTCGAGCTGCGCAACCGCCGTCAGTTCGCAGTCGACTTCTTCGGTGCGATGCGAGCCAAAACCGCCGCTGCGGGAGGGCCACCTCCGCTTGGACTTCATCTCATTCTCGGAAAGGACGCTCCAACCAAGCTGGTCAACATGGTCGATGGCATCGCCGCCGGCACTATCGCCCCCGTCGAGATGATCTGCCAAAAGACCAAAGCATGATCAGGCGACTCACCTCAAAGGAGGAACCGTTGTGCGCAACCGTCACGATCTGACCTCGATCCTCAGCCATTCTTGATCGCGACATGCGACTCGTTCGGATGGAGGGCCTTCGAGGTCGCAGCGCTGAGCGGGCGCTAGGAGCCAGCTGCGGTTGCCCCCACAGGTGTTGGGCTGGTGTCAGGCTTCGGCGGTGACCGGGTCGATCATTTTGCTGACCTCGGTGACGATGCTGGCGGGGAAGCCACTGCGTTCAGCGTGCTCGTCGATAAGTGCTTGTTCGTCGGCGAGATAGACACAGAAGGTCTTGTCCTGCACCACGTAGGAGTGCTCCCACTGGATGCCTTTGCCTTCGCCCTGCATCGCGGACAGCACAGAGTTCGATTGTGTCGCTGCGTCTCGCAGTTGTTCGCGTTCGGCTGTGCCGATGTCTGGAATATCGCGTTCGATCATGAATCTAGGCATGGTGCCCCCCTGCTCGGTTTGCACCAACACTACTAGCCGCCGTACACCTCCGCCGGGCCACGAAAAACGAAGGTGACCCTGCCCGCCTCCCGGCATTCTCGGATGGTGTTAGATGGAAGTGGGTCGTCTTCGGGCGTCGTCACCGAGTCGTGTGGAACGCGGCACCGTATGGCCGAGCAACCAACAGGGACGGTGATTTTCTGCTCACGGGCATCGTGGGTTCCAGTCGTCTGTGGGAGCAGCATCCTGAACTCCGAAAATGACGATGACAGGCTCCGCCCGATCGAAAGACGGAACCGCTTGAGTAGTAGCGCTACGTGCGCGAGGGTGCGTGGCCATGAACGCAGTACCTGCCGGCTGGCACCCTGACCCTTCGACACCTGGCCAGGAGCGGTATTGGGATGGCATGCAGTGGTCTCACGACGTTCGCCCGATCGCCTCACCAGCCGACATGCCACCACCTGCGCAGATGCTGCCATCAGCGTCCGCCTCGCCAATTGCCCCCGCTACCCCGGTGTCAACAGACGTCGGCCTCTTACGCACCCTCGGCCTCGTGGCGATCGGCGGATTTGCTCTCGCAGCTCTCGGCTCTCTGTTGCCGTGGGCGACACTCAATACGGGGTTTGGGTCGATAAGCATCAGCGGAACCAGCGGCGACGGCGTAATCACACTCTTAAGTTCATTCTTTCTCGCTGGCCTGACTGTTATCGCACTGGTGCTGGGCCCGGTCCGGAAGAAGTGGCTCCTGGGAACAGCAGCCGGCACGGGCCTTCTTACTTTGTTAGCGATGTGGGAACTAGGGAACGTGTCGAGCAATCTTGGCGACGTCAGCAACGAGTTCGCTCAGGCGTCGACCGGTGTTGGCCTCTGGGTGCTTCTACTGGGTTCGCTTGTCGCTGTCACCTCACTGGCTGTCGCAATAGCGAAGTCGTGACAGAAAGAGCACCGTTGCGTTGACCGACCGGCGGGCCAGTCGAGCAGTTTGCCGTAGGCCCCGCTCAGAGGACGTGGGGGGAGTCCGTCGAAAGTCGTCGCCAGGCCTGGACAAGGATGTTGAGCTTCTATTCCGGGCCATGTTGCCCGCGCCAAGGACCCCGGGTGAACGCGTGGTCGTCGACGTCGGATGTTCGACTGGATCACGGCAACCCTTGGTGCGGCCTGCGTGAACCGCCTACCCGCCACCCGGGCAGCTCTTGGCAGTGTTTGACTGTGGGCGGACTTGGGTGATGTCGAGAAGAGCATTTGACCCGCTTCTGAACGCAGCTGGAGGTGCACATCTTCGATAGCTCTTATCACGGAAGACCAAGCTGGTTGACACTCGGTAACGCCTACACCTACGGGCGCCATCCACCCGCACCATCCGTGCCGTGACCGGACGGCAGTCTCGATCGCCCGTCGGGACGCTCGATGCCCGTCCGGTAGCCGGCAATAGAGCGCTGGGGTAACGGCCGACTGGAGGTCGTTGTGGGCGGCGCTACCGAGCGGTGTGAGATGCTGCGAGCTATGCCTGAGCGACCGACCGACACGGAGGGTGACTTTTCTGTTCACCGACATCGAGGGGTCGACACAGTTGTGGGAGGAACACCCGTCTGAGACCAAGGCCGCCTTAGAGCGAACGCAACGCCTTCGTCCCCGCGTGGAAGGAAGTGTTCTGTGCGTTCGGAAAACACCACCTTGTCGTCTCCGCCAAGGTGAGCGACATCCATCTCGACGGTGAAGTTCTCGACGAACTCCAACAGACCCGGTGGATGGCGTCAGGCCCCTCCTGGATCACCCGGTCCCACGGCGTGTTCTGGTGACGAACATCTGGCGTGCAGATCCCCCGCCATTCCCGACGTAGGGTTTCGCGGACGGTTTGCCGATTTTTATCCCCTCTGAAATTGTTGGTCCAATTACATGATTGTTTGCCTGATCGAATTCGAGACTCGCCCCGGCATGGAGGAACGACAGCAACACTGGCTCAACGCATTGTTGCCCGTTGTAGAAACCATTCCGGGTTTCATCAGCAAGGAGAGCTATGCCCATGTCTCGGGCGATGGGCGTATCTCGACGGTTTCGCTTTGGGAAACCGAGCAGGCATTGCTCGCCTGGACCAAGGACCCGACGCACCAGAAGGCGATGAAGGAAGGCAAAGAGAAGGTTTTTTCGCGCTACAGCATCCGAATATGCTCGGAGATCCGCCAGTACGAGCACAGCGCGGTCGCGGACTAGAACGCCGAGGTCCCGTGCGACGCCAGGCCGAGTCCGTGTCGCCGAGTAGAGCGTTATCGAGCGCATCGAACTGGTCTGCCACCGCGCGGTATCCGGCTGGGATGGCTTTGGCGAACCCAGTTCAGGCCTTGCGGTTGGTTGGTATCGAGTGCCATCTCCCGCGCGGGCGACTCAGGAACGGATGGGCGTGGTGGGTTATTGCCAGCCTCGGCGGGTCATTTCTTGGTGGAGGGTTTCGATGTCCTCCGCTGATTTCCGTCGCATGGCATCGCCCATGTCGGTGACAAGTCGGACTTGGTTTGCCTGGTATTCGTCGCTGACTCCGAATTGTGCAGCGAGCTGTTGGCCATATACCTGCAGCTCAATATTGCGGCAGATTCCCAGGTCCGCGATCAGTCGGCCCGCAGTGGCCGTGTCGCCTTCGGCCTTGAACAACACCGCCAGGAGCAGCAGGCTGTCGGTCGCCTGTTGGGGAACCCGACCAGTCACCGCTACCCGCGCATGGGCCTCAGCGGAGATGCTGGCACGTTCGAGCTCACCCATCTCGGCATAGGCGATGGCTCGGATCTCGTCCCCGGTGGCGAACAGCGAATCGGCAGCGGCGAAATCGTCGGCAACTGCGAGCGCGGCGCTGGGATCACCCATCCTAAGCGCACCCATAGCGGTGATCATCCCCCGGGCATTGGACACTTCTGATTCGAAGCCCAGCTCGACTTGCAGCGTCCCGGCCGTGGCTGCGTGACCGATCGCCCTCTCGGGCTCCCCCCGTTGTGTGGCCACCATGCCGGCAAAGATCTCGCACGCTACTGCTGCCTGGGTCTTGTCAGGCCCCGGAAGTAGCCGGTGTTGAATGTCGAAGGCCTGCTCGAGCACGGTTTGTACTTCGGTGGGCCGACCGGCGACCTCGAGGAGGAAACCCTTCATGCCAAGGCCGTAGACCTGATGCAGTTCGGTAGGCGAGTCACGCAAACGGCGGTGATTGCTCTGAAGCCCGCGGG
>JBLINY010000231.1:0-4315 GCA_047638695.1 Acidimicrobiales bacterium | reverse complement strand
ACGACATCACGGTCGCGCTCTACGCCTGCGGGATCGCCGACTTGCTCGAAGCTGCGCTCAACGCCGCCGGGCCGGAACTCACCAACGATTCGCTCCAACTGGCACTCGAGTCGATCGGTGAGATTGCTCTTCCCGGCTACTTTGACGCCCGGCTCGAACCGGGCGATCTTGGCGCCGCTCGGGGACTGCTCCTCGCCCAGTTCGATGCCGACACGGCGGTGTGGGAGCTCGTCGACTAAAGCGACCGCCGCTGTTCGGCGAGCGTGGCGCCCGCGCCCCACTCGTTGGCTTCCAGCGCGCGGAGAATGCCAGCAAGGTTCCGATCACGAATTCGTTCGAGCTCGCGGATCGAGTGCTCGCCCGATTGGGCGTCGGATTGTTCCTCGATCTTGTCGATGAGCTCTTCGGTGAGCTCGGGCACATCCATGAGCTTCGTCCATGGCCACGAAAGCGTCGGCCCGAACTGGCGGACGAAGTGGCCCATTCCGCCCTCGCCGCCGGCGACTCGATAGGTCTCGAACAGCCCCATCTGCGCCCAACGCAGACCGAAGCCGTAGCGAATTGCATCGTCGATCTCTTCGGTGGTGGCGACACCGTCGTTCACGAGCCAGAGCGACTCACGCCAGACCGCTTCGAGCAGCCGATCGGCAATGAAGGCATCGATCTCGACCCGCACGTGCAGCGGCTTCATCGACACCGAGGCGTAGATCGAGATCGCCCTTTGCACAACCTCCGCGCTGGTGTGCTCACCGCCGCACACCTCGACCAACGGGATTAGGTAGACCGGATTGAACGGGTGGCCAACAAGAAGCCGCGATGGATGCGACATGCCCTCCTGCAGGGCCGACGGCTTGATGCCCGACGTTGACGAGGCAATCACCGCGTCGGCATCACAAGCCGCGTCGATCTTCTGGAGGATCGAGCGTTTCATCTCGACGTTTTCCGGCGCGCTCTCCTGTACGAACTGAGCGTCGTTGCAAGCTTCGTCGTAGGTCTCAACAATCTGCACCGAACCCTCGGCGATAACCGGGAGGTCGAGATCGGCCCACGCCGCCCGAGCATTGGCGAAGACCTCGTCGATGATCCGGGGCGTGTCGGGATTCGGGTCGAGCACCTTCACGTCGACACCATGCAGGGCGAACCGGGCGGCCCATGCCGCACCGATCACACCGGCGCCGACAACGGCAGCGCGCTCGATCTCCGGCCCTCGCTTCTCAACCAAGGCTCAGGCCTGCTTCGTGAGGTTGAGATGCTCACGCACCTCGGCGGCGGTCATGACGGTTTCGTTGAGCGACTCGGTGATCGTGACCGCGCGCTCGACGAGCATCGCGTTGGTCGCCAGCACGCCTCGATCCAGGTAGAGATTGTCCTCCAAGCCGACCCGAATATTGCCGCCGGCCAGAATGGCCGCGGCGACGAACCGGAGCTGATCGCGGCCGATGCCGAAGGCGCTGAAGACCCAGTCGCTCGGCACATTGTTCACTAACGCCATGAACGTGTTGAGGTCGGCTGGCGCGCCCCACGGCACCCCCATACATAGCTGCGCCAGTACCGGACCCTCGAAGAGGCCATGGTCGGCCATGTTCTTCGCGTACCAAAGGTGGCCGGTGTCGAAAAGTTCTAACTCCGGCCGGACGCCCGCGTCGCGAATCTGGCGCGCCATCTCGTCGAGCGTGGCCGTGGTGTTGGACATGATGTAGTTGCCCTCACCGAAATTCATCGAACCCACATCGAGCGTGCAGATCTCCGGCTTGCACTCGCGGATGTGGTCCACCCGCTCCGTGGCGCCGCCAAGATCGGTGCCTTCAGGATCGAGCGGGAACGGCTGCTCCACCGAACCGATGACGATGTCGCCACCCATGCCGGTAGTGAGGTTCAGGACCACGTCGGTGTCGGACGAACGAATGCGATCGGTGAGTTCGCGGTACAGATCGAGGTCGCGGGCTGGCGCGCCTGTCTCCGGGTTACGGACGTGGCAATGCACGACCGCCGCCCCTGCCTTCGCGGCATCGATCGCGGAGTTGGCGATCTGCTCGGGAGTGACCGGCACATGCTCGGACTTGCCAGCCGTGTCGCCGCTACCGGTAACTGCGCAGGTGATGAAGACGCTCATGAGGTTCCTAACTGTCTAAAGATTGGGATTGAAGGCCGCGGGTAAGCACCCGGAGCCGCGAGTAGACCTCGTCGTGATCGATATAGGTGCCATGCAACACTCGGCTGCCGCCCGCTTCATCGATCGCCGTGCGGCCGTGCAGGACTCGACGATTGTCGAACGCCACGAGATCACCAGGTCGAAATGCGTAACACACCTGGAAAGGCGGGCTCGCGGCGACTTCACTAAAGCGGCGCAGCGCGGCATACGCCCGAGGCTGATCCTCGGGGGCCATGTCGGGAAAGCCACGGACCGGGTGGAAGGCGCGCAGCGTAAGGGGCTGACCGGGAGCACCGGCGTCGATAATTGGCCCGGACCAGCGATGGTCGTGGCCGGGCGAGCGGTTGAAGAACGTCCACCGGAGTGTCGTGAGCGCGTCATAGTGCTCAGGTTCGTTGTCGCGGAACCACGCGGCGACAGCATGCCCATCGGCCATCGTGCTCAGCCCGCCGCCGCACGTGTTGATCTGGCAGTGCAGGAGCTGGAACCCCGGCGGCGTTTCCCGTGTGGGGAGATCGCTATGCGGTGGCAGCGGCAGCGGCGTATTGGCAGTGGATGTCGGGGCGAAGTCAACGCTGACCGGCCACGTCACACCGAAGTTCGTATCGCGCAGAGCGCCGATCATCCGCCCGATCGCGGGGAGGATCTCGTCGTCAATCGGGAGTTCCTCGAGCCGAGCGAGACCGAACCGGGCGAGCAGGGTGAGCCATTCGTGTAACGCGGCATCGTCACCAGCGAGCACTCGTCGACCGTCAATCGAGGGCGGTTCAACAAAGTCACGAGTGTCCCAGAGTTGCGCCGGGGGAAGTCCGGCGTCGACGCGCTGAGCATCGAGCGCGACATGGTGAAGCCAGCCGGCATCGAACTCGTTCGCGGCGCCGTCAGTCCAGCGAACGATGAGATGTCCGTCGACCACCTCGACCTCGTTGATGACCGTCGATGTTGGCAGGTTGGCGGGATCGATCTTGCCCTCGCGGGTGCGTTCGTCGATACCGCCATCGGCCATGCGGTTCTCCCAGAGCCAGAGCCCATAGGCGTGCAGGGTGGCCTTGTCGGCCCAGCGAATCACCACGAAATCTCCCTCATGCACCGCAGCCTCAATCGGCTGTGATGAATAGGCGTAGAAATCGGGAGTTCGACCCAGCGAGACGTCCCCAGATATGAGCCGAAGAGTACCGCTTATTCGTCGCTCAGGAGGTGAATCAGTGAGCTCGTATCCCAGCGGCCGTGGCCCTGGCGTTGGAGCCGGGCATAGAACTGATCCACCAGAGCGGTGACGGGCAAGGAGGCGCCGATTCGGTCGCCTTCGGCGAGACAGATGCCGAGGTCCTTGCGCATCCAGTCGAGGGCGAATCCGAAGTCGAATTCGTTGGCGGCCATTGTGGTCGCCCGGTTCGCCATCTGCCACGAACCAGCCGCGCCCTGGGAGATCGTTTCAACGACCTTTTCGATATCGAGTCCGGCTCGAGCGGCGAAGTCGATCCCCTCGGAGAGACCTTGCAAGAGTCCGGCAATCGAAATCTGGTTGACCATCTTGCATAACTGGCCGCTGCCGGAGGGGCCCAACAGAGTGCACGCACGGGCGTAGGCATCGATGACCGGCGCCACCCGGTCGAAGTCGGCCTGCTCGCCACCACACATCACCGTGAGTACGCCGTTTTCGGCGCCCGCCTGGCCACCAGAAATCGGAGCGTCGACGAAGCCGACCCCCTTTTCCTGAGCGGCGGCGTAGACCTCACGAGCGACATCGGCCGAGGCGGTCGTGTGATCAACCAAAACCGTGCCGGCCGCCATTGCTTCAAGCACACCGCCCTCGCCCGTGGTGACGGCTCGCACGTCGGGATCGTCGCCCACACACAGAAAGACAAAGTCGGCGCCTGCCGCCGCAGCAGCGGGCGTGTCGCCGGTCGCTCCGTCGTGTTGCGCGGACCACGCCGCAGCCTTCGCGGAAGTGCGGTTGTAGACGGTCACCGTGTGACCGGCTGCGACCAAGTGTCCGGCCATCGGGGCGCCCATGACGCCGAGACCAATAAATGTACAATTCGCCATGTCAGCAGCCTAAGGCTGCTTTCCGGGGCCGATTTCCAAATGGCATATGCTTGACGAATGGATGATCCCGTTCGTATCGTCGCCTGGTCCGATTTTCTTTGACCGTGGTGTTAT
>JBLINY010000230.1:0-4342 GCA_047638695.1 Acidimicrobiales bacterium | reverse complement strand
AACCAATAGAACAGCCGAACCAAGTTAGACCGCGTCGGCGTTGAGCTCTCCGGTTCGGATTCGGACCAACGTGTCGACCGGAGTAACCCAGATCTTGCCGTCGCCGATCTTGCCCGTCTGTGCTGCAGCCGTGACGGCCTCGGTCACTTTGGCCACGTCTCCGGTATCGACGACGATCTCAAGCTTGACCTTCGGGACGAAGTCGACCCGGTACTCGGCGCCACGGTAGGTCTCGGTATGGCCACCTTGACGACCAAAGCCCTTCACCTCGGTGACGGTCATGCCCGAGATGCCGATGCCCCGCAGGGCCTCTTTCACCTCGTCGAGCATGTGTGGCTTGATGACTGCGGTTACGAGTTGCATGTGGCTCTTCCTCTCGAAGACCTGGTTGAGCGGGATCGCTCCCGTTTCTCACGTCGGCTGATTTTTTGGTTGGTGGGTAAGTGCATTGGTGAGGTCTCCGCCATCAGATCGTGGTGCTTACAAGCATGTCCGGGCCGTACCCAGGTGAACCATGCTCGGACACGTCGAGACCGGCGATTTCTGCTTCTGCTGAGACCCGCAGGAGACCTGCGGCCTTGAGCCCAAAGAACATAGCCGCACTTGCGATACCAACGATGAGGGCAATGACGATGCCGCCCACGAGTTGATCGACGAACAAACCGGCGCCGCCGCCGTAGAACAGTCCGGCAGCCTCAGTGGCTCCGTTCACCGGTGAGGTTGTTGCGAACAAGCCGGTGGCGATAAGCCCCCAGAAGCCGCAGACACCGTGGACCGAGAAGGCTCCAACCGGATCGTCGATGCCAATCCGCTCGATGAAAAGAACGGCCAGGACGACGATGACACCGGCGATCAGACCGGTCCAGATGGTACCCATCGGACTGAACTCACCGATACCGGAGCAGATGGCGACGAGACCGGCGAGGAGGCCGTTGCCAGCCATTGAGACGTCGGGCTTACCCATGGTGACCCACGACGTGGCCATGGCGGCAACGGCACCGGCTGCGGCAGCTAGAGCGGTGAGGACGGCGATGTAGGGAACAGCCATGTCAGCCTGCAGTTGCGAGCCCGGGTTGAACCCGAACCAGCCGACGAAAAGGATGAACACACCGGTGATGGCGAGGGGAATGCTGTGACCCGGCATCGCCTTTGGGCGGCCGTCTTCCGCGTACTTTCCGATTCGTGGGCCGAGGGCGATGGCACCCATCAGGGCAGCGACGCCGCCCGTCATGTGCACCAGGCCGGAACCGGCGAAGTCGATAAAGCCCTGCTGATCGAGCCAGCCGCCGCCCCACTTGAGGTTGACGATGGTGGGGTAGATCAGGCCGGTGAGGATCACCGAATAGATGAGGTAGCCCTTGAACTGTGTTCGACCAGCTACAGCACCAGAAACAATGGTGGCCGCAGTGGCCGCGAAGGCTGCCTGGAAGAACCAGTCGACCGGGATCGAGAGCGGATAGCCGCCGTCCGCCATTAGCTCAGCGGCATCGCCCGGGTAGATGGTGGTCATGCCTGCAACCCCAAGCTTGCTGAGGAATGGGCCGTCGGCGAGGCCGAACCAAGTCGAGCCGCTGTACGCAATGTTGTAGCCAATGAGGCCGAACATCAGGACACCGACGCAGACATCCATGAGGTTCTTCATCATGATGTTGGCTGCGTTCTTCGCCCGTGTGAGGCCGGCCTCGACCAGGGCGAAACCGGCCTGCATCAGGAAGACCAACACGGCGGCAAAGAAGATGAAAATGTTGTCGAGAACAATGGCGTTCATGGCTGAGGCGCCTTCGGCCAATGTTCGGTCGAAGCTGGCGGCTGGATCTTGGGCACTAAGCGGCGAAGCCGCCAGTAAGGCCGCTGCGGTGGCTACAAGGCCACCGATCACTATCTTTCGTTTCATCGTTTGTGTTTCCCGGTTCGTAGGCGGATAGCTCTGAACTCTTCGTGACTCAAACCTGAAGGTAGGGAGCCTGCGTTTCCGGCTTGTTGGTCGGGTGTTACGTGATCTGGTCGGTTAGCTGACGCCAACCTGACGACTATCGATCCATGGGCGGGCCGATCTAAGCTTGGCCGACAACCAAAAAGAGGGGTCCCACATGACCGACACCACCGAAGACCTGCTTCACAAATCTGCCCAGTTCGGGGCCATGACCGAAGCGACCGAGCTCGATTGGCAGATCATTGCGGCCCATAACCGCGAGTTCGCCAAGGGGCTTGCTGATCGGGTGATCGGTCATCTACAACTCCTGGAGGGCGACGCTGGTGGTTTCACCGTCGATCGGCTCGAACACAGTGTGCAGACCGCCACCCGGGCTCACCGCGACGGCAAGAACGACGAATACGTCGTGTGTGCGCTACTCCACGACATCGGCGACACCCTTGGCACCTTCAATCACCCCGACATCGCTGTGAGCGTTCTGAAACCCTTCGTGAGCGACGAACACCTTTGGATGGTCGAGAAGCACGGCATCTTCCAGGGCTACAATTTCTTCCATCACCTCGGCATGGATCGCAACATGCGCGACCAGTTCGCCGGGCACCCTTCCTACGACCTCACCGTCGAGTTCTGCCAGGAATACGACCAACCAGCGTTCGATCCAACCTACGACTCGATGTCGTTGGCCGACTTTCTACCGGCAGTCCGCGAGCTGTTCGGCTCTCCGAAGAACTCGATCTACATCGAGCCAATGAGCACGTAGCCGCGCGACCTCACGGTACGGATGCTCACATCGATCTGACGGAGTCGGCGGCGCAAGCGAGTCATGTGGACGTCGAGGGTGTTCTCGCTTGGCTTCTGGGTCGGCCATGCCGCTTGCTGCAACGCCGCCCTACTCACGACAGCCCCAACCGATCCAATCAGGGCCCGAACCAACGCTGCATCGATCGGCGGTAGTGCTACCCATTTTTCGCCGTTGCGGAGCAGCCCATCCCGGTCGAGTGTCAGCGGCGACGGAGGCCGAGGTGTCGATAGGGAATCGACCAAACAGCGAAGGCGAAGCCCGGCGACGCGGGCCTGAATGTCACTGTCGGTTGCAGGAAGTCGCACCCAATCTTCGCACAGGTCGGCCGTGACGGGCGGCAACCCAGAGGGCTCGACCAAGAGCAAGCGTGGTTGTCGGCCTGCGCAGAGTTCGGCCCGGAGGGTTTCCTCTTTGGGCCAACGCAAGATCGCCACGTCCATTGCTCAAACGTAGGACCGTCACGTTTCCGCTTTGTTTCCTGACCATGAACCCGAAGCGTCAGCATTGGACATCGACCCTTGAGGTCGTCCCTGGTGCCTATCTGGCAGTACGGTCTAGTCCGTTATGGATGCCCCGGCGAGTGAAGAGCTGACGACCGACGAAACCAACGCACCATCCAAGGGTGGGCTTCGGGCCCAACAGGTGTGGATTGCCGCTGGTGCCCTCATCGCGGGCGTCACGGTGCTGTCGGGTATTGCGGCCACCGTGCTGCAATATCACGACGACTCCGAGGTGCAACGGGAGGTCTTCGAGAACATCCCGTCGCAACTCCGTTTGGCCTTCTACACCGTCATTCCGCTGCTCATTCTTTGGGGCTCGGTGCAGCTGTCGTACCGGGTAAAGAACTGGGAACGCGGTGCCCCCGACAAACGAGAGACAACTCCGAAGAACATCAAGCAGCGCCTGGCCGACTTCCGGTCGGGCATCTACATGCAGACGCTGATGCGCGATCCCGCGGCCGGCATCATGCACAGCCTCATCTATTTCAACTTCATCATTCTGCTCGCCGTCACCACGGTGCTCGAGATCAACCATCAGGTTCCTGAGAGCCTCAAGTTCCTTCACGGCGACGTCTACCGGGCCTATGCCTTGGTTGGCGATCTGGCCGGGCTCGGCTTCGTCGCCGGCATGCTCATGGCCATCGGCCGACGCTACGGACCGAAGAGCTGGCGCCCCTATCGCATTGCGGTCAAGAGCCGCCCCGAGCACATGATCATCAACGGCGTGCTGCTCAGCATCGGTATCACCGGGTTCGGCACCGAGGCCTTCCGTATCGCGGAACAGGATTTCCCGGAGTTCGAAAAGTGGAGCGTCGTCGGCTGGCCCCTGGCCAGGGCCGTTGATGGCCTTGGCAACACCGTGGGGTGGCACCAGGGCTGGTGGATCGCCCACGTTGTGAGCTTCTGCGCCTTCCTCGTGATCATCCCCGGAACGATGATGCGCCATATGTTCACCTCGCCGCTGAACCTGTATCTGAAGGATCGTGATCGGCCGAAGGGCGCCATGCGGGCGATGCCCGATCTCGAAACCACCGATCTCGAGAGCTTCGGCGCTTCGAGCATTGGCACCTTCACTTGGAAGCAGCTGCTCGATACCGATGCCTGCAC
>JBLINY010000229.1:0-4347 GCA_047638695.1 Acidimicrobiales bacterium | reverse complement strand
GCGGCAGACTAGGTACAGCTCACGACGTTTGGGGACCCACCATGAGTAGCTACGACATCCTGATCAAAGGCGGCACCGTTGTCGACGGCACGGGCGCGCCAGCACAACAAGCCGACGTGGGGATCGTCGGAGATCGGATCACCGCTATTGGCGACCTCGAGGGAACGGCGAAACGGACGATCGATGCCAACGGCCGACTGGTAACGCCAGGTTTTGTCGACATCCATAGCCACCTGGACGCACAGGTGGCTTGGGACGCAGCCTGCAGCTCGTCGTGTTGGCACGGCGTGACCTCCGTGGTGGTCGGAAACTGCGGTGTTACGTTCGCTCCGGTGAAGTCGGGGGACCATGAGCTCCTGGCCAAGCTTATGGAGTCGGTCGAGGACATCCCGGCCCAGTCGATCATGTCTGGGCTCGACTGGAACTGGGAGTCATATGGGCAGTACTACGACGCCCTTGACGCCATGCCGAAAGGTATCAACCTTGGCGGCATGGTTGGGCATTGCGCGGTGCGCTTCTACGCCATGGGTGAGCGTTCAATAGATAGCGACGCCGAGCCAACGCCAGCCGAGCTCAAAGTGATGGTGGCTGCCGTCGACGAAGCGATGGCCGCCGGCGCGCTGGGGTTCTCGACCTCGCGAATCCTTGGGCACAAGGTGCCCGATGGCCGCCCGGTACCGGGCACATTCGCCTCTCCTGACGAGTTGTTGGCATTGGCCGAGCCGATGGGCCGACGCAACCGAGGCGTGTTCGAGGTGGTGCCGAGGTTCGAAACCGACAAGGGCGAAGACTGGCTGAAGGCACAGGCCGAGCTCGACTGGATGTCGGACGTCTCGCATGCCACCGGCCGCCCCGTCACCTTCGCCTTCTTCCAGTTCCCGCACCTGCCCGACCAGTATCGCGCCGTCATGCAGTTCACGGCCGATCACAACGCAGCCGGTGCCAACATCCGACCTCAAAGCACAGCGCGCGGCATCGGTGTCTTGTTTGGGGCTCATATCCGAAGCCCATTCGATCGCAATCCCGCATGGAAGGCAATGCGGGGGATGACGGTTCCCGAGAAGCTGGCGGCCTACGCCGATCCCGCTCAGCGAACCGAACTGATCGCCCAAGCTGACGCCAATGGCCCAACGGCCGACGAACTGAATCGCCACTATCTGCTTGATGGTCCCGACCCCGACTACCGACCCGATCCGGCCAAGTCGCTTCCCGCCATCGCGTCAGCGCGCGGTGTCGGTCTGGCCGAGGCCTACCTCGATCTGATGATCGAATCGGGTGGCGAGGCGTTCATCAACCATCCGCTCCTCAACCCGGATTTCGAGGCTGTCGAGGAGATGTTGCTCGATCCAATGGTGGTTCTGGGGCTGGCCGACTCGGGGGCTCATGTCGGCCAGATCATGGATGCCAGCCAGCCCACATGGTTCCTAACCCATTGGGTCCGAGACCGAGGAGTCTTCGGGATCGAGGATGCTATTCGGCGTCTTACCTCTGATACCGCCGAACTGTTCAGTATCGAGGATCGGGGTGTGCTTGCCCCCGGGGCCTATGCCGACGTCAACGTCATCGACCTCGACGGCATGAGGTTGGCGATGCCCGAGTACGTTCACGACTTTCCCGGTGGTGCCGGACGATTGATCCAGAAGGCCGAGGGGTACGACTACACAATCGTGAACGGCGAGGTGTTCATGGAATCCGGTGAGCACACCGGAGCATTGAGCGGCTCCCTGCTTCGAAGCGGACCCGATCAGCGATAGACACGAGCAATGAGAGGTGTCGTTCATATTGGCTCGCATCGCAGAGCGAGCCCGAGCGACCCTCACGAGAAGGGCGGGATCTCCCCGCTCGACATCGGTGCCATGTTTATCTCGGCCACCATCATCGGTATCGCCGTCGCCCCGATCATGGTCGATGTCGGGACGCCGAAATGGGTTGTGCTGGCGGCCGCGTTCTTCGCATGGTCAGGCACTGGCGAGGTGGCATATGCGTCGGTAATCGACAGCGGGGGAAGCACGATTGCTGCCTGGGTGGCATCGATGCTGGTCAGCTCTCGATTCGCTCTTCTGGCCCTCAGCTTGAAGGGCCGGTGGCAGGCGTCGGTTCTCGAGCGCGTTGGCATGTACCAGTACGCGTCGGAGGTCGGGGTCGCCAACGCCATCGATCAGCAACGCCGCATCGGAAGTCACGCAGCGCGCCGGGTGTTTTGGCAGCTAGCCACTCCGATGGCGAGTGGCTGGTTCATTGGCTCAGTGTTGGGACTGTTGCTCGGCAACATCGTTGGTGACACGCGGCAGATCGGCCTCGACGTCGTGTTCCCCGCGTCGTTCATCGGCACGGTTGTCTCGGGCCTACGTCGGCGTGATTCGGCGGTGGCGGTTGGCGGTGGCCTCACCGCTGCGCTTGGGCTCTCACCGTTTCTTCCGGCCGGATTACCCATTCTGATCGCCGCTCTCACAGCTCTGGTTGCCGTGCTGGTACCCGTGGCCGATGCAACCGAGACTGCCGAATGACTCCGGTCGGCCTGGCGTTGTTTGTTGTCGGTCTGTTCCTGCTTCGGATGTTTGGCGGGTTTGGACTCGCTGGCATCATCGGCGACTCGCCGTTCTGGAATCGTCTACTGACGCTTCTTCCTCTGTCACTCGTGTCAGCCGTCGTTGGAACCCAGGTGTTCACTACTGGTGGGACGCTGATCATTGATGCCCGCATCGTCGGCATAGCGGTTGCTATCGGCTTGTCGCTACGAAAGGCGCCTTTGGCCCTCGTCGTTGTGGGGGCCGCTGCAGCCACTGCCGGTACAAGAGCGCTTGGCTGGGGTTGAATTCGGAGCCTGGAGAAGTCGTTCGACGGGATGGACTGCGCCATCCTGATAGCCGATGATGAGGGCCGACCAGCGAGGTGCCAGCAGATGCAGGGTGTTGTCTTCCAAGGAAACCGGCAGATAGATCTACTCGACTTCCCCGACCCGACGCCGGGGCCCGATGACGTTGTTCTTGAGATCAAGGCGTCGGGGATGTGCGGCAGCGACCTTCATTTCTATCGCGCACCGGACGGGGCTCGCTCATTAGGCATCATCGGCGACGGCTCGCCGACGATTGGTGGCCACGAGCCGTGCGGAGTCGTTGTCGCCCGCGGCTTGAACGTCGCCGACGGGGTTGCCCCTCTTGGTGCTCGGGTCATGAATCACCACTACAGCGGATGCGGCGCATGCGAGCATTGTCGAGTGGGTTGGCAACAACTCTGCGCCGAAGGATTCCGGGTCTATGGAGCGACCGCTCATGGCGGACATGCGAAGTACCTCATGGCCCCGGCAGACACCATGGTGCCGTTGCCGGACGCATTGAGCTTTTCGGCCGGTGCCGCCATCTCGTGCGGAACAGGCACGGCTTTCAACGCGCTGGTTCGGATGGGTCTCACCGGCCGGGACACCTTGGCTGTCTACGGACAGGGACCGGTGGGCACGAGTGCGGTGCTGTTCGCTCGTCATCTGGGCGCACGAGTGATCGCCGTTGACCTCTCGCCCGAACGGTTGGCCATCGCCCAGTCGTTTGGCGCCGAGGAGCTGATCAACAGTTCCGAGGTCGATCCTGTAGCCGCTATCGCCGAGCTGACTGAGGGCCGAGGCGCTCACATGACCTTGGATTGCACCGGCGCCCCCGAGGCCCGTGCGCAGGCCGTTCGCTCGACCCGAGTGTGGGGCACGACTTGTCTCGTTGGTGAAGGCGGCAATGTCGAGCTCGAGGTCTCAAAGGACATCCTCCGAAAGCAGCTGACCATCATGGGGTCATGGACATTCTCAAGCATCGGCCAAGCCCAGTGTGCAAACTACGTTGCCGAGCGGGGCATCGACGTCGATCAGCTCTTCACCCACCGGTTCCGCCTCGAGCAGGCGGTTGAGGCGTACGAGCTCTTCGATCAGCAGACCAGCGGCAAGGGAGTGTTTGAGTTCGCATGATGGAAGCCACTGAAGCGAAGACGCTCGCCACCCGTTATCTCGAACAGCTCGATGCCCTCGACCACCATCGGCCACTGGCAGCCGAGGCATCCGACTCCTCCTTGGAAGCCGCCTATTTGGTGCAAACCGAGTTCCAGTCGCTCCTCACCGGCAGGGGCGATCAGTTGGTCGGATACAAGGTGGCGCTGACGTCGAAGGCCATGCAGGAGTTCTGCGGCGTTGACCAACCGCTGTCCGGGGCGGTGTACGAACGGGTCGTCGTCGAGTCACCGGCCACCGTGACGTTGGCTGATCATTGCCATCTCGGAGTCGAATTCGAAGTGGCGGTTGTTCTGAGAGCAGATCTGCCAGCGGGTTCCGAACCCCACACGCGCGACAGCATTCGAGAATCGATCGCC
>JBLINY010000228.1:0-4396 GCA_047638695.1 Acidimicrobiales bacterium | reverse complement strand
CGGTCGAGGGAGCGCTCAACAATGTTGACCAACGCTACGAAGGTGCGGCTGCATCGCTGGGAGCATCCCGCCTTACGGTCTTCCGTCGGGTCACGTTGCCGATGATTCGGCCATCGTTGATTGCCGGACTGGTGTTGGCTTGGGCCCGTGCCCTGGGCGAGTTTGGCGCCACCATCACTTTTGCCGGCAACTTTCCTGGTCGGACTCAAACTCTTCCGCTGGCCGTATTCGTGGCACTCGACGCCGATCGCGATGCTGCGGTTGCCATCAGTCTGATTCTGGTCGCCATTTCCCTAACCGTCCTGGTGCTACTCAGAGACCGCTGGTGGACCGCATGAGCGAGGCAAAGGGTGAGGCAGAGAGCCCGGGCGGCCTAGAGGGCCGTCTTGTCAGTCGTCGGGCACGTGGCTTCGAGCTTGCTATCGAGCTGTCGATTGAGGCTGGCCAAACCGTGGCGCTGCTCGGCCCGAACGGGGCAGGAAAGTCGACGACGACGCAACTATTGGCCGGCCTTCTCGCCCTCGATGATGGGTTCATCACGCTGGGCGACGAGCTGCTCGACAGCCCAGCCGCGGGCGTGTTCGTGCCAGCTGAACAGCGAAGAGTCGGCACCGTCTTCCAGGACTTCCTCCTGTTCGAACATCTGAGCGCCATCGACAATGTGGCGTTCGGACTCGCCGCCGCCGGGCAAAAGCGGGCACCGGCGCGTGTACAAGCCGCCGAATGGTTGGGCGCCGTTGGAGTGGCCGACCTGGCTGATCGCCGCCCCTCACAACTGTCGGGTGGCCAGGCCCAACGTGTGGCGTTGGCCCGGACCCTTGCTGCCAGACCAGCAGTCCTGTTGCTTGATGAGCCGTTGGCTGCCCTGGACATCGAGACTCGCAGCGTTGCTCGTCGTTTTCTGGCCCAGCACCTCAAGGCGTTCGAGGGACCTCGCCTGCTCATCACCCACGATCCGACCGATGCCATGTTGTTGGCCGATCGCATCGTTGTCATCGAGAAGGGTCGCGTGACCCAGGAAGGCAGTCCGGCCGATATCCGACGCCGCCCGGCAACGTCGTATGTGGCCGCGCTGGCCGGGACCAACTTGCTCGAGGGCACCAACCGGGCGGGCACACTCACGGTCGATGAACGTCAGCCGCTACTGGCCACCGACGACACCACGATCACGGGGCCGGTACTGATAACCATTCACCCTCGCGCCGTCGCCCTTCATCGGGAGCGGCCTGAGGGCAGTCCTCGAAATACGTGGTCAACGACCGTGGTCGGCATCGAGGATCTGGGTGACATCGTGCGTGTGCAGCTCGGCCAACCCTTTCCGATCCTCGCCGATATCACCCCGGGAGGCGCGTCAGCACTGCGCCTCACGGCCGGTTCGGAAGTCTGGGTCGCGGTCAAGGCGACAGAGGTACAAGTCGCCCCCGTCTGAGCAGCCCAGTTCTTCAGTTTCGCTTGACCTCTCGGTAGGCGGTGTCCTTCGAGCTGTCTGGCTCCTTGGGCAACCCCAACACTCGTTCGCCGATGATGTTGTGCTGGATCTCGTCGGTGCCACCGGCGATCGACATCGCCGGAGTTGAGATAAGCACCTCGGCCACCATGCCACCGGCCGCAGTTTCGGGACCTGTCAGCATGCCGTTGGCACCCTGAATAGCGGTGTGGGTCACGTTGCACATACGCGCTACGAGGCTCATGTTCAGCTTGGCCAAGCTGCCCTCGGGGCCCGGTTCTTTGCCGGCCACCCGTGCATCTCGGGCCCGCTGCAATGTCCAACCGGCCACTTTGCGTGACGCTTCGAGTCTCGCTGTCTGGTCACGGATCAGTGGGTCATTGGCCTTCCCGAGACGATCGATCTCCGGCCGAACGAGGTTCGATCGACCGGCGCGTTGCGGGTACCACTTGTAAGTGCTGAAGTACTCGGCCGCCTCGGCCCTGGCTTGCTCGACCAGAGGACCACCATCCTCGACGAAACGAGGCCGCTTGGTGGCGACAGCCGACCGCTCGTGCATGAGCGTCGTTGTCGCAACCCGCCATCCCTCGCCAGCGGCGCCGACGAGATTGGTATGGGGAACGCGGGCTTCGTCGAAGAACACTTCGTTGAACGACGCGTGGCCGTTCATCTGCTTGAGTGGTCGAATCTCGACGCCGGGCTGGTCCATCGGGAAGGCGAAGTATGAGATGCCCTTGTGCTTTGGTACGTCCCAGTTTGTGCGGGCCATGAGAATGCCGAACGCGGCCTTGTGGGCGCCGGAGTTCCAGACCTTCTGACCGGTCACCACCCACTCGTCGCCGTCGCGATCGGCCCGAGTGGTGAGACCTGCGAGGTCGCTACCACTACCCGGTTCGCTGAACAACTGACACCATTTGTGCTCACCGGTCAGGATTGGACGCAGGAAGCGCTGCTTCACGTCGTCGCTTCCGTGGGCCAGCAGTGTCGGTGCTACCAGATACATGCTGACGCCCGACGCCACTCCGACGGCACCGATTGCTGCAAACTCAGCGGCGACCACTGACTCCATCGAAACGGGAAGTCCGCGGCCATGCCAGTCGGTCGGCCAGGATGGTGTCCCCCACCCGCTGTCGACCAACATCCCGCGCCAGTCGAGCAACGATCGTTGCGGATCCCAGTTCTCTTCCAGCCAGGTGCGGGCTTCGTCCTTGACCTTGTCGACGGTCGGCAGCTCAGTCATAGGGAGAACACTAGAAGGCGGCGAAACGTGCGGCCAGATCAGGATGCTCCGACAGATGTCGTCGGCGAATTCGCTGAACCTAAGCCTCCCGGCCCAGTTGCCGATGGGAAGTGGTATGGCCCGTGCCCCATCGACCATCAATACTTCATCGGAGCGGTCTGGCCAGCTGGCCCGAGACTCTGCTGTTGCCATGGTCACGACCTGGACCACGTACGTGGCCGGAGCTGTGGGGGGTTTGGTCTTGGCCCGGACGCTGAGCCCCGAAGGGAAAGGGTTGTACGCCCTGTTGTTTCTTGCTGGCATCTTGGCCGGAGCGGCGGGCACGTTCGGAACCGACCTGTGGTCGACAAAGGAAGCAGCCAACCAAGGGATCGCGGGGAACGTGCCCGAGGTGGTGAAGTTCCATCTCGAGATGGTGACAATGGTGCTCGTTGTCTTGGGACTCGCTGCTTGGCTGGTGACTGCTCCGATCCTGGGACGCCCGGCACCGACGGGGTTGATTGCTGTCCTCGTCCTAACAATCGCCTCGGTCTGGGCCGTCTCCCTCGCTGCACTCATGCGCGGAACCAGGGACATGAGAAACCTACTGAAGATGCACGCGTTGACAGCCGCAGTATTTCTGTTCGGGATCGGCTGTCTCGCTGCGATGGACCGGATCACTGTTCTGTCGGCGCTCTACTTGGCCAGCGGAGCGAAGGTCATTGGGTCATTCGTTGGACCATGGAAGCATGTGCTGACAAGCCAGCGGGCCACCGTCGATGTTTGGTGGGCAGTGGTTCGTGGCCATGTCTCCTCGTCCGTGGGGGTGCTCGCGGAGTTCGTCAGCTACCGCGTGGACATCCTGTTTGTTGCGCTCTTCCTTTCGACAACAGAAGTTGGGCTCTATTCGGTCGCACTGCCGCTCTCGGAGCTTCTGTGGTTGATTCCGAATGCTCTAGCCCAGGTATTGCTTCCCCATGTCGCTAAGTCCGGCTCCTCTGAGGCCACCGTGATAGCGATCCGGCTGGCGACGTTGACTTCGATCGTGGGCGCCGCCATTCTCGTGCTCTTCGCGATCCCCATCCTTCATCTCCTTTACGGCGATGCTTATCGAGACGCAGCAGTGACGATTCCCTTCCTTGCTGGTGGAGCAGTGGTGCTGACGGTATGGAAGCTGGTGACGACGGACCTCTTGGCACGTGGCCACAGTTCCATTCGTGCACACGGGGGTGTGCTCGGCATCGCCGTTCTCTGTGCCACGCTACCGATCTTGGCTCCGAGATTCGGCCTGCGAGGTGCCGCAGCCTCCTCGATGTTGGCATACGCAGCCGCAGCGACACACGGGATCACTCGCTGGAAGCAGCTCCCCGGTTCCAACGTCCGCGACCTGATACCGGGTCGCAAAGAAGACTGGCTCGCTATCAGGAGGTTTGTGGTGCAGAGAAGTACCAAGATGGAGACGACGTGAACTGGGCCGTGGTGTTCGTCAACTTCCATTGCAGCCAAGACATTGAGGCTCGCGTGCAGGCGTATGACTCTCGCGGGATCCAATGCGTGGTCGTTGACAACAGCGGCGAGTACTCAGGACCAGGTGAGGTTGTCCGAGCAGGCTCAAACATCGGATTTGGCGCCGCGTGCAATTTGGGCGTGCAAGTACTGGATCCCTCGGTAGACGTGGTATGTCTACACAACCCAGACGTGCACCCTTCGGTGGAGCTGTTGGCTGACCT
>JBLINY010000227.1:0-4440 GCA_047638695.1 Acidimicrobiales bacterium | reverse complement strand
CTGATTCCGAAGAGTGTGAATATCTTCGATGACACGATGCGAGAAGGTTTGCAGATCGAGGGCGCCGACATATCGATCGACGACAAGCTACGTCTACTCGATGCGATCGGTGAGACCGGCGCGAAGGTGATCTCGATCGGATCGTTCGCCCATCCCAAGTGGACGCCGTCGATGGCCAACATCGATGAGCTCGCCGAGCGGTTCGAACCAAAGCCGGGCATCCGTTACACCGCAGCGATCTTTAACCAGAAGGGCTTTGAACGCGCCGACCGGTTCTATCCCAAACTCGACGTGCGGACGCGCCAGTTCGGGCTTCATGTTGAGATCTGCGATTCGTTCGCTCGTCGCAACTACAACCGGACCCAAGCCCAGCAGATTGCCTCGATGGATTCCACGGTCGAAGCCGCCGTTGCGGCCGGTGCCGAGACTGGCTCTATCACCCTTGGGAGCCCGTTCGGTTCTAACTTCGAGGGTCCGTTCGACCTGGCCCGCCGGCTCAAGATGATCGATCTGATGGTTAACAAATGGCATGAGGCCGCCATCACCGTCACCCGCATCTCGTTCTCCGATGCCATGGGTTGGAACGGTCCCCACACGGTCCGCGAGACGATCCTGGCCATTCGTGACACCTGGCCCGAGATCGAGACATTTCATATGCATTTGCACAATTCGCGGGGTTCGACGATCGCCAGTTACTACCAGGCGCTTCAGTTGGGAGTCACCGAGTTCGACACGTCGCTCGGCGGCATGGGCGGCTGCCCCTATTGCGGTAACGGTCGCTCGGCTGGCCATGTACCCACCGAGGACTTCGTTGATCTGTGCCACGAGATGGGCATTGAGACCGGCTACGACCTGGACAAGTTGATCGAGGCAGCCTGGATCGCCGAAGAAATCGTCGGCCATGCGCTGTGGGGACACGTCTCCAAGGCTGGCCCTCGGCCACGAGACAAGCAGTTGTATCCAATCGACATGCCGTTCGTCGAGTCACTCAAAGAGGCATCACACTTCCGCAACGGCCCATCGGTCTACCAGGGTCAGCTCTCTCCATGGGAAGGCGGGAGTGCCCTCATTGGATAACGCCAGCCAATTGAACGAGTGGCGTGGCGTCAGGCCCTTACAGGCGTACTGACAGGGCGCTCCAACAGTAGCGAAGACGAATCTTCACGCGCCGAGCAGCATGGCGATCGTTCTGACAAGTTGTGAGCGTTTCTCATCTTCGGGTTAGTTTCGGAAGAGAACGTTGGAGGTTCAGCATGCATGTTGGTATGGGAGTTGCATTCCAGAATCCCGAGGACGCGCTTAGTGATGCGCACGTGTGGGATGAGGAAGTAAAGATCGCGCTCGAAGCCGAGTCAGCGGGATTCGACTCGATCTGGTCGGTCGAGCACCATTTCACCGACTACACGATGTGTCCTGATCCGCTGCAGTTCCTGACCTATATCGCCGGGCAGACGAGCACGATCCAACTGGGTACGGGCGTGGTTGTCCTGCCATGGCATGACCCGATGCGAGTTGCCGAACAGATCACCATGCTCGACAATCTGTCCGGGGGCCGATTGATTCTTGGTGTCGGTCGCGGGTTGGCCCGCATCGAATACGAAGGCTTCGGTGTCGACATGAACACCAGTCGTCAGAAGCTGGTCGAGATGGCCGAGTGTGTGTTGGGTGGCCTCGAGGATGGCTACCTCGAGTACGAGGGTGAGATCATCAATCAGCCTCGGCGCGACATTCGACCAGCCCCGCAACACTCGTTCAAGGGTCGCACGTATGCGGCGGCCGTGTCGCCTGAGTCGATGCCGATCATGGCGAAACTTGGTGTGGGGCTGCTTATCATTCCGCAAAAGCCGTGGGACGTCGTGGAGAACGACTTCAAGATCTACACCGAGGTCTACGAAGCCGAGAATGGTATGGCCCCGCCTCCGCCGCTGTGTGGCGGGTTCTGTTTCGTCGACGAAAGCGCGGACCGTGCCGAAGAGATGGCCTATCGCTATATCGGCGGCTACTACGGCACTGTGCTGAAGCATTACGAGTTCGCTAAGGCGGCCCACGACGGGGTCAAGGGATACGAGTTCTACACCAACATCACCAAGTACATCGACCGCCATGGTTCAGGCGGCGCCGCCGAAGACTTCGTCAAGCTCATGCCGTGGGGCACTCCCGAGCAGGTCCTCGAGAAGCTCGAAGTCATCAAGGGCAAGGTCGATATGGCTGCGTTCTTCCCGAACTTCGTCTACGCCGGAATGGCGTACGACGAAGGCCGTCGCAACATGAACTTGTTCGTCGACCAGGTCATGCCCGAACTCAAAAGCTGGGAGGCCCCACCCATCGGCCTCCAGCCCGCAATGACCGGCTAACCCACACCGGCTAGCCCCACAATACGTGGCGCGATAGGACCCTGTTGCCGTGACATCGTGGCCCGCAAAAGTCGGTCGAGTCAGAGTCGGGCGTACCACGTGGAGAGTTCGGTGCCGATTGTCTGCGGATGAGTTTCTTGAAGGAAGTGGATGCCGTCGCCCAGGTCGACGATGTCGAGGTTCGAGAGATGTTCTTGGCACCAAGCGACTTCGGCTTCTTTGATAGCCACGCCGTCGTTTCCATGGAAGAGCAGCTTCGGTATTTCGGTCTGGGTGAGCCATTGGCGATAGGCCTCGACCACGGCCACATTGTCGGCTGGCTTCCCATCCAGCGGCACCTCGCGGGGCCACTGGAGAACTGCTTTGCGGCTGGCGATGGTCGGGTATGCTGACCGGTAGTAGGCCAGCGCCTCCGGGGTCAGTTCGGCGTGGGTCAGATCGGGAACCATCTTCTTCAAGAAGATGTTGCCGACGCTAACCATCAACCACCCCATGACCGGTGCTCGCATCATGCGAAAGGCCATTCGCAGACTTCCGGGCATGTCGGCGAGCGACAGGGTCTTGATCATCGCTTCCATAAAGGCGATGGCCTTGACGTCGTCAGCGTGATCATGAGCCCACCGGAAACCGAGCGCGGAGCCCCAGTCATGAATTACGAGGGTGACGTTCGATCCGATTCCCAAGGCGTCGACGAACCCCGATAGGTATCGGTATTGGTCGTCGAAACGGTACGGGATGTCGGGGTGGTCGGACTTGCCCATGCCGATCAAGTCGGGAGCGATGCAGCGCCCTTGGCCGCTGAGGTGGGGAATGATGTTGCGCCACAGATAGGACGACATTGGGTTCCCATGCAGGAACAAGATCGGGTCGCCCTCGCCCTCGTCGATGTAGTGCATCTTCGAGCCGTGAACCTCGATGTACTTCGACTCGAACGGAAAGTCTGCGGAGATCTCTTGAGTATCAGACACGGTTGGCAGCCTTTTGGTAGTCGTCGGATTCGATGTACGTCTTTAGGTTGGTCGAAGCGCCCGTGCCGGCGGCCAACATCGAGTCGACTGCCTTGTTGGCTTGTTCGTTGTCGGACATCGACGCAGCGATAGTGATACCAACTTCGGCGTCAATGGTGCTGCGTTCGGCGCCGTCAGCGGTGATGGTCCAGGTGTTGGTCAGCTTCTCGATGAATGGCGGAATGTTCTCGGCTTGGACGGTGTAAGTCAACGTACGGGTTTGGGCGTCGTAGGCGGTCAGGCGCACGTCGGTGTGGCCTAGCCCTTCGATATCAGCGACGCGGCCGCCGTAACGGCTGCCGTTGACGCCGTCGGGGGTCGCCGGGTTAGGGCCCGATGAGTTGACGCCCGGGCTCCATGCAGCGATGTCAATAAATTCGTCGGCCAAGAGGCTCCAGACTTCTGTGGCTGCAGCTTTGACGGTGATGGTTGAGGTGGCTGTGCGAGGTTCCATAGTGGCTCTCCTTGGTTATGCAACTGGTGTTGCAAAACAATTTATAACGCACCCACACCTCAAATGCAACAGTTGTTGTAGAATTGATGCAGGGGAGGCACCCCTGCGAGAGAATCTTGAGGAGCGTGGTGATGGCCCGGCCGAGATCATTCGACGAGTCAGAACTTCTTGAAGCGGTGATGGTGGCGTTTTGGCATCACGGCTACACCGCCACCACCTACCGCAGTCTTGAAGCGATGTCGGGGGTCGGGATCCGGAGCTTGGCCAACACCTTTGGCGAGAAAGACGAACTGTTCAGCAAGGCGCTTGCCCGCTATCGGGGCATGGTGGCTGGGAACCTGGCCACCATGTTTGATCCGCCTTCGGTTGACGCAATCGTCGCCGTCTTTGAGCGGGTGAGCTCGCCCGCGGAGAACCAGGACCCTCGCATGGGCGGGTGTCTCATGGTCAACACCGTGTTCGAGATCGACGACCCCGCCCAGGAGATCGCTACCGAAATCGCGCAGTACCGCGACCTGTTCCGGTCCATGTTCCAACAGGCGCTCGAGGCCCACAGCATCTCCGACGCCGAAACCAGAGCCGAGTTTCTCGTCGGAGCGCTTTGGGGCGCTCTCAGCCAAATTCG
>JBLINY010000226.1:0-4454 GCA_047638695.1 Acidimicrobiales bacterium | reverse complement strand
GGCCCGACTGCCTCGATTCGGGCCCCGATGCTGAGCGAAACGACCGGCAGTTCGGCGGCCGAGTCGGCGTGGGCCAGGCTGCCTCCGAAGGTCCCTCGCGACCTGATTGCGGCGTGGGCCACCCGGCTAGCCGCTTCGGCGATCAGCGGATGGTGGGGTTGGGTGACGAGTTCGCGCTGTCGCACCAACGCCCCGAATCGGACCGATGGGCCCGCGTCGCCTGGGTTGGAGGTGGCCTCGATGCCGGACAGGCCGGCGATGCGGTTGAGGTCGACCACCAGTTCGGGCCGGGCCAGTCGAAGAGCCAGCAGCGGCATCAGGCTCTGCCCACCAGCCAAGACCTTGGCCTCGGGATTCGAGGCCAGGAGCTCGATGGCCTCATCGAGAGTGGTCGGAGCCGCGTATTCGAAGGGTGCCGGCTTCATTGGTTGGCCGCTGCTTGTAGACCGTCCCAGATCTTGGCCGGAGTGATGGGGAGTTCGTTGATCTCCAGGCCGATGGCGTCGGCGACGGCGCCAGCCAACACCGCTGCTGGCCCGAGTGTCCCGCCTTCACCAACTCCTCGTACCCCCAGTGGGTTGTCGGCGTGATGTTCGACGTGGCCCAGGGTGAACTCCGGCATTTCGGCGCTGGTAGGCATCAGATAGTCGAGCAACGTGCCAGTGCGGAGGTTGCCGTCACGGTCATAAACGAGGTGCTCGTACATGGCACCCCCGATTCCCTGGGCCAGGGATCCGGCCACCTGGCCCTCGACGATCTGAGGATTGAGCACCCTGCCGGCATCCTCGACACACACCAGGTCGAGGATCGTCAGTTCGCCGGTGGCCGGCTCGATTTCGATGGCCACAGCTTGGGCTCCCGCAGCGAAGGCCCCCATCACCGGATCGTAGAAGTCAGTCGACTCAAGTCCGGGCTCGATGCTAGCGGGGAGACGGTTCGACTCGAGGTACGCAACCCGAGCAACGTCGGCCAGCGAACCAATCGGCTCGGGTTGGCCCGCGACGTTGATGAGCCCGCCGGCAATCTCAAGATCAGCAAGGTTGGCCTGGTAAAGCTCGGCCGCCAAGGTGAGAATCTTCAACCGGACAGACTCAGCCGACCGCAAGGCTGCGCCGCCCGCGATCACTGCTTGCCGTGACGAGAAGGCGCCGAACCCCCAAAGAGACTCATTCGTATCGCCGTAGCGCACATCGACATCGTCGTAGCCAACGCCCAACGACTCGGCAACAACCTGAGCGAGCGTGGTCTCCAGGCCCTGACCCTGCGAGGTGACGCCACTCAGCACGGTTACCCCGCCGTCCGGGTTCACCCGAACGGTGCAGGCTTCGTGGCCGGTGCGGAACGGCATCCGGGGTCCGGCCGATGCCGCTCGACCGAGACCGGTGAGCTCGTTGTAGACGGCGAAGCCGAGCCCAATCGGCTTGCCGCCAGACAACCTCCGCGACGCCTGTTCGGCCAGGAGTCCCGTGTAGTCGAGGCCTTCGTAGTGCAGAAGAGACAACGCCTTCTCGAGACACTCGAGGTAATGGCCACTGTCGTCGACCAGGCGAGTCGGCATCCGGTAGGGGATGTCCTCGGGGGTGATCAGGTTGCGTCGCCGAATTTCGGCTCCGCTCACTCCGAGGGCTCGTGCCCCCGAGTCGAGGACCGCCTCCATGGCAAAGACCGTGGCTGGTCGAGCGACGCCGCGGTAAGGGCCTGACGGCGAGGTGTTGGTGGCAACGCCTCGAACAGCACACCGGTAGTGCACGAGTCGGTAGGGACCGGTAAACAGTCCACCGGCCATGAGGGGTTCAATGCCCGCCGTCCACGGATATACCGAATAGGCACCCACATTGCAGGTGGCATCGACTCGCAGCGCGACGAGTTCGCCGTTCTCAGAGAAGCCAGCCTCGACGTCGTAGGTGTGATCGCGTGCGTGACTGGCGGCGTGAAGATGCTCGACCCGGTCCTCAACCCACTTCAGTGCTGTGCCAGGCATGGTGCGGGCCATGGCGCAGATGGCCAGATCCTCCGGATACAGCACGGCCTTCACCCCGAAGCCACCGCCGACATCGGGCGCGACCACTCGAACGTTGCCTTCGGACACAGCGAACTGCTCGGCCAGCATGTTCCTGACCAAGTGAGGCACCTGGGTTCCCGACCACACCGTGAGGTGTTCTCGGTCTTCCCACAGGGCAACGGTGGCCCGACACTCCATCGGGTTTCCGGCGTGGCGGTTGGTAACTAGCTTCCGTCGAACGACCACAGCAGCATCAGCCATGGCCGCGTCAGGCTCGCCGTTCTCGAACACCCGGTGGATCAATACGTTGTCGGGCGCCTCGTCGTGCACCGGATCAACGACGGGCCCAGTGGCATCAACCAGAGGTGCGAGCCGTTGATAGTCGATTTCGACCAACTCGGCCCCGTCTTCGGCCACGTGGCGGCTGTCGGCGATCACGGCAGCGACGGCCTCGCCAACGAAGCGCACCTTGTCATGGGCCAGCGCTGGCTGAGCGGTTTCAACGTAGGTGGGTAGGGCCGACTGGGCTCGAAGAGTCAGAGGAATGTCGTTGCCAGTGAACACGGCCCGTACGCCCGGGATGCCGAGGGCATGGGTCGTCTCGACGGAGGCGATGGCGGCGTGGGCGAGAATGCTGCGGGCGAAGGCGACGTGTTTCATCCGCGGCATTTGCAGGTCGGAGACGAACCGACCTCGGCCGGTGAGCAAACGGTGGTCTTCTTTGCGGGTGACGGTGGTGCCGACGGTCATCGAGTCGACATCAGACCATCGAATAGCCGCCGTTGACCGACAGCGTTTGGCCCGTGGTCCAACCGGACAAGGGGGAGGCCAAGAGCAGCACGGTTGGTGTGACGTCCTGTGGCCGTCCGAGACGGCGCAGCGGATACATGCTCAGGATCTTCTTCATTCGCTCGTCGTCGGCGTGTCCCGTGTGGTCGTCGATGTTGTCGGTCTGGACCAATGCGATCGACACCGTGTTGGCGCGGATGCCGTTTCGGCCGAATTCCTTGGCGATCGACTTGGACAGCGCCATGGTGGTGGCGCGTGTCGTGGCCGTCACGAGGAGTCGGCTCTCACCCACTCGGCCTGAGTCGCCCATGAGGCTCACGATCGAGCCGCTGCCGCGCTCGACCATTCGGCCGACGACGGCATGAGCCATGCGAATGGTGCCGCTGACGGTGACATCGACTTGTGGGGCCCAGTCTTCTTCGGTGGTCTCGAGGAATGGCTTGCTTTGGGTTGCGGCTGCGTTGTTGACCAGCACGTCAAGGGGACCCAGGTCACGCTCGACACGTTCGATGGCGGCAGGCACAGCCGCAGCGTCGGTGAGGTCGGCGCCAATGGCAATCGATTTCACACCAAGGGCTGTGGCCTCTTGTGCCGCCTCTTCGGCCCCCTCGCCAGACGAGTTGTAGTGGAAGGCGACATTGGCGCCTTCCTCAGCGAACGCCATCCCGATGAATCGCCCCAAACCTTGTCCGGCCCCCGTGACGAGAACGTTCTTGCCCTGTAGCTGGAGATCCATTAATTGTCGCTTTCTTGTAGAACGATGAGAACTTGCCCGTTGTCGACCTGGTCACCGACCTCACACCGAACCTCGCTCACGACGGCGGCGGTGGGGGCGGCGATGGTGTGTTCCATCTTCATTGCCTCCATGACCACCAACGTTTGGCCCGGGCGAACGAGGTCGCCGACTGCGACCGCCACCACTCGAATGGCACCGGGCATCGGTGCCACTTGGCCGCCGGCCACACCCTCGCGGCCGATCTCGGGGAATCGCGGAAGTTCCGTGACCTCGATAGCACCCCACGGCCCTTGAACAAGCCACTGGATGTTGGCATGACCGACTCCGGACCGGATGACATCGTACGTCGATCGCAACCCGTCGATTTCGGCCACGATCTGGGTTCCCCGACAATCGACAAGCCTGGCCCGCACCGGGATGGCGCGGTCGGTGGGGACATCGTTTACCCAGATGTCAAAGTCACCGTCGCGGAGCGAACGGTAGGCGACCGGTAGCTCGCGCTCGTCCGATGCGAATCGAATTTCTTGGGGTGGCATTATCGAGTTTCGATAGCCGGATCGCATGAAGGACAGCTGTGGGGCCTCGGCTCGATTGTGGGCTTGGCGACACAGCACGGCCACGGCTAGGGCTTGAGTCATCTGCTCGTTGCTTGGCGCGAATCGGGTGGCAGGGGCCACCTTGGTTATGAAGTCCGTGTGGGTGTCTCCAGCGAGGAACTCAGCTGATCGCAGAGTCGACACCAGGAAGTCGCGATTGGTAACCACGCCGGCGATCACCATGCGCTCGAGAACCAAGGCCAGACGCTGAGCCGCCTCGGTTCGGGTCGGGGCATGCACGACAACTTTGGCCAGCATGGGATCGAAGTCGACGCTGACGACCGAACCACTCTCGACGCCAGAATCGAACCGGGCCGATGGTTCATTCGGA
>JBLINY010000225.1:0-4483 GCA_047638695.1 Acidimicrobiales bacterium | reverse complement strand
GCTCTGGCTGAGGCCGTGGCTGACGGTGATCTGACCGTGCGAACGGGCGATGACCGGCTCGATGAGTTGGGTCGTCTGTCGATGGCCTTTGACGACATGGCCGAAGCGCTGGCGCAGGACATTGCCCGACGCGAGCGAGTGGAAGCGCAACTGGCATATCAGGCCACCCACGACAGTCTCACCGGGCTTCCCAACCGGCAACAGTTGATCGCCGAGCTCGACCGTCTTCTCGTCGAGTCCGAAGATTTAGTGAGCGTGTTGTTCGTCGATCTCGACGGATTCAAGCAGGTCAATGACCGACTTGGACACGGTGCCGGCGACGAGCTGCTTGTGCGGGTGTCGGATCGGCTCCGCGGCGTACTTCGCCCGACCGACTTCGTCGCCCGACTAGGCGGCGACGAGTTTGTCGTCGTGCTGCGCGGCCTTGGTCTCATGGACGCCGAGCGGATGGCTGAACGGATCGTGTCAGCCCTCGAGCTGCCGTTCATCGTTACCGACGACGAGTGTTCCATCTCGGCCTCGATTGGTGTGTCTTCGGCAAACGATGAGCGCTCGTCGGAACGACTCATCAAGGAAGCGGACATCGCCATGTATCGAGCCAAGGCGCTCGGTAAGGGACGAGCCGTCCGGGTGACCGACGAGGTCCTCGATGAAGTCGATGAAAAGATGTCGATCGTTGGTGCTCTGCGCGAAGCCGTTGCCAACGACGAGCTGCAGCTGCTTCTCTGGCCGATCGGTGATCTACGCACCGGCGCGCTTCGGGGTATGGAAGCGACGGTTCGCTGGGATCACCCCGAGCGCGGACTTTTGGCCCCGGCTGAGTTCCTGCCACTGGCGGTCTCCGCCGGCTTTGCCAGCCAGATCGACGAATGGGTCATCAATGCCTCGATCCGACAGTTCGCCGACTGGGTCGCAGCTGGCCTTCCGGTGCAAGACCTCGAGATGGCGTTCAACCTGACGACCGAGATGTTCCTGTCACCACGCTCGCGCCAGATCATCACAACAGAACTCACTCGTTCCGATCGGCGCCCGGTCAACTTTCGGGTCGAGATTCCAGAGTCAACGCTGCGGAGTGACGGAACGATATTGCGCGAGGTATTCGATACGTACCGGGCGATGGGCTTGCCGGTCACACTCGATCGCTTCGGCTCGGACTACACCAACCTCGATCGTCTCCCGCGCTTTGCCATTGATGCGGTCAAGATCGACCTTGCGCTCATCTCGGATCTCTCCAATCGGCTCTCAAGTCGAGCTCTTGTTAGTTCGCTGATCACGTTGGCTCAGACCGCAGGGTTGCGAGTTAGTGCCGCCGGTGTTGACGACGAACTTCTGCGCGACCAAGTTGTGGAGTTGGGTTGCGTCTTGGGTCAGGGAACATGGCTTTCTGGAGCGGTCACCCCGACGGCGTTCGTCGAGTTGCTTCGGGATCGATACCTCATCGAGGCCGGCTGATCGCCTCGCCGAGCTGAAGCCGTAGCCTCTTGGCTATGGCACCCAAGAACACGACACGACGCGGTGTCGCCGGCGTTGTCCTGGCCGCCGGCGGGGGCACCAGATTCGATGGCCCTACCCATAAGCTATTGGCGCCCTTTCGAGGTCGACCCGTCGTCTCATGGGTGCTCGACGCGGTCGTGGCAGCGGGTTTCGACGAGGTCTACCTCGTGACCGGCTCGGTCGACCTGTCAGCCGTTACCCCCGATGGGGTGCTCGTCATCCACGCAACCGATTGGGCCGACGGGCAGGCTCACACACTGCAGGCGGCGAAGCGGCAAGCTGAGAAGGACGATCTCGAAGCAATGGTGGTCGGCCTTGGGGATCAACCGATGGTGCCGACTTCGGCGTGGCGATCGGTCGGCGCATCCGCCGGACCCATCGTGACCGCAGCTTTCGACGGCGAACGGCGCCCGCCGGTGAAGTTTCATCGGTCGGTATGGCAGCATCTGCCCCTTACAGGCGATGAAGGGGCCCGAACCCTGTTCGCAGCGCGGCCCGACTTGGTTTCGGAGATAGCTTGCACAGGTAATCCGTTCGACATCGACACCGCAGAGGATTTGGCACGATGGAGCTGAGCAACGAATTTGTAATCGATCGCCCGATCGAAGAGACGTGGGAAATTCTCAACGATCTTGAATTCATCGCCCCCTGTATGCCTGGCGCCCAGCTCACCGAGATTGAAGGTGACGAGTACCGAGGCCAAGTGAAGATCAAGGTCGGGCCCATCACCGCTGCCTATAAAGGCAAAGCCAGCTTCGTCGAGCAGGATGCGACGACGAAGACAGCTCGACTCAAGGCGGAAGGGCGCGACCCTCGACAGGGCAACGCCAACGCGATGGTGACCGCGGTGATGACACCTTCTGGTGACAACGCAACCACAGTGAGCATCAACACCGATCTCAGCCTCAGCGGCAAGATTGCCAGCTTTGGCCGCGGTGCTATCGAGGACGTCTCGAAGAAGATTCTTGGCCAATTCATCGACAACTTGCGTGACAAGTTGGCTGAAGGCACCGGACCAACGGCGGAAACGGTTGCTGCCGCCCCCGCGGCGGCACCATCGAACGAGTCCGATGCCGCCTCCGGCGCGGACACATCCGCTGCGGCTGTAACGACAGAGCCAACGGTGCGAAAGATCGATTCGCCCGAGCCCGAGCCCGTCGACATTCTCTCGGTCGCTCCCGACTCCATCACCAAGAAGGCCGTCCCGGTCGTCGTCGGTCTTGTGGCGTTGCTGCTGCTGCGCTGGTTGCTCCGGGGTCGCACTTCCGACTGACTGGGTCATCCCGCTATGGGTAGTCCTCCAACCGATCATGAGCTTGTCGCTCGCCTCATTGGTCGCGAGCCCATGGGCACCTTCGAGGTGGTTGTTCGCCGACACGACGGCAGCCCGGTAGTTCTCGAAAACGGTCCTCTCTTCGAGTCCGGCCGGCCAATGCCGACGAGGTACTGGTTGGCCGATCGCGCCCTCAATCGGTGGATTGGACGACTTGAGTCGGAAAAGGGTGTCAAGCGAGCAGAGGCCGACGTCGACCCGGTTGCGTTGGCTGCGACCCATGCCGCCTACGAGCACGCCCGCACCGAACTGCTGCCCGAGGGACACACAGGGCCTGCACCATCGGGTGGCGTGGGCGGCACCCGCACAGGAGTCAAATGTTTGCACGCCCACTACGCCAATCACTTGGCCGGGGCTCATGATGTCGTGGGGGAGTGGGTCGAGGCTCGGCTGGTCGAGGTCGGAGCTGCCTTCGATCCCTCCGAACCCGGTATAGCTTCGAAGTGGGACGAGATGACTGACGTCGAAAACAGTGATGTGGCCCAATGAGCAGCGTCGCCGTTATCGACCTTGGAACGATCAGCACTCGACTCTTGATGATGGCCGGTGGTCAGCGGCTACGTCCTGCGCCACTCGTCACTCATATGGGCGAAGGTCTAGCGACAACCGGCGTGATCTCTGAGGCCGCGCTCGAGCGCGTGCGATCGGCCCTGGAGTTGTTCAAGGGGCAGATTGACGCCCAGAACATCACGTCGATTCGAACCATTGCCACCTCGGCGGCCCGTGACGCTGCGAACCGAGAACAGCTCTTTGGTGTCGTGCACGATGTCCTCGGCGTCGACACCGAGCTGCTCACCGGAGAGGTCGAAGGCCGGCTCGCCTTCAGCGGCGCCGTTGCCGGACTCGGACCCCAGAACTATCCGACGCAGCGGACGGTTCTGCTCGACATCGGTGGAGGGTCAACCGAAGTATCGATCGGGACGGTCAGCGGCGAGCACCTGGGTACACATTCGGCCGATATCGGGGCCAGTAGCGTCACCGCCACCTATTTCGAAAACGATCCGCCTCGGCCGGAGGAGTTGTCGGCCGCTCTCTCGGTGATCCAGCTGCACCTCGATGACGCCCGACGGACGCTCGACGATCTAGACGGCGCCATTGCATCGGGGCCGATCATCGGTGTTGGCGGGACGATCACCACCATTGCAGCAGTCGAACTTGGTCTCATCGACTACGACAGCGCACAGATTCATCAGTTCGTTCTCGATCGAGACGCCGTCGAGGATGTCTTTCGCACGCTCGCGACCGAGGGCCGGGACGATCGGGTCCACAATCCCGGACTGGCGCCCGACCGGGTGGACCTGATCGTCGGCGGTGCTGCCATCCTGGTCGAAGTCATGCGACATCTGTCCATAGAGCAGATCGCCGTGTCGGAGTTTGACATCCTCGATGGGGTCGCGCTCGTTGCCCTTGATACTTAAGGCGATCGTTGGTTCTCTTCCTCAGCGATCTCCTTCGGCCCGGGCCCGCCCGACCCCGGTTCAGTGGTTATCATCTCGGTCTTGCCTGCCACCCTCATTGGTCGTCGTCTTGTGCTCCGACCTTTGGTGGTCGATGACTTCGAACAGTGGCGTGAGGTGCGGCGCCGGAACGCTGCATGGCTTACCAAGTGGGAGCCGCTGCGGACTCCGGGTTCGCCGGACGTTGTCGAGGACCGGG
>JBLINY010000224.1:0-4536 GCA_047638695.1 Acidimicrobiales bacterium | reverse complement strand
CGCTACTTCGAAGTGGTCGCGCAGGACGTCTTGATGTCTGGCTATCTCGGGTCGATCGGATTTTCGCTCCCCGCTGCGATGGGTGCGTGGGCCGCAGTGACCAGTCCGCAAAGCTCTCGGCCAGAGAGCCCTGGGCCACGCAAGGTGGTGAGTGTCTCGGGCGACGGCGGGTTTGGGCAGTACGCAATGGAGCTGACGACGGCTGCCAAATACAACATGGACATCACCCACGTGCTGATGACAAACGGTGAGCTCGGCAAGATCAGTAAGGAGCAACGGTCGGCCGAGCTCGATGTGTGGCAAACCAGCTTGCATAATCCTGACTTTGCCGCCTTTGCCAACCTCTGTGGTGTTCGGGCCGTGCGGGTGGAGGCGGCCGCTGATCTCGATGCTGCGCTGGCTGAGGCCATCGCTCACCCGGGCCCGGCATTGGTCGAGATCATCACCGACGCCCTACTCATCTAGGCGACGCCGTGTCTGCAGTAGAGGTTTGTATCTTCCTGGCTGGCCTGATTGGCTACAGCCTTGTCAGCAGGCGCACCGAAGCTTGGCCCTTAACCATGCCCATGGTCTTCGTTACTTTCGGTGTTCTGACCGATGCGACGGACTTCATCGACCTCCGAATCGAGGAGGAGGGCGTCGCCCTGCTTGGCGAGGTGGCACTGGCTGTTCTCTTGTTCAGCGACGCGGTTCGTCTGGACACCATGAGGCTTCGGCGGGAGGCTCTGCTGCCGATCCGATTACTCGCCATTGGACTTCCGCTGTCAATTGCTCTCGGCGCGGTCGGCATCGCTTTGCTGCTGCCATCGCTCTCGATCTGGGAGGCGGCGTTGATCGCTGCCATCTTGGCCCCGACTGACGCGGCACTGGGCCAAGCGGTGATCGAAGACGAGCGGGTGCCGGCCCCGATTCGACAGGGTCTCAATGTTGAGTCCGGTCTGAATGATGGCGTGGCCTTGCCAGCGGTGCTCCTCTTTGCTGCTCTGGCCTCGGGCGAGGACGCGGCCGCCGGCTTCTGGATCACCTTTGTTCTGCGGCAGGTCGGCGGCGGACTGTTGGTCGGATTGGCCGTTGGTCTCGGCGGCGGGTGGTTGCTTCGTCACAGTCTTCGAGCCAATTGGATCGAAGGAATTTTCGCTCAGCTGGCCACCCTCGGCCTTGCGCTTCTGGCCCTCAGCGGTGCCGTGGCCGTGGGAGCCAATGGATTTATCGCGGCCTTCGTCGCCGGGCTTTCGTTCGGAGCGATCGGCAACACGGCGGTGATGCTCGACGAGTATGCCGAAGACACAGGTCGGCTTCTATCGCTCGTTATGTTCTTCGTGTTCGGGAACATTTTTGTTCGTCCTGCCTTCGCGGCCATCTCGCTCGTGGTTGTTGTGTGCGTCCTCGGCTCGCTCACGATCGGGCGGGTACTACCGGTTCTCATTGCCCTGGCGCCGGGGCGCCCCAACTGGCGTACGGTCGCGTTTGTTGGATGGTTCGGGCCACGAGGTTTGGCCTCGATCCTGTTCGGATTGGTCTTGGTCGAAGAAAAGCTCTCCGGCGCCGACGACCTTTTTGCCATCATCAGTCTCACGGTATTGGCAAGCGTGTTTCTGCATGGAGCGACTGCTACGTGGGGCGCCGGTTGGTACGGCGATTGGTGGAATCGCGCGCTCACCGATCGAGAGAGGTTGCATGTCCGGGATGACGCTGGTTGACTACGAAGCAATGAGCTATCTACCCACAATCATCTTGGTAGTAGTAATCACGTAGCGCACGCTGGGACATATTCAGTGTGCGCTTGAAGCCTTCCCAACCGGGAAGGCTTTTTGGATTTTGCCCATCTCTGCGTCGAAACGACTCAGCGATGAAAGGAAGCGAGAGATCATGAGATTGAACGGGGGAGAAGCCCTGATCAAGAGCCTCGAAATGGAGGGCACCGAAGTCATCTTCGGCTACCCGGGGGGAGCCATCCTTCCGGTTTACGACCCAATCCTCGGCTCGAAGATCCGCCACATACTTGCTCGACACGAGCAGGGGGCGGGGCACATGGCCGAGGGTTACGCCCACGCCAGCGGTAAGCCTGGCGTCTGCATGGTCACCAGTGGACCGGCCGCCACCAACATCGTCACTCCACTGGCCGATGCCTATCTGGACTCGGTGCCCCTGGTCTGTGTCACCGGGCAGGTTGGCCTTGCTTCAATCGGTACCGATGCCTTCCAGGAGGTTGACACCACCGGCATCACCCGGTCGGTGACCAAACACAACATCCTGGTCACGCGGGCCGAGGACATCCCCCAAGCGATCAAGGATGCGTTCCATATCGCGACCACCGGACGTCCTGGCCCGGTCTTGGTCGATATTCCAAAGAACATCGTTGACGCTGGGAACCCCGAAGCGTACTTCGACTTCGAGTATCCAGATTCGGTCGATCTCCCTGGCTACAACCCCACCATCGACCTTGATGTGGAAGCGGTCGTCGACGCAGCCCGACTCATGATGGCCGCTCAGACCCCGCTGCTTTACGTGGGCGGTGGCGTTCTCAAATCCCGGGGTGCCGAGGCGTTGCTGGCGCTGGCCGAACATTGCGACATCCCCGTTGTCACCACCTTGATGGCGCGCGGGGCCTTCCCCGACAGCCACGAACTCTGCCTTGGAATGCCCGGTATGCACGGCAACTACACCGCCGTTACCGCCATGCAGCAGAGCGATCTGCTTATTGCTATGGGTAGTCGGTTCGATGATCGAGTCACGGGCAAGGTTGGGGCGTTCGCTCAGAACGCCAAGATCATCCACGTCGACATCGACCCAGCCGAGCACGGCAAGGTGCGCCAGCCCGACGTGGCGATCGTCGGCGATTGCAGCGTGGTCATGGACGAGATGCTCACTCAGATCAAGGCCCTCGAGGTCGGCTCGGATGCCGTCTCGATGGCCGATCACACCGCCTGGCGTCAGCAGTTATCTGGTTGGCAGGAGAAGTTCCCACTCACCTACGAACAGTCTGAGCCGGGTGAGCTCCTGAAGCCCCAGTTCGTTCTGGAACGCCTGCGGGATGGTTCTCCCCGCGACACCATCGTTGCCTCCGGCGTCGGTCAGCATCAGATGTGGGCCAGTCAGTACTGGACCTTCGACACCCCCTACACCTGGGTCAACTCTGGAGGTTTGGGCACGATGGGCTTCTCGATACCGGCCGCGATCGGAGCTCAGGTCGCCTTTCCCGATCGCACCGTGTGGGCGGTCGACGGAGACGGCTGTTTCCAGATGACGGCCCAGGAGCTTGTGACGGCGTCGGTCAACAAGATCCCGATCAAAGTGGCGCTGATGAACAACGCCTACCTCGGCATGGTTCGTCAGTGGCAGGAGCTCTTCTATGACGAGCGCTACTCGGAGGTGTATCTCAGCCACGACATGCCCAACTACGTCATGTGGGCTGAGTCCATGGGATGCGCAGCCTTCCGCGTCGAAGACCCCGACGAGGTCGATGAGGTCATCGCCAAGGCCAACGCCATAAACGACCGACCCGTGGTGGTCGAGTTCCGCTGCCACAGCAACGAGAAGGTGTTTCCGATGGTGGCCGCCGGTGGTTCAAACGATGATGTCATGGTCGACCCAAGTCAGAACGACGCGTTGACAGCGCAGAACCTGCCGATTCACGCCGAGTCCGCGGAGGAGCCAACAGCATGACCAGCCGACCTGGAGACCTTTCTAGCCACACGCTTGCGGTGCTGGTCGAGAACAAAGCCGGTGTTCTGGCTCGAGTGGCCGACCTTTTTGCCCGCCGCGGCTACAACATCGTGTCGTTGGCTGTGGCCCCAACGAGCAACGATCGCTTCAGTCGTATCACCATCGTGGTCGATGTCGAGTCGTCGCCGCTCGAGCAAATCGTCAAGCAGCTGTTCAAGTTGATCAACGTTGTCGAGATCGTCGAGCTGGCACCGGCCGATTCGGTCGAACGCGAGCTGATGCTCATCACCGTGGCCGTCGAGCAGGAGCGCCGCAGCCAGATCGTTGAGATCGTCGACATTTTCGAGGGCAAGATCCTGGCGGTGGCCCCCGGCTATCTCACGGTCAGCCTCGACGGCGGTCCTCAGAAGCTCGACGATTTCGAGGCTCTCTTGGCCGACTACGACATCGTCGATCTCCAACGCTCGGGCCGTATCGCTCTGCCCAAAATCGGCCGAGACGTCCCGCGTGTGCGGGCCGGTGGCTGAGTTTCGAACCCTGCTCGCTAGCCTTCCAGACCTCAATCTCAACAGGAGTAACCCGTGGCCAATATCTACTACGAAGCCGACGCCGACCGTTCCCTCATCGCAAACCGCAAGGTGGCCGTGCTCGGGTATGGCTCGCAGGGTCACGCCCATGCGTTGAACCTCAAAGAGTCGGGCATCGATGTCCGCATCGGCCTTCGCGAGGGTTCGTCCTCGAAAGCGAAGGCTGAAGAGGCCGGTCTCCGGGTTCTTTCCGTCGCCGACGCGGTCAAAGAAGCCGACGTGATCATGATGCTCATGCCCGACACCGAGATGGGCGCCATCTACACCGCCGACGTCGAGCCAA
>JBLINY010000223.1:0-4653 GCA_047638695.1 Acidimicrobiales bacterium | reverse complement strand
GCGGGCGAGCCTTGAACATGCTGGCCGAGGCATTTCCAACCTCGGTCTTCGAGGGCTTCGACATCGCCGACGCAGCGCTCGAACGAGGCAGGTCCGAGGCCACCGAGAAGGGCAACAAGAACATCACTTTTGTTTCCCGTGATGCCGCGGCCCTCGACGAGCCGGCCCGTTTCGACCTCATCACCAGTTTCGATGCGGTGCACGACCAGGCACATCCCGACAAGATGCTGGCCGGCATCTTCGCCGCGCTTCGGCCGGGCGGCACCTACCTGTGCGTCGAACCGAAGGCGTCAAGCCACCTGCACGAGAATCTCGATCTTCCAATGGCGCCACTGCTCTATTCGATCTCGACGATGCACTGCATGACGGTCTCGCTTGCCTATGGCGGCGAAGGCCTCGGCACCGCGTGGGGTGAGCAGCTGGCCGTCGAGAAACTCACGGCTACTGGATTCGTTGACATCGAGGTCACCGGCATCAAAGCCGACCGCGGCAACCACTACCTGGTCGCCAAAAAGCCCGCCTGATCAGCCCCGTCAGAATGCTGCCGATCCAACGCGGCCCGTCCATCCCCAGGAATTCGTGAGTCAAGAAGGAACCCAATGAGTAACAAAGATCGAGTCGTGATCGTCACCGGAGCGGGGTCGGGCATCGGCCGCGCCACGGTGCAGCTGTTGGCCGATGAAGGGGCGAAGGTCATCGCCGTCGACCTAACCGATGCCAGTCTCGAGTGGGCGAGCTCGCTCGATGGCGTGATCCTCTTGCCAGGCAGTGTCACCGACGAAGCAACCAACGCAGCGATGGTCGACACCGCGATCGAGGCTCACGGCCGGCTCGACGCGGTGGCCCTCAACGCAGGAATCCTGGTGTCGGGCGACATCAACCGAGGGACCATGGACGACTTCGATCGGGTGATGGACGTGAACGTTCGGGCCGTGGCACTCGGCATGAAGGCGGCCATTCCAAAGATGGGCGATGGTGGATCGATCGTCGTCACCGGCTCGGTGTCGGGCTTGCACGGCGACTCTGGCCTGTTCGCCTACAACGCGTCCAAGGGCGCCGTTGTCAACATGGCTCGCGCTGCGGCCCTGGATGTCGCCCACCTGGGCATTCGGGTCAACGCGGTCTGTCCAGGCCCGACGCGCACCGGCATGACCGAGGCCACTACCGGGCTTCCAATCGAACAGTCGATGGCCGCCAGGGTTCCTCTGCAACGCTTCGGTGATCCGGCCGAAGTTGGTGCCGCTATTGCCTTCCTTGCCTCACCCGCCGCATCATTCATCACCGGCGTTGCCCTGCCGGTCGATGGCGGCGTTACCAGCGGGACCGGCCAGTGGGCCACCTACGGCGGGCGCAAGGCTGGGTTCAACTAGCCGTTGCCTTCCACGAAACGGCACCGGATGCAACGAGGAGATTCTGATGAGTGAACCAAAAGTCGACACGACCCGGCTGCAAGGATTGGCTAGGGCCTACAACGAATCGGCGGTTTTCTATGCCGCCATCGACCTCGAGGTGTTCACCCATGTCTCAGGTGGTGCAGGCGACATTCCGAGCCTCGCTGCAGCTATGGGCACCAGTGAGCTGAACGCCGAGCGTTTGGTGGTTGTCTTGCTCGCCATGGGGTTGCTGGAGAAGAACGACGCCGGTCACATCGTGAACGCGGCCGACTGCGAGAAATTCATGGTGAAGGGGAGCGCCCGTTACGCCGGCCCCTGGATGACGTTCACTCGCCACGAGGTGAAGGACTGGTTCGCTCTTACGCCGAAACTGCTCGATCTCAACCCTCCCAGCGAACTGGGTTTATACGACAATCTCACCGTCGAGCGGGCCCGCAAATATCACTCGGCCACCTACAGCATTGGCATGGGTGCGGGTCGCCGGTTCTGTCGCCTGGTCGATCTGACCGGGCGCAAGAGGATGATGGACCTCGGGGGCGGCTCGGGTGCCTATTCGATTAATGCGGTGCAGACCTTCGATGGTCTCGAAGCCGTGGTCTTCGACCTTCCGCCGGTCACGGTGGTGACCCAGGAGTACATCGAACAGAACGAGGTGGCCGACAAGGTGACCACCCATGGCGGCGACTTCATCAACGATGATCTGCCCACTGGCTGCGATGTGGCCGTCATGGCGTCGAACCTGCCGATCTACAACGCCGCCAACATCCAAAAAGTGGTGCAGAAGACCTTCGACGCACTCGAGCCGAGCGGGGAGATGCACCTGATTGGCGAGACCTTGCATGCCGACGGCATCGGCCCCGTCGACGCCGCCATGTGGGGAATGGCGGAGATCAACTATGGCAGCGGCGGGCGCACCCATTCGGTAACGGAGTGCGTCCGCTACTTCGAGACCGCCGGCTTCATCGACGTCGAAAACGTCGACTTCGTCACCGGCACCCTCACCCGCACGACCGGCCGCAAACCCTCGGCTGCCTGAACCACTCGGCTGCTCGGACACTTGGCTGCCTGAACCACCGCTTTCGCGAATCTGGCTGCTCAGGCCCCCGCTTGCGGGGGCTGGAGCAGCCAGACGGTGAAGATCGGGGGCTGGGACAGCCAAGCTGGGCCGTCAGCCTTGCGGACGCCCAGCTTTGCGGAGGGTGCAACCTTGCGGGCGGGGGGTCAGCCTTCGATGGGGCGCATGACTTCGGCCCAGGGGTCGGGCGTGATGCCGATGGGGACATCGATGAGGGCTGGCTTGCGAGCCTCGATGGCGGTGGAGAGCATCGTGCGAAGATCGTCGGGGCTCTCGGCCTGGTAGCCGTCCATGTCGTAGGCCTTGGCCAGCATCATCATGTCGGGATTCATCAGCTCAGTGCCGTGATGATCGCCATCGAACTGTTGCTTGTGCATCCGCTGCACGTTGCCGAAGGCATTGTCGCGGAACAGCACGCACACCAGCGGAATGTCGTAGTTCATCACCGTTGCCATCTCCGACATGCCGTAGCCAAAGCCACCGTCGCCCGTAACCGACACGACCGGTCGATCGGGATTGCCTACGGCGGCACCGATTGCGGTGGGGTAGCCGTAGCCGAGCGTGCCCTGGTAGCCAGGGTCGATGTAGCTGCGGGGATGATGGACGGGGAAGGCATACCGAGACACGTAGCCAACCTGGGTCAGCTCGTTGACGAGGCAAGTGTCGTCGGGCATGGCGTCGCGCAATGCCGATGCGTACGACATCTGGGGCTCGAGATGGGCCAAACGAGCCTGGCCTCGCTCCCGAAGCTCATCGAGGTCCTCGACCCAGCATTCCCGCTCGCTCTGGCCCGATTGGCTGACGATCATCTCGGTCAGAGCCGCCACTCCGGTGCGAGCGTCACCAGTGATTGTGTGGTCGAAATTGCGAGGTGGCCCGAAGGCGGCGGGGTCGTTGTTCAACGAAATCTGAACGGCGTCAGGATTGATCTTGAGCGAACCGGCCCGAGCGCTGACGGTACGGGAACCAACGAACAACACAGCATCAGCCCGCCACAGCAGCTCGTGGTGAGCCAGGGGCATGGTGGCGAGCGGATGACGATCGTCAAATGCTCCCTTGCCGTTGGTGCTGGCCACCAGGGGAGCGCCCAACGCCTCGGCCAACGCCGGCAGTTCTTCCCACGCACCGGCTTCGCGTCCGCCGCCGCCGACAAAGATCACTGGGCGCTGGGCACCGGCCAGCCGCTCGGCTGCGGCTCCAAGATCGGCAGGACTACCGGGCGAAAGCGTGCCGGCCGGCTCGGTGCCAATGGCGGCGCCTTCGGTACGGCCGGACAGAACATCAGGCGGAATCTCGACCGCGACCGGCCCGGGGCCCCGTTGGAGCTGCACAAAAGCACCATGCAATGCCCCCGCAACCTCGCCGGCATCGGCAGTGAGGACCGACGACCGACAAAGGGTTTCGAGTAGCTGGGATTGCCCCGGGATCTCGTGCAACAGACCGAGGCCCTGGCCAATGCCGCGGCTGGGGATCTGGCCCGCGATCAGCAGCACCTTTGATGAGCAGGCCAACGCCGTCACCAGACCGGCACCCGCATTCAGCACACCGGGGCCGGGAACAACCAACGCGACACCGACCCGACCGGTGCTACGGGCGTAACCGTCGGCGGCATAGGTCGTCGTATGTTCGTGGCGGGCGTTGATGAACTGGATCTGGTCCTTGAAGGCCGACAGACCGTTCGTGGCGTAGTCGAGCTGCACGCCCGGGATGCCGAAGATGTGTGTGACACCTTCTTCGGCCAACTGTCGGGCCATGGAAACGCCGCCGGTAACGGTCACATCGGTGCTTGTATCGGTCACGCTGCGACCCTAGTGCGCTCGATGGTCTGGGTCAGGCCCGTACTCGGCAAGAAGAGCTGACAAAAGCGGAGAGAGAGAGAGAGAGAGAGAGAGAGAGAGAGAAGCGGCTAGGAGGGGGGAGAGAACCGGCTCAGAACTTGAGGTCGCCGTCGTAGTAGACCCAATGGCCCTTCAACCGGACGAACCGACTGTTCTCGTGGAGGGCTCGCTCGTTGGTCCCGGACCGAAACCGAGCGACGAACTCGACCCGACCTTCAGCATCGAGGGCGCCGCCTTGCTCGACCGACCGCAGCTCGAGGCCGAGCCAACGTTCGTTTGTGCCCGTCACCGCCATCTCATCCGGACAGGTGTCGGGATGCCAAGAAACCCGCAAGTAGTCGACGTT
>JBLINY010000222.1:0-4681 GCA_047638695.1 Acidimicrobiales bacterium | reverse complement strand
CGCCATTGCCGAAGGCTGGCATCGGGGGCCAACGGCCCCGGGGGTCAGCGACATCGACGAGATCGACGCCGTGGCCAGGCGCCTCTTGGCCGAGGCACGACCCAACGCTGACATCGACGGCCAAGACACACAGAACGGACCGCTTGCATGACTGTCTACAACGATGCCCACCGGTGGTACACGGCAAACTGGGACCCCGACATGCCCGTTGGAGAGTGGTGGAAGCTGCTGGCCGATTCCGGCTGGGGTTTCCCTTGGTGGCCGAGCAATCGATTCGGTCAGGGTCTCACTCACCGGGACGCGCACATCGCTGATCAGGCACGTGACGACGTGGGGGCCTTCGGCCCGTCCAACGGCATCGGCGTCACCCTGGTAGCACCAACGATGTTCGAACACGGACCCGACGATCTACTCGACCGTTACCTCACCGACATTGCGTACGGCCGCACGATGTGGTGCCAGCTATTCTCCGAACCGGGAGCAGGTTCGGACCTGGCCGCAGTCGGCACTGCAGCCCAGCAAGATGGCGACCAGTGGATCGTCAACGGTCAGAAGGTATGGACTTCCGGTGGGCATCTGGCCGACTGGGCTGTCCTGATGGCCCGCACCGATGCTGAAGTCTCGAAGCATGCCGGCATCTCGTTTTTCATCATCGACATGGCACAGGCCGGTGTCGACATTCGACCGCTACGCGATATGACCGGCGACTCTGAGTTCAACGAAGTGTTTCTCACCGACGCTGTGGTCCAGAAGGCCGACCTCATCGGCGACCTCAACGATGGCTGGCGAGTGGCGATGACCATGCTGCAGGTCGAACGCGACCTGGATGCCGTTGGCCACGACGGTGGCGGCGACGTCATCAACGCCGTCGATCTCGACGCGTCGGTCGGCCAGGTGCAACAGGAGCAACTCCACGGCACCGCAGCGTCAGGTTTTTCCTACGCCACCGGCTCTCGTAAGGACGAGGTAACCCATGCGTTGATCGACGCTATGGGCCCGGCCGATGCTCTGCTGCGCCAGGCCAAAGCCCAAGCCGTCATCGAACGGCGAGTGCTCGATTGGAACGGTGTGCGCCAGGTAAGCGCCTCGGCGGTGAAGTTCCAGAATGCCGAGCTCTGTCGCCGACTACGCGATCTTGGCTTCGCCGGCGGTGGGATGGCCACCCAACTTGGCCGCGACGATCAGCCCGACGGCGGACACTTCCTAAAGTCAGCGCTGTTCACACAAGGCATGGCCATCGCTGGCGGCACCGATGAAGTGCAGCGCAACATTGTCGGCGAGCGAGTGCTGGGCCTGCCCAAAGAACCCAAACCCCTCAGCAACCCAGACCGCTGAAGTAGCCAGACCATTAGTCAGCCAATCACTCGTTGGCCAACACTAAAGCAACCCAAACCAAACGCAAGCCGGGAGAACCCATGCCGTACACCACGGAACAACTGAGCGACCGTCAAGACATCGTCGACCTCCTCACCTCCTACTGCCGAGCAATCGACGACAACCGCCCGGCCGACGTTGCCGCCATGTTCATCGAAACCTGCGTGCTCGACTACGGCGGCGACTACAACAACCTCGAGGGGCGGCGACTGGCCCACAAGTTCTTCGCCGGAGGAACCGACCGCCTGTACAAGCGCTCGGCTCACCACCTATCGAACATCGAAGTGGCCTTCACTGGACCTGACTCGGCCGACACCATCTCCTACGTCAACGCCTGGCACGAGTTCAACCAAGATCAGTTCGAACAGGAAACACCGAACGCCTGGATCTATGGGCGCTATATCGACAATGTCGTTCGCGAGGCCGACGGCTGGCGCATCGCCAAGCGCACATTCCGAGCCATGGGCGACGAGGCCTGGGCCAGCCCTATGACCTACATCGATCGCAACTGATGCCGGTTGGCCTCGGACCCGAGACGGAGCCTCAGAGCCGGTAGATACGGCGGGCCGTGCCGGCAAACAGTTCAGCCCGCTCCGACGTCGAGTACCCAGCCGAGACTTTTTTGAACGCGTTCCAGAGCACCACATAACTACAGGTCTCGCCGTCGACGGGGTAGTTCGACTCGAACATGCAGCGCGACGGGCCGAACGTCTCAATACAGAACGAGAGCATGTCGCCCCACACGCCGAGCACCTCATCCGACGATGGCGGCGTTGCGTCATTCTCCCACCCAACGCCGTAACGGGTCATCCCGATACCGCCGACCTTCAGCACAACATTGTCGAGCTCCGCCAGCGCGGCCAGCCCTCGCCGAGTGTCAGCCCAGACTTCATCCCGACGATCGGCATAGGACCCCACACCCAACGGTCCACCGACATGATTCACGATGATGGGAAGTTCGGGCACAGCACGAGCAAGATCGACGACGTCGTTTAGCTGGGTGTGATATTGCCAAGCTTCGAACGACAGCCCCATCGAAGCCAGCGTTCGGGCACCCTGCTTGAAGTCTTCCTGGGTGTACAGACCAAGCGGGGCCTGGGCCCGGCTGCTCGGAATCGAAGGCTCGTCGGTGCGGGCGCCGGCATTGCGAATGCCTCGAAATCGACCTCGGCCAGCCTCGATGTGTGCCTCGAGAACTTCGGCGACGGCCGAGCCAAGCGTCAGGTCGGCCCGACTCACAATGGCGCTGATACGAGCACCGGGGCTGGAGTCGCTGGCTTCGGCCCGTCCAATGATGTACTCGGTCTCGCCGACGGGCTGAAGGTGCACGGGCCCCTCGGTGCGGTAGTTGGCACCGCAATCGATAAACACCGTTTCGACAACGTTGTGGCCGGCATCGGTATCGGTGCGAAGGTCATCAAGCTCGTACGCCCCATAGACCGTTTCGTAGTCCCACATGTGGTGATGGGGGTCGACGATCTCGAGGTCGGGCTCGATCACTTCCTCACTATGCAGGGCCAGCCACTCGCGGTTCATCATTGCCCACACCTCTCGATTGGGTTCTTCATCATCCCGTTGCCAAGATGTTACTGAATGCTCACCAAGCCAGGGTCGGCCAAGACTGCAACAGCCGGATCCCGCGGGTTCCAAGGGTGGAAGATCGCCCGAGCCGGACTCGTCATCCAGATGATCCACAGCGGCTTGGTGTTCAACGCGTTCTCATTCTTCGCCGACGAGCTGCGCACCGAATTCGGCTGGTCAAAGGGTGTGCTCGGCGGTGCCTTTGCCATGAACCGGGCGGAAAGCGGTCTACTTGGCCCGCTTCAAGGGTGGATGACTGACCGCTGGGGATCGCGTTGGGTGCTGCGGCTCGGGGCCGTCTTCATGGCCCTCGGATTCTTGGCGTTCAGTCAGATTCAGACGGTCGTTCAGTTCTACCTATCGTTCTTGCTGATCGCGCTCGGCTCGAGCTTGGCTGGGTTTCTGACCATCACCGTCACCCTGGTGCATTGGTTCGAGCGCCATCGATCGAAGGCCCTGGCCCTCGCTTCGATGGGGTTTGCCCTCGGTGGGATTCTCGCTTTTGCCGTCGGTGTGACGATCGACGCGGTCGGTTGGAGGAACACCAGCCTCATTGCCGCCATCATCACCCCTCTTGCCATCCTCCCAATGGCGCAAATCTTCGACCGGCGGCCCGCCGATGTCGGCCTCACTGTTGACGGCCTCGATCCCGTCGACGCACCGGCGCCAACCAAGCGCAGTGAATCCACGATCTCGACCGTGCACTTCACGGCCAGGGAAGCGATGCGAACCCGGGCCTTTTGGTTCATCTCATTCGGCCACGCATCGGCCCTGTTAGTGGTGGGCGCTTCCATGGCACACCTCGACGTGTTCCTCACCGACGAAACATCATTGGGTTCGCTACACCGCAACTTTGTCGTCGGAACGGTGCCGTTGATGATGGGAGTCGGCCAGCTGATTGGTGGTTACCTGGGCGACGAGTTCGACAAACGGATCATTATCACGATCGCCATGCTGGGCCACGGTGCCGGCCTAATCGTCCTCGCCGCTGCCTCCACTGCTCCGCTGGTGTGGGTGTTCGTGGTGCTGCACGGCGTCGCCTGGGGGCTTCGCGGCCCATTGCAACAAGCCTTACGGGCCGACTACTTCGGTGCGACCGACTTCGGGAAGATCATGGGCTTCTCAGCCCTCATCATCATGTTGGGCATGACGACGGGTCCAATTGTGGCCGGTGTCGTTGCCGATACAACCGACAGCTTCCGGCCCGCCTTCGTCGGCCTCGGCATCGCCGCCGGCCTCGGAAGCTTCTGGTTCTGGTTCGCAACACCGCCGGCCCCTCCGGTGCGCAACGTAGGAGTCTGATGAAAGCAACCGTGTACTGCGGCCTATCGATCGACGGCTATATCGCTCGTCCCGACGGATCGGTCGACTTCCTCGATGTGTTCGATCCGCCACTGGTTGACGGCGAACCCTCCGACATGGGCTTCGGCGAGCTGATGGAATCGATCGATGCTCTCATCATGGGGCGCAACACCTTCGACATGGTGATGAGCATGGTCGACGACCAGAAAGTCGACTGGCCGTACGGCGACACACCGGTGATCGTGATGACCAGCCGTTCCGTCGAAGTCCCCGACACGCTGTCAGACACGGTTGAAGCAACCGACCTTGGCCCCCGCGAGTTGCTCGAGGTGCTGTCGGCCCGACTTGTCGAGCACGTGTACGTCGACGGTGGCCTCACCGTTCGCAACTTCATCGAGGCTGGACTGATCGACGAGCTCATTCT
>JBLINY010000221.1:0-4719 GCA_047638695.1 Acidimicrobiales bacterium | reverse complement strand
GCAGTTCTGCCGAGAGCAGATCTGGCCAGAGCCGAATCTGGCCAAAACGAAATCTGTCCAAAACCAGATCTGGCACCGGGAGACGACCGTAAAGGGTCGCTTCCCGGTGCCAGAGTCGGTTTGTGTCGCCAGAACTAGATCCTGGCGGAATCGAAAGGGAGAACCTAGAGGGCGCTGATGGCTGCGGTGTAGCTCTCGAGGCTGCGAGCCTCGCCGAGGCCGCCACTCTCGAAGATCTCGGCGATGTTGCCGTCGGTGCCGATCACGATGGTGCGGCGCATGGCGCAGCCGAGGTCGGCGTTGAAGCACTCGTAGGCCTGAGCGGTGGCGCCGTGTGGCCAGCCGTCGCTGAGCACGGGGAAGGTGAATCCTTCTTTGTCACTCCATGCCTTCAGCGAGAACTGACGGTCGCAGGTGATGCCCAGGAGCTGAACGCCAGCGGCGTTGAACTGCTCGAGGTTTTCGCTGAGCTCGCAAAACTCTCCGGCGCAAACGCCGGTGAAGGCGAACGGGACGAAGGCGAGGACGACGGGCTTGTCGCCCTTGAAGCTGGAAAGGGTGTGTTCGTTGCCGTCTTGATCCTTGAGGGTGAAATCGGGTGCTGCGTCGCCGACTGCCAAAGCCATGGTGGTTCTCCTGAAGAGGTAGTGAGTGCTGCCCAGTGTATGAGCCGTCGAGCTGGACTTGCCCCTACCGTTGGCGCCATGAGCGCAGCTGACGAGGCCGACCGGTCAGCACCGGAGTGGATCAACGAGGTCGATGAGCTGGTCGATCGGCTTCGCCTTGATCTCGGATTCATTCCCTTCGACCCCACCCCGGCCCGGCTGTACACCGGCGCTGATCTGTACAGGGGGCTCGACGATGGATTCGAGGGCTGCGTCGACCAACAGATCTACCGATTGGCGCAGATCGCGGGCGGTCCCGCTATCCCGCCCGTCGATGCGTTGGCCCAGCGGCTGCACGACCACGGGATAACCATCGCCCTCGACCAGTTCCGGGCAGGGCATCGCCTCGTCGGCCTCATGGGCGGACACGCCATGGCCCGGGGATCGGTCGCCTTTGGTCATGTCGTTGCTGTAGCCCGTGCGCTGACAAACGCAGGGCACTGCGTCACCACGGGCGGCGGTCCCGGCGCAATGGAGGCGGCCAACTTCGGGGCCGCGACCGCCGATTTACCCCAGTCAGAAGTGGACGAACTGGTAGCTCAGCTGGCCACGGTGCCGAGTTTTGCCGCCGACCCTGACGCGTTCATCAAGATCGCGGTGTCCGTTGCTGAGCAGATCGACAAACCGCGTGTGTCACTCTCGGTCCCGACATGGTTCTATGGCCACGAGCCCAGCAACCCATTTGCCACTCATATCGCCAAGTACTTCTCGAACAGCGAACGGGAGGCTGGTCTGCTGGCCATCGCAACGGCCGGCATCGTCTTCGTGCCGGGGAGGGCCCGGCACGATGCAGGAGGTTTTCCAGGACGGCGCACAGAACGCCTACGAGACCTTCGGGTCTGCGAGCCCAATGGTGTTCATGGACGCGCCCGACGAGCCCGGCTGGTGGGAGCGATCTGGCATCCTCACGGCGCTCGACCGCGCCTTCGTCGATTATTCCGGAAATTCGCGTCCCGGGCGCGAACTCGTGCAGCTGGCCACCTCGATCGACGAGGTGTTGGCCGCCGTCAGGTGAGGGTCTGATCGAACCAGTCGAGTACAGCATCAAGTACCAACTCCGCAGCGGGTCGGGCCCCAAATAGATGGCCGCCCGTCTCGAGCGCGACGAGTTGTTTCGTTTCGGGGTCGGAAGCGGCCAAGGCTTCGCCGTGCTCGAACGGCACGACGTCATCGTCCTTGGCGTGAACGACCAGATGGGGTCGGCCCAGATCGGCTGCCGCTGCCAGTGGATCGTGAGCGTCAAGGTCATCAACAAAGGACTGCTCGAGCTCGAAGCTCCGGCCAGCGATGGTGACGGTTGCTCTGCCAGCTGTAGCTAGGTCGTCGAGGCTGTCAGCGAAGAGATGGCGCACGTGGGTCGTGGAACTCGGTGCGGCCAACGTCACCAAGGACTCGACGGTCTTCAGCCGGTGGGCGGCCAGGATCGACGCCGCGCCTCCAAGCGAATGACCGATCAGAGCACAGGGTCCGTAGCCAACTTGAATAAGTGACGCCGCCGCTCGGGTGAGGTCAGTGATATTGGCGCTCACTGTTGTGGCGGCGAAATCGCCAGCCGACTCGCCGAGCCCGGTGAAGTCGAAGCGCAGCGCGGCGAACCCGGCGTCACTTAGACCGGTGGCCAGCCGGGTCATGGTGTGAAGGTCCTTCGAACAGGTGAAGCAATGGGCGAGCAGCACCGATCCCCGCGCCTGTCCCGCGGGGGTATGGAGCCGCCCGCTGAGGGTCGTACCGTTTGACCCGATGAAGTCGAACACCTCGATGGTTGTCATGGGAACCTCCGGTGACCAACGGTACGGTTCTGTAGAGATTGTCGAACAGGGGAGTGAGGTGAGCATGCCACGACGACTGACTGAGTTCAGCCACGGAGCTGGTTGAGCGTGCAAACTCGCCCCTGGCGAACTGGCGCACGTGCTGCGCCGAATGACTCCAAACAACGATCCTCGACTGCTCGTTGATGCCTCGACTGGCGACGATGCAGCCGTTTGGAAATTAGACGACGACCGTGCGCTGGTGTTCACGGCCGATTTCATCACGCCCCTCGTCGACGACGCCCGAACATGGGGCCGTATCGCGGCCGCCAATTCGGTTTCTGATGTCTACGCCATGGGTGGCCGGCCGCTGCTCGCCATCAATTTGGTTGGTTGGAACACAGAGGAGCTCAGCAACGATCTGCTGGGCGACGTATTGGAAGGTGCATCGTCTATTGCCTCCGACGGCGGCTTTGTGATCGCCGGTGGCCACACCGTCGACGATCCCGAACCAAAGTTCGGCTTGGCCGTGATAGGCGAAGTGCACCCTGACAAGATGCTCACGAATGCTGGTCTTCGTCCCGAGCAGACGCTGATTCTCACCAAACCCCTCGGCATCGGTGTCATCTCCACAGCGGTCAAACGAGGCGAGGATGCCCCGATTGAGCTTGCGGTTGCCGAGATGACCAGGCTCAACAACGACGCATCCCGAATCGCAGTGGGAGCCGGCGCCACCGGGGCCACCGATGTCACCGGCTTCGGTCTTCTGGGTCATCTCGGTCGGGCTGCTCTCGAGTCGAACGTCGACGTGACGCTTCAGGTGGCCGACGTGCTGTTCATCGAGGGTGTGCGCGAGTTGGCCGAGGCTGGCTTTATCCCCGGTGGGTCAGTTCGCAACCTCGACCATGCGAGGGAGCGTCTCGACCAAGGCGAGGTCGACGATCTCACCGCCGTGCTGTTGGCTGACGCCCAAACATCGGGCGGCCTCGTTTTTGGCGTTGATGGTCACAAGGTCAACGAGGTGATGGCCAAGCTGGCCTCCACCGGCCACACCGCAGCCGTCATTGGCTCGACCAGCGTCGGCACCGGAACGACGCAACTGCGCTGATCCTCCTCATCTGTTGCAGATGAGGCATGCTGCAAGGGTGAGCGAACAAGAAAACAGCCAGTCTCCGGCCACGCTGTCCATTCTCGATCTGGCGTTCGTCGGCCCTGGAGAAACCCCGGCAGACGCATTCGAAAACAGCGTTGTCATGGCCCAGCGCGCCGAGGCGGCCGGTTACCACCGCGTTTGGTATGCCGAGCATCACAACATGGCAAGCATCGCTTCCTCGGCCACCAGCGTGCTGATCGCACATGTGGCCGCCCACACGTCGACGATCCGCCTTGGGGCGGGCGGCGTGATGCTCCCGAACCACTCGCCGCTCGTGATCGCCGAGCAGTTCGGCACGCTGGCAACGCTCCACCCCAACCGGATCGATCTCGGTCTTGGTCGGGCCCCAGGTAGCGATCACACCACGATGCGGGCGATGCGGGTCGATCCCATGGCATCGGATCAGTTTCCACAGGATGTGCTCGATCTTCAGGGCTATTTCAGTGGCGAGAGCCGGGTCACCGGTGTCGATGCCATCCCTGGTTCGGGAACCAACGTGCCCCTGTACATTCTCGGGTCGTCGCTCTTCGGTGCCCAGCTGGCCGCCCAGTTGGGTTTGCCGTACGCCTTCGCATCCCACTTTGCCCCGACCCATTTGCTGAACGCCGTTGCTAAATACCGAAACGACTTCTGCCCTTCCGAACAGCTGGCCGAGCCGTATGTCATCGCCGGTGTCAACGTCATAGCGTCTGACACCGACGACGATGCCCAGCAGCAGTTTCTCGAGGTTGCTCGTCGCCGAGTTTCCCGGTTTCTCAGCGTGCCGCGTGAGCTCAGCGATGATGAAGCCGATCAGATCCTGGCGTCGCCTGAGGGTGGCCAAATAGCGCAGATGATGCATTACGCCGCGGTTGGCACGCCGGACCTGGTAGCCCGCTACCTCTCGAACTTCGCTCGAGAGGCCCAAGTCGACGAACTGATGACGGTTCACCCGTCGCCCTCTATTGCCAAGCGGCTCCGCTCGATTGAACTGACGGCTGACGCCCGTCAGTCGGCCGCCGCCTGAGCATCCGGCCGTCACCTGGCCATCCGGCCGTCACCTGGCCATCCGGCCGTCACCTGGCCATCCGGCCGTCACCTGGCCATCCGGCCGTCACCTGGCCATCCGGCCGTCACCTGGCCATCCGGCCGTCACCTGGCCATCCGGCCGTCA
>JBLINY010000220.1:0-4737 GCA_047638695.1 Acidimicrobiales bacterium | reverse complement strand
CTTCCTCGCTTGGCCATCCGGGCTCCTCGTCGTTGGTGTCTTTGAGTCCACCAACACCTCCGAGACTACAAAATTCCCGAAACCACCAAATACATCACCAAATTCCGTGTCAGCACACTAGTACGTTCACGCATGTGGAAGTATCACTAGGTCTCACGTATGCTCGACGGCTCGGTCGAGCGGTGCGGAGGGATATTGCTGGTGGAAAACGTTTTTGGATGGACAGGTGCAGGCGTCTGCGCCCATCACGGTGACATACTCGAGCCTGTCATTTCACAACTGCAGAAGTATGGGGCAAGTCGAATCCTCGACCTCGGCAGTGGCAACGGCTCACTAACCCGTGCGTTAAGCAGCGCCGGCTTCGACGTGCTGGGCATCGAACCAGATCAACAGGGGGCGGCGCTAGCCCGAGAAGCAGGCGGTGAGTTTATCGAGATGTCGGTGTACGACGAGCCCAGCAATCTGGGCGAATTCGATGCGATCATTTGCGCGGAAGTTATCGAACATCTCTTCGAACCTGCAGCGGTGCCTCGATTCGCGGGAAAGCTCTTGCGCCCAGGACAGCCGCTGATTATCACGACACCATTCCACGGCTATTTCAAAAACCTAATGATTGCTGCGACTGGTGGCTGGGATGCTCATCTCGAGCCACTCCACGACGGCGGTCACATCAAGTTTTTCTCACAACCGACCCTCTCGCGACTGTTGAACGAACACGGTTTCTCCTCGGTCCACTTTGAGGGTGCCGGCCGCATCGCTCCAATCTGGCGTTCGATGATCATGACTGCCGAAAAGACTGCCTGACCTCGCTATGTAGCGATGAGCAAATCGCGCATCTCCTGTGAGACGTCGCCGAGATCATGCCGTTGCTCGACAAGACTGCGAGCCGCAGCCGCCATTGTGGATCGCTCCACATCATCGAGGAGTGTCTCAATCGCATCTGCGAGAACAGTCGGTCGGCCGGGCATGACCAGACGACCCGTCACCCCGTCAACTACCAGCTCAGGAATGCCTCCAACAGCTGACGCGACAACTGGAACGCCGATAGCGAACGCTTCCATGATCGAAACGGGGATGCCCTCGGCGAACGACGGAAGGCAAAAGATATCCGCTTCCTCCAACCACGCTCGCACCGCCGATGCCGGAACTGCACCAGCAAAGTGAACTAGGTCGCCGAGCCCCAACTCGGCCACGCGCTGTTCGAGTGATGCTCGATTTGGACCGTCACCGACAAATGACAGCCGCAGCGCATCGCCTAGGCCTCGCCTCACGAGTTCAGCGAGCGCGTCGACGAGAACCACCTGACCCTTCTCAGCCGAGAGTCGACCGACTGTGACGATGCGAATGCCGTCTTCGGAAACCGGTCGAACCCGGAAAGGCAGAGTGTCCACATCGATTCCGCACCGCACGGTTCGAATCTTCGGCCAATGCTCAGGCGCAGCGACTCGCATCAGTTGTGATCGCGTGTGATCACTAATACCAACGACAAAGGTTGCGTCCGCGACCTTTGCCTCAAGTGCGATGTTCTTCTCTTCGGTGAACTCGTGGTAGCCGTGCACGGTGAACGACCAACTCAGGTCGCCGTGAAGCCTGCTCGCGAGAAGCGCGACGGTCGCCGTCACGCCTCCGAACTGGGCGTGAAGATGCCGGCAGCCTCGATCGGCCGCCTGATCCGCCACAAGGACGGCCTCGACCATGTGAAAGACCGACCACAGCAGCGATCTAGGGTCTCGAGGTCCAAGGCGAAGGGCGTGGCAGAGCGTTCTTATGAACCGACTCGGTCCTGCAGCGATGCACCGCCACAGCGCCCCCAGGATCGCCCAAGTACTCGTGCCCTTTATATAGACCGTGCGTTCGGCCTCTTGCTGGTCGGCAAGGGACGTGAGGTCCTCATCACCGGGCCTGTTGAGAGCCATCGGTATGATGGTGAGCTGAGGGGACGCCACCGCGGTGACCTCGTTATAGAGGAAGGTCTGAGCGTGACGGGGGTAGTGCGTCATCACATACGCCACGATGATCTGGCCGTCGGCGGGCCGCTGTTCATTCATTGGGTTGGTCGCTCCTCCTCGTTGGCGGAGGTTTCGTGAGAGTATTCGTTGCGGGAGTATCAGGGTTCATTGGACGACGAGTCATAACGACACTTGGGGCTACCGACCATGTCGCTGTACCCCTTGGCCGGGCTGGTCAGGAAGAGGGGGAGTGGAACCGGATCGACCTTCGTGATGTTCAAGATTACCGCGCAGATCTCAGCAGTTGCGACGCTGTCATCAACTTGGCCGGCGGGCGGCACGATAAGGATGACGAGCAGCCTACTGCTGCACTACTTCGCGCCATGGAGAAATCTGGAGTCACAAGGTTGATACATGTTAGTTCTTTCTCGGTCTATGACTACCGTTCACCGAGCGCCGGCGACACGATCGATGAGAATTCGCCCATCGAGCCCCAACCTAGGTTCCGAGACCAGTACACCCGCTGCAAGCTTCAAGAGGAAGCCCTCGTCTGTGCCGCAAATATAGACTTGACCATCTTGCGGTTGGGAGCGGTTTATGGCCCGGACAGGCACTGGGACGGTGGCATGGCGGCAACCGGATTTGGACTTGGTTTGGTGATCGGCCCTTCTTCGCGGCAAAAACTCGTCTCGGTCCAAAGTGCTGCCAACGCAATCGTCGCGTCGCTCGCGCCCGAGGCCATCGGACACAAGCTGAACATCATCGATTCAGCCCTCCCTGACCAACGAAGTTACGAACACGCGCTCCGTCAAGTTGGTGTCGACCTCCCTCGGTCGATCCCTGTTTCGTTTCGTGCAGCAAATGCGGTGGCGATGGCGGCGGATCTTCTCACTCGCCCGACACCAAGTGTCCGGGCCCGGTTGCCCGAGGTACTTTCGCTGTCGCGTCTGGCGGCCCGGCACAAGCCATTGGAGTACTCGAATCGCCGAGCAAGCGCAGTGCTCGAATGGGAGCCCCTGTCAGGATGCGACGTATCGTCGATCGCGACCGCGCGAACTCTGTGAGACTCAATCCCTATGAGACTCAATCCCTATGAGACTCAATCCCTATGAGAAAGGTCTCGAGATGCCGTGTGACTTAATCTCGTCGATGAGTTCCATAACGGCCACCGACTGATCAATCGGCACCAAATCACTCTCTGCCTTGTCATCACGAATACAGGTCACTACCTCCTCGATCTCGTAGGCGTAGCCAATCCCGGAGTAACTATGGCGATTCGTGTCAACGCCAGAGCTTGTCAGGGAATAGGTCAGAAGATCGGTGGGTAGCCGACCCAGCCATCTGCGAGCTCGGCCGGGACGTAGATCAAAGCTAGGAATTCGGCGACGCCGATCGACCTGACCTGTATTCACTGCTTTGATCGTCACTGTCAAGGGGCGAACAAGACTCTCGACTTCTAGCCAACCGGCCGTTCCGGATAGTCGAAGCGAGTTTCTCCCGACGTGAGTGAACCCAACGGTCATGGTCGCCACTGCATCGTTACAAACCATCAGAATGGAAGCCAGCTCATCCGTTCCGGTCGGGCCTGTCAGCGATGCGCCCTGCACAACTGCTGGTCCACCGAGCAGCGCTAGGGAGGTCGCGATGGCGTAGACGCCTCGATCGAGAAGCGCTCCCCCACCCAGTTCAGGATCGAAGGCGAGCGCTCCCGGTTCGCGCCTCAGCGGCAGGACGAACTCGCTATGAAGATGACGTGGGCGACCGATTCGACCATCCTCGACGGCTCGACGAGCCTCCTTGAACGCTGGCAAACAGTGTGTCCATATCCCCTCCATAAAGAACACACCGGCCGCTCGTGCCCGCTCAGCAACTAGGCGGGCGCCAGCACCGTCGAGGGACATCGGTTTCTCACAAAGCACCGCTTTGCCATTGGCAATGGCGGCGAGCGAATGTTCAACATGCAAATGGTTCGGTGAGGCGACATAGACAACATCGACGCTCGCATCCCCCAGCAGCTCGTCTAAATCGCCACATGCGTTGCCTGCGCCGTGCATGCGCGTGAACAACTTCGCCTTCCCCAATTCCGTTGAGACGACCGCTTGGAGCTTCGCTCCGTCCACGAGCTTCAACTCTCGAGCGAAATCCGTGGCCATTCGCCCGGTGCCAATTATTCCAAAGCCGAGCGGCTTAGCCGTCACTAGCTCGCCCAAGACATTGGTTCGATCCGATTCATCGTGGTGGTCGTTTCGTAACGGCCCTGACCGAAACCCCCGGTATCAAGGGCAAGCGTGAGTTCGTTGACGTGAAGAGCGACATCAGTACCGAGTCTGGGCTCGGTTCCTTGTTCTACCGCTTCCATGAGATCAAGCACCCCGCGCCAATAGTCCATGGCGGCGACCGAGCCTGTTGATGGCTTCAAATGACCTGAGGCCGCAAGCCGGTGGCGTCGCCGCGGCCCGAGGAAGGTCTTCCGCCTGACGTCCATCCAATGGCGGCTAGTAACTCGCGACCGATAGTCCCAACAGTCCTTCGTCTCCAGAAGTCCGCCATCGCCAACGACGCGAAGCGAATGGTCGTGCGGCGCCAAGACGCTGCACGTAAGGCGAGCGACGACGCCGCTAGCAAACTCCACACAACCTACAGTGACATCTGGCGCCACAGTGTCAAGGTGTTCCCCGATCACCTTGTCCTTGACCTGAGTGCCAGCGAAGGCGGTCACCGCTGTCGCTGGACCGAAGAACGCTACGAGCCATGTCAGGTAGTACCCGGCGTGCTCAGCGGTGCAGCC
>JBLINY010000219.1:0-4848 GCA_047638695.1 Acidimicrobiales bacterium | reverse complement strand
ACATCGATCAGATGCGGGACATCGCGCACCTGTACGGCGAGGACGGCACGATGGCTCGGTTTGGCCACAAGGACATCGCCCTCGTGTCGCGACTCGCGGTCGATGCGAACATCCCGATTCCCATCACCGAGTTCGCGTTCAGAACCGGCGCTACCGATGCGGGTAACGATGCGGGCGACAGTGAGAAGGACACAGGCTCATGACCTGCAGGTGCCGGAAACCACGCCGTGACCCAGCGACCAGGCGGTTCGGTCATGCAGCCACGAGTTCAGCACTCCAGGGAGAGCTGCTGAGATCGAGTCGCGAACTGCCGAGGCCCACACGTGGACGGTTATGGCCGATCCAGAGGGCAACGAGTTCTGCGTCGTGTGATTCAGCCAGCGCAGCCGGTCTAACAGCGAACCACCAGGTGGTTTCGAGGGAACGGGGGTTCTTCCAGCCGATCGTACGCTCCAGACGCAGCGTTGTTCGAGGTTTCGAGCGAACAGAATGAACAGCGACGGAGCTGCTAGACCTCTAGTCATGAACGCCGAACAGGTCGTCAACGATTTCATGGCTGCGATCGGCAGACCTGACCAAGAGCTTGCCACGTTCCGCCCCTGTGGAACCGACGGGGAGTGACGGTCTGTCATGCGTGACTTCATACTTTTGCCCGAGGTCGAAGAACTCCAGGCAGCCGCCGTTCGTCTGGCTCGCTCTGAGCTGGAGCCGAACGTGCGCGAGGCCGAGGCAGCTGGCCGCTGGCCCGAGTCGGTTCTAGCCGTTCTCGATGCGTTCCCGCTCGGTGGACTTGATGTTCCCGAACATCTTGGCGGAGTGGGCGCCGGTGCGCTGGCCAAGGTCGTGTTGCTGGAGACTCTGGCTATGGCTGATGCCAGTGGCCTGGCTGCCGCCGATCGTCCCGGCCCCTGCATCGGGGCCATTCTGGCCTGCCCTGATCAAGCCCTCGTCGCCGAAGTGTTGCAGAGTTCAGTGAACGCCCAGAGTGCGTTCACTGTTGTCGACGTCGACAACGGTGCCAGCGGAGTGGCTTGGGCTCCAGGTTGGCCTGACCTGAAGTGGATTTGGGTTAGTGAAGGCGACGAGCTTCGCCTTCACCAGGTCACAGGCCAGGCCGAGCCTGTTGCCGTGCTGGCATTCCAGACATCGGGAGGGGTCTCAGTTGACTTCGACGCCACCGTGGTCCGGGGCAGCTGGAAACTGACTCCCCGCGACAGTCTCGGCGTCCGGGCCAGAGCCAGGTTGTGGGGTGCGGCGGTGGCTGTCGGCATCGCGCAGGCGGCGCTGGATGAGACCATCGGGTATGCCACTGATCGGGTGGTTTTCGGTAAGCCAGTGGCCCACCACCAAGGCAACGCTTTCGACCTGGCCGCCGCCGCGGCCAGAATCCACGGGGCCCGTTTGGTCGTGCGGGATGCTGCCGCCGCTTTTGATCGCGACGAGCCGGATGCTGCCTTCTGGGCCACGCAGGCCTGGCTCGAAACTATGGAAGCGGCATTCGGTGCTACCAACCTGGGCATCCAATTGTTGGGAGGCCACGGATTCCTGGTCGACCACCTGGCCGAGAAACGGTTCCGTGAAGCTCGCCACCTGGCCATGCTCGCAGGTGCTCGCGACTCGGCCGACTTCGACGTGGCGGCCCAAGTGTTGGACGTGCGAGACCCCTTTGTCACCACAGAATTCAGCGACGCCGAACCGAGCGAAGTACGAGGCCAACGATGATCGAGCTCGATAGACGAACCTGGGACATGCTCGAAGAGCTTCGGGCTCTTGGAGCAGAACACATACGACCCATCGGGCTGGAAGCCGATCGAACCGCGACGCCCCCTCCCACCGATCACCCCTTCTATCTCATCTGCACCCGGCAGAACGGGCTGGTCTCGCGGATGATCGGCGAAGACGAAGGACCGAATCTCGAATGGAAGCCGGTACGCAACTTCTTGCTGGGCGAGGAGGCGGCTTACTGGGACCGCGGTGTCGCCCTTTCGCTTCCCGGTCCGGGACTGGGCGGTCCGGCGATCCGAAACACCGGCACCCCTGAGCAACAAGAACGATTCCTCGGCGTGTTCAAGGATCATTCCAAAGCCCGGTGGGGCGCCATGGCCATGACCGAACCGGGTGCAGGGTCTGATGTCGCACGAATCCAGACCCGAGCCCGCAAGGACGGCGGCGAGTGGGTACTCAACGGCCAGAAGATGTTCTGTTCCAACTCGGCCCGGGCCGATTGGGTGATTGTCTGGGCCACAACCGATCCGGAACTGGGTCGCTCCGGGCACCGGGCCTACGTGGTCGAGCGGGGAACGCCGGGCTTCGAGATCATCAAGGTCGAACACAAGATGGGTTCGAGGGGCTACGAAACGGCCTCGTTCGTCTTAGACGACGTTCGACTGCCTGAAGAGAATCTGTTGGGCGGCGAGGCGTTCTACGAGTCCCGGAAAGGATTCAAGGCGTCGATGGCCACCTTTAACATGACACGTCCGCTTCACACCGCTCACGGCGTCGGCATGGGTCGGGCCGCTCACGACTTTGCCGTCGACATCGTCAAGCGTGACTACCCAGCCAACGGGCAGCGCCGCCAGCGGGCACTCGAACGACTGGCCCGCATTCGACGCGGTCTCCACACCGCCCGACTCATGTATCTCCAAGCGGTGTGGCTGGCCAAAAACGGCAAAGCGAACGCTCTCGAAGCGAGCTACGCCAAGTTGTACTCGCCTCCCGTCATCCTGGAGGCGGTTGTGGCAGCACTGGACATTTGTGGGGAGGCCGGCGTGCGAAATGACCTGATGCTCGAGAAGCTCTATCGGGACGTCAAGATTCTCGACATCGGTGAGGGGACTCAACAGGTCCAGCGGGTGGTCGTCGCCCGCCAGCTGTTCGATTTTCCCCGTGACGCCTGAATTTAGCGGTTGGTAAATCGGGGATCGCGGCGCTCCATACGGGCCAGCATGCCTTCCTTGGCATCAGCACTCTTCAGCGCAGACCGCACCAGGGCATCAGTGTCCTCGTGGTCGAGGGCGTCAAAGTATGACATCTGACGGGAGATCGTGGCCTTCATGGCCCGGAGGCTCAAGGGAGCGTTTCGCACCAGTCGGTCGATCACCTCGGCCACCGACGCCTCGTGCTGGTCGGCGGGTACGCAGCGGGCGATCAACCCGAGGTCGGCCATTCGCTGGGCTGGGACGGAATTTCCGAGCAGTAGGATTTCCCGGGTTATTACCGGCCCCGCCACTTCGATCAACTTCTTCGTCAGAAACCATGATGGGGCCAAACCGATCTGGGCCAGCGACATCCCGAACTTGGCAACATCGGATGCGATCACGAGGTCGGAGTGGAGAGCTAGTTCGTTGCCGCCGGCGATAGCCGCTCCCTGCACCACGGCAACGACCGGCAGCGGCCACGTTTCGACGCGATGAAAGAGGATCTCGACGTCCTGGCCTTTGGTTATCCCGCCACTCAGATCGAGTCCGGCGCAGAAGGTTCGACCCGCTCCGCGAATGACCGCGACTCGCTCGTCTGGTCCGGGTCCTGGGTCTGGAGCGAACGCTTCTTCCATGGCCGCCAACATCTCGGCATCCATGGCATTGCTTTTCTCGGGCCGGTTCATGATGACGGTGCGGATCGGACCATTGATCTCGACAATCACCTTTGCCATTGGGTCACTCATGTTGCCTCGTTCTCTCGGTTGCGTCGTTGGTCGAGTTCGGCCCGGATCTCGGCTCCGTGTTCGTCGAGCACTGGGACCCCTTGGTAGATGCCAGCCGGGTTGTTGCTGAGCTTGATTGGGCAATTCAACATCACGGTTGGTCGGTGATGGTCGTGGTCGACTCTGACCAGCATTTCTCGAGCCGCGACGTGAGGATCATCGACCCAGTCCTCTGGCTCGTAGACCGGACCAACCGGCACGATGTTTCCGAGTATCTCGACGACCTCGGCGTTTGTCCGGGACCCCGCCCATGCTTCGATTGCCTCGTCGACCACGTCTCGGTTGCGTACTCTGCGACGGTTTGAGCTGGTCCGTTCGTCGCTGATGAGATCGGCTCGATCCATTAGCTCGCAGAGCTCGCGCCAGTGGGGCTGGGTCGGCGTGGCGATGACGCAATGCCCGTCAGCCGTGGGATAGACGTTGTAAGGGCTTATGCCGTCGACGCCGGTTCCCATTGGTCGCATCGTGCGTCCCATCTAGGTGTACATCATCTGGCTGCTCTCTGAGATGGACATCATGGCATCGACCATCGAGACATCGATGAACTCGCCTTTACCGGTCTCCCTAGCCCGATACAACGCTGAGACCAAGCCGAGGGCGGCCATGAGGCCGGGCACTGTGTCGCCAATCGGCGGCCCTACTCGCACCAAGTGGTCCTCGTCTTCGCCGGTCGCCGAGATGATGCCTCCCATTGCTTGGGCGATGAGGTCATAGGCGGGCCAGCTGGCGTAGGGGCTGGGGGCGGTCCGGTGGTCGCCGAACCCTCGAATGGCGGCGTAGACCAGAGCCGGGTTGCGCTCTTGGCAGATTTCCCAACCTACGCCAAGCCGATCGAGCACCCCGTCACGAAGGTTCTCGATGAGGCCATCAGCTGTCTCCACTAATTCGAGGTAGGTCTCGATGTCGGCCGGGTCGGTGAGGTCGAGACAGATCGAGCGTTTGTTCCGGTTCCGCAACGCAAAGCCACCCGAATAGTGTCGTTCTTTGTCGTCGAGCACCCAAGGGCCGCCGTAGCGGGTCATCTCGCCCGAGGGAGGCTCGACCTTGATGACGTCGGCGCCCAGGTCGGCCAAGAACAAACCGGCAAAGGGACCAGCCAGAGCGTGAGTGACGTCGATTATCCGAAGCCCAACGAGTGGACCGGT
>JBLINY010000218.1:0-4939 GCA_047638695.1 Acidimicrobiales bacterium | reverse complement strand
GTTCGGCCCGAAGACGAAGCGCATACTTTTTGTCTGAACCCGGTTTGTCCCGCGCGCCAGCAGACCCAGATCGAGTACTTCGCCTCGCGCAACGCCATGGATATTGAAGGAATGGGGGAGAGCCGTGTGGCTCTCTTTATCGAGAAGGAGTTCATTGCCGATATCGGCGATCTCTACTCGATCGACTTCGAGGCGGTCGGCAGTCTCGAGGGGTTTGGCCAGACCTCGATTGACAATCTCCGGGCCGCGATAGACGCGTCGAGGACCCGTCCGCTGGCCAGCTTGCTCGTTGGTTTGGGGGTGCGCCACCTCGGCCCGGCGGGTGCCGAGAGTTTGGCAAGCACGTTTGGAAATCTCGACACCATCATGGCCGCCTCGGCGGAGCAGATGGCGGCTGTTGATGGTGTTGGTCCGACCATCGCGGCCAGCGTCGCCAGCTATTTCGAGTCGGACAAGGCTCGGCTATTGGTCGAGAAGTTCCGAGCCGCAGGGTTGAACCTTGAAGGGCCCCAGGTCTCGGCCCTGCCTCAGGTGCTCGACGGTAAGGCCGTGGTTGTGACCGGCACGCTCGAGGGTTTCAGCCGCGACAGCGTGGCCGATGCAATCAAGGCACGGGGCGGCAAGAGTCCGGGCGCGGTGTCGAAGAAGACCTTCGTCGTCGTGGTTGGCGAAAGCCCCGGAGCATCGAAGGTCACGAAGGCCGAAGAGCTCGGCGTTCCCACAATTGATGAAGAGGCCTTCGTCCGGTTGTTGGAGAGCGGCGAGCTCTAACCTCCGTCGCCGGGCTACAGGGCGTCGAATGTGAAGGCGGGGTAGATGCGGCAGTTCTCGGGGCCCTCGGTGATGCGATAGACGCACGCCTCCACCACGTTATTTTGGGGTCGAAGCAACGCACCGTTGGGGCAGTCTTCTTCAGGTCCGTAGGTGACCTGGCCGAGTGAACCACCGGCCGACTGCGGATCGTTGAGTTCCGTGGCGGGCAACGTTGTGCCGTTGATGGTGAGGACCGCGCTGTACCCCGGGATGAGATCGACGCCGACGGCTTCGCTGCAGGTGCTTCCGATACCGGAGCGAGGCAGCCAGTCTTCTATGGGATTTACGTCGAGAGGCTCGGTTGGAGCGTTGGCATCGGCAGGCCGTTCGCCGCCGCCATCAGCGGCCGAACCGCTCAGGACCGGTTCGGATGGGTTGGTGTCGGCCTGGTAGGACGCAGCGAGAATGAGTGCACCGAATGCAACGACGACGCCGAGGCTGACGATGAGCCGTTGCTTACCGCGCGAGATCGGTTCTTCGAGGGCCGGGTCACGAACAGCATTGTCAGTTGCCACCCCTCCATTGTGCCCGCCTTCGGCGCATTAGCACCGTCGGGACCTGCAGGAGAGAGAAGTGAGAGGGGTGCTCCATGGCACCAGTTGTGGTCAGTAGCATCACAGCGTGACCGAAGTCGGTCTTGATGAACATGTCGGACGGGTGCTCGGTGACCGGTACCGACTGGTATCCCCTGTCGGTGCAGGGGCGTCGGCTCGCGTCTACTTGGCCGAAGACACGGCGCTGCGGCGCCGGGTTGCGGTGAAGTTGTTGCACGCCGGCCTGGCCGGTGATCCGACGTTCCGGAAGCGGTTTAGGGCTGAAGCCCATTCTTCGGCCCAGCTGAGCCATCCAAACATCATGGCTGTATTCGATTGGAGCGACGCTGGTGACGAAAACACGCCGGCTCCCGCCTATCTGGTTACCGAGTTGCTTACTGGTGGCAGCTTGCGATCGATGCTCGATCTAGGTCACCGGCTATCGCTGTCGCAGGCGCTCATCGTTGGGCTGCACGCGGCCGAGGGCTTGTCCTACGCCCACGACAACGGCTTCGTTCACCGTGACGTCAAGCCGGCCAATCTGCTGTTCGGCAACGATGGGCGGCTGCGAATCGCCGATTTCGGCATTGCCCGAGCGGTGGCTGAGGCCGCGTGGACCGAACCAGAAGGAGCGCTTGTCGGTACGGCGCGTTATGCCGCTCCTGAACAGGCCTCGGGGTCATCGGTCGATGGCCGAGCCGATGTCTATGCCTTGACCGTGACTCTGATCGAGGCCATTACGGGCGAGGTGCCACTTTCGGCGCCAACGCCGCTGGCCGCGATGGTGCTGCGGCAAGACACCGATCTGCCCGTTAGCGGCGACCTGGGTCCGTTAGCTGAGGCCTTGCGCCGAGCCGGAAGAGCCGACGTCGGGGAACGGTCGACGGCCGAAGAATTGGCAGCTGCGCTGCGTGACGCAGCCTCAGACCTACCTCGCCCCCAGAAGCTGCCGCTCACCGGGCTCGAGCGCGACTCTCGCCAAGCAGGCTCGGCCACCGCTCGTGTACGGCCGGCGACTCACGATGCGGAAACCGGCGTGCTCGTGCTGGTCGAGGGTGAAACATCCATCGAACTGTCGTCTCCCGTGCCGGTTGAGAACGACTATCGGCGTGACGATGCCAGCCGCACCGATCATGACAGCCGGACGGTCAATGAGTCCCGGACAATCAATGAGACCCGGACCTTCCATCACACTGCCGAGGTGCTCGAACCTCTCGGTGACAACGATGAGGGCGGCGGTGATGGCGGCGAGGCCATGCCCGATGATGAGGAAATCGGCGACCGTCGGGCATGGCCGATTCTGCTGCTGCTTGCGGTCCTCGCAGTTGGCGCGTTCGTTGCGTACAAGGGTCGCGATGGCCAGGTGTTCGCGCCGTCGGAGCCAGCCGCCGCGGTCACCCACCCGGTGGGCACGTACGTGGGCCGTACGTTCCAAGACGCGGTTGTCGATATCGAGCGCAACAGCTGGTCCTTCGTCACCACCGATGGCCGTGCCGACGACTCGGTGCCAGGCGACATCATTGAGCAATCGCCAGCGGCCGGGACCGAGTGGGAGGAAGGCGCCCAGATCACCCTGGTCGTTTCTGAGGGACCGAGGCTCCACCTTGTCCCCGTACTCGTTGGGCTCCAGCGCCAGTTGGCTCTGGCAGAACTGGCCGACGCCGACCTCTTCCTCGGTCGAACGGGGGAGGTGTTCGATGAAACGGCTCCCGTCGGCCAGGTGATCTCGGCCAGTATCGATCCCGAGGTCGAGGTCGAGTCGGGCACCGCGATCGATCTGATCTGGAGCAAGGGGCCAGCGCCGCGCAGCATCCCCGACCTCGCCGGCTCGCTCTTGGCTGATGCCCAGGCTGCTCTCGCTGAGCTGGACCTCACGAGTGTCATTGCCGAGGACTACTCGCTGACCGTTCCCGAGGGTCACATCATCTCGACGACACCGGGGTCGAGTGCCAGCGTCGGGCGCGGCAGAGAGATCACGATGGTCGTATCGCTCGGCAAGCCGTTCGTTGAGGTCCCGAACGTCGTTGGCCTGTCGGCTGCTGAAGCGGCTGATCTGCTGACTGCGGCTGGCTTCGTGGTGACAGACACCGTCGGCCCAGCCAACGGTGAGGTGCTGGCAACGGATCCGCCTGCTGGCGAGTTCATCCGGTACGGCAGCGAGATCGTTGTCTTCGCCCGAGGCGCCGGTAGCTGACCTACCGCTGTGGGCGGCTGCCACTGGTCGCTCTATCGGGCGGTGATGGCGTCGAGCCGCTCGTACATTTCGACGGCATCGGCCGACGGGGCCTGAGCCTGAAGCAGCAGAAGCTGCGAGGCGTCCCCCTCGATCAGAATCTTCCCGCCGAACATGGCTTGCATCACGGCCTGTGGATCGCGGGTGACGAACGCGGCCAGCGCGGTGGCGTAATCGACCGTGACCGTCAGCTCAGGGTCGTCCAGGTGGCCGATCTCGATCATGGTTTCGCCGCCGGCCGTGCTATCGATCCGACCCAAGATGTTGCCGTCGTGATGCGGCGACTCAGTGATCACGACATTGACCCTTACCTGGATAGGGGAGGGAGGGATTCGTTCGGCGAACTCGGCCTGCAGAGCTTTGGCCGCCTCGATCCAACCGTCAGTGAGGAAGTGGTGGTGGTCGGGCATGCCCAAACGGTACCCGTGGGTTACCGTCGCACCATGACTGATGGGGATGGCTCGAAGAGCGGGCGCCAACTTCGTCTCGAGACGAGAGAGCGAAACCCAGTCTGGAAGAACGCTCCGTACATGATTGACATGGACCTGTGCATCAACTGCGACGCGTGTCTGCGAGCCTGCCCCCTTCCGCTGGGGGCCATCTTCAATCACGACATCGACGTCGTCATCATCCCCGAGCTGTGTTCGGGCTGCGATAAGTGCCTCGACCCCTGCCCGGTTGATTGCATTCATCCCGACCCGAACTGGAAACCGTCACCCGAGGCGTGGTGGCAGGAGCCACTCACCGTCGATCCGTACGCCTGATCAGGATGCCGAACTACACCACCTCTGACGCCACGCAGGCTCTCGATCAGGTTCGGGAGGTAGCTCTCGCCCTCCCCGAGGTGTCGGAGCGCCTCAGCCACGGGGCGCCGACCTTTTTCATCCGTGAAAAGAAGACGTTCGTCATGTTCCTCGACGATCATCACGGCGATGACTGGCTTGCCTTGTGGTGCAGTGCACCTGTTGGAGTCCAGGCCGAGGTCGTCGAATCGGATCCGGCGCGTTTTTTCATCCCTCCCTATGTTGGCCACCGAGGTTGGATTGGCTACCGGCTCGACATCGAGCCCGATAGAGACGAGCTGGCCGGCATCGTCACCGATGCCTTCCGCAATGTGGCGCCCAACACACTTGTTAAGCAGCTGGACGGGCCTTGAGCATTTGGTCACCCTGGGCTTGAGTTCTCGGCCGAGAAGCCGGCTTAGCCGACGACCACACACTGGCCGTAGGATCGCGGGGTTCGCATCCGTTCACGCCTCACCACGGAGAAACGAGTCGACATCGCATGACTGACCGCAGCACCCCGAGCTCAGCCCGTACCCAGGTCGGTGACCTCGACGTTGGCACGCCCCTATTTGACT
>JBLINY010000217.1:0-4947 GCA_047638695.1 Acidimicrobiales bacterium | reverse complement strand
AGTATCACCTCCAGCAGCACGCCCTCCAGCAGCACGCCCTCTGCCAGCACGACCTCCAGCAGCACGACCTCCAGCAGCACGACCGCCACCGAAACGCCCGACGAGGTCGACGTGCTGTTGGCCACGCTGTCGCCCGAGCAGAAGATCGGCCAGTTGCTGATGCCGGTTCTCTTCGGGACGGACGCGAACAACGTTGGCCCGGCCGAGGCGGCAGCCAACCGTGCTCTCGGTGGTGCCGCTACCCCGGCCGAACTGGTGGCAGCCAATCATTTGGGAGGTGTGCTGTACCTGGGCACCAACATCGTCAACACCAGCCAGGTCGATGCCTTGTCGGCCGGCCTCCAGGCCGTTGCGCCTCCCGGCGTCGGACTGCTCATAGCCGTCGATCAAGAGGGTGGCCGGGTGAACCGGATCACCGAGGGTGTCACCGTCTTCCCCTCGGCTCGGTCGTTGTCCGGAGATGCGGAGGCCGTCCGTGCCGCCGCCAACACCACGGGCACCGAGCTTTCTGCCCTTGGCATCAACGTTGTGCTGGCACCGGTTGCGGATCTCACCGATGGCGGGGGAGTGATCGGTAACCGGTCGTATGGCTCCGACCCTTCGGTGTCGGCTGCGATGGTGGTGGCGGCCGTTGAAGGTCTCACGACCGCGGGTGTGGCGTCGGCCGTAAAGCACTGGCCAGGCCATGGGGCCACGGCCACCGACGGTCACCGGAGCTTGCCTATTCTCGATGTTGATGTCGCAACCTGGCGGGCCCGAGAGCTGGTGCCTTTCGAAGCCGCCATCAAGGAAGGCGTCGACATTGTTCTGGTCGGGCATCTAGCTATTCCGTCGCTCGACCCGTCTGGAGCGCCTGCGACGGTGTCACCGGTGCTTCTCGATGAGCTGCTCCGTCAAGAGATGGGTTTCGACGGGGTGGTCATGACTGACGCCCTCGACATGGGAGCCGTTGGTTCGTACAGCCGCGGAGAGCTTGTCGTGCAGGCAGTCCTCGCCGGCGTCGACATTCTGCTTGTTACCCCCGACCTGGCGGCAGCGAGAGCGGGTTTGCTCGCTGCTCTCGACGACGGGCGACTTACTCCTGAACGCCTCGATGCCTCGGTCGAACGGGTTTTGCGTCTCAAGCTACGTCTCGGGTTATTAGGCTGAACTCGTGATCGACTTCATGGTGTTCTCGGACTATCTCTGACCCTGGTGTTATGTCGGGGCCGTGCGCCTCAACGAAATCGAAGCTGAGTACAAGGGGCAGGTCACCGTCGAGTGGCGGTCGTACTTGTTGCGGCCCGAACCCGAGCCGCGCCCGATGGAGAAGTTCACCGACTACACCAAGAGCTGGGAACGGCCCGCCGGTCTCGAACCCCGTGCCAGCTTCAACGCTTGGTCGGGCGAGAACCAGCCGCCGAGCCACAGCTTGCCGTCAGCTATTGCCGGCAAGGTGGCTGCAGCGCAAGGGCCAGAGGCATATCGAGCGTTCAGCGACCAGGTCTTTAAGGCGTACTTCACCGAGAACCGCACGATCTCGGATCGAGACGTGCTCACCGCCATAGCGGTCGAAGCGGGCCTCGATGGCGATGTCTTCACCGGCCACTGGGATGCCAACGCCGAGACGCTCGAACACGATGTGATGGTCGACTACTTGTCGGCTGTGAAGTCAGAAATCACCGGAGTGCCTGCGGTAGTTGTCAACCGAAGCTGGGTCATTCCGGGTGCCGTCGAGACGGACGAGTACCGGTCGATCATCAGTCAAGCCCAGGAACAGTTGGGGCTGGCCTAACCCCACGATGAGTTCAGCAGACTGGCAATTTGATCGCGAAACGTCGGTGGAGCCCACCGACGTTGACGGCGTGTTTCGAGCTGCCCCGACGAGCCGGTGGAATATCGGCACCAATCCCAACGGTGGGTATGCCGCGTCGGTGGTGATGCGGGCTCTGGTGGCCTCGGTGTCGCATGTCATGCCCATCTCGGCAACCACCCACTATCTCCGGCCAGCGCTGGCCGACCAGCCGGCCACCGTCGAGGTCGAGGTTCTCCGCTCGGGACGAACGACCTCAACCGCCAGCGGCCGTTTGATCCAAGACGGCAAAGAGCGGTTGCGGGTGTTGGCCAGCTTTGGCGATGTCGGACCCGGGGCTGAGCCGGTGCTGTCGATACCTCGCCCGGACATGCCAGCGCCCGAAGACTGCCCGTCGCGGGCCGAATTGGCGCAGGGCATCGACCTGCCGATTCTCGAGAGCCTCGATGTCCGGGTGGCTCCGGAGTGGGCTGAACCCGGTCAGTCGGGCCAGGCCGTGACGGGAGGCTGGATCAGGTTCTGCGATGGTCGGCCTCCGGACGAGGGCAGCCTGCTGTTGTTCTCAGATGCTTTCCCGCCCTCACCCTTTGGCTTGTTGGGTCGGGTTGGTTGGGTGCCAACGCTTGAACTCACGTTGCATGTTCGACGCAAGCCGGTCGACGGTTGGATCCAAGTGCGTACCGAGACCCGAGACATCGCCGACGACCTTTTGGTCGAAGACGGCGTTCTCTGGGACAGCAGCGGCGCCGTCGTGGCCCAATGTCGTCAGCTCTCGCTTCTGCGATCTCACCAGTAGCCAGATTCTTAGAAGCGGAGTCCCACAAGCGCAGTCCCAGTAGTACCGAGGTTCAGCCCTGGCGGCCGCTGAGATCTCGTAGGGCAGTTCGCCACTGTTCGGTGCGCTCGGCGAGAGCGGCCTCGAGCTCGGCGATGCGACGATGCAGCCGGTCGATCTCGTCTAACCGCAGATGAGCTTCCTGCAGCCACGTGACCCCCGCCTCGCCGACGGTCGCCGGTGTGGCCCGTCTCGCGACGTAGTGGCGCAGCGCGAGATTTGTCTCGAGCGCTTCGTGGGCAACGGTGAGAGCGCGGGCCGATAGGCGCGGATGATGAACAAAGCTACGCATGGCTGCCGGCGTCGGTTCAGAACACCCCGGCTGGCGGAGACACTCATAGGCGAAGGCGCATGCGTCGGCTACATCGTCAGGCACCGGCACGACCACCACGATAGCAACCGCACGCTAATTACGTACAGTGGCAATTAGCCACGCTTCGTGGTTTCCGTTGGGTCGCCACTGCTCGTCGCACCGAAGGATCTCGAGGCGTTTGTGCCGTGCCGTCAGCACCTCCAGTTCGCCTGAGCCCAGCAGGAACGAACGGGGTGGTCGTTCGTGACGTTCGAGGTTGACCTCGGTCGCAATTGCGACCAACAACAAGTGAACCACCGAGGCAGCTGCGGCCTCGAGAACGGCGCGGTTGAGGAAGTGAGCGCAGTAGATGACATCCCAGGGCCCTGGGAGCAGTGGCTCTGTATCGAGATCAACTTCGGCCGTAGACAGCGCCACTCCGGCGGCAGCGGCCAACTCTTCGGCCGTCCTCAACGCCACGTCGGAGACATCAAGCAGGGTAGTGGTGAGGCCCTGCTCGGCCAGCCAGACCGCCTCGATCCCGTCGCCACCTGCGATGTCCAGGGCGGTTCCGCTGCGGGGAAGAAGGTGGGCCGCCTCAACCAGGAATGGCGACACCGGTCGTCTGGCCGGGTCGGCACTGGCGTAGCGCTCGTTCCATCGTTGTTGCTCGGTCTGTTTGGGCAGCGTTGGCTCGTCTTTCACAGTCCGGAGTTTGCCTGGTCCTGCAGCGGGATGTAGACGTTCGGCATGACTCTCTCCGACTCCGCAGCTTCTGAACTTGCATCCTCCGTCGCCGAACCCTTGGGCGGGGCCGGCGCAGCGTTCTATTTCAACCCCGACACCCTGGCAAAAGGCAAGGAGCTGGGGCTCAAAGGTATGCATTTCTATATGATCGGCCGCGGCGGTGTCCTGGGCGATGTGCACTCAGATGTTGTCGCCAGCGCCTTTGGGTACTTTCACAAAGATGCCGTCGCCGGCCTCTGGAACAGCGCCAAAGACGTGCTGGCACCTCGCGCGGCCGGCGCCTTGTACGCCGAGTGCTGCGCCAATGTTGGGCGAGCCAAGCTGGCTGACGTCGAGGGACTCGACGGGTTCATCGACGCCGGTGAAGCAGTCATCGCCGCTGTTAACCCCGCTGGCCTGTCGCTCTTCGCTGGCTTGGCCGCCGAGCCTCGGGTCGATGATGCCCCCGGCCACGCGATACAGGTCGCTGCGGTTCTGCGGGAATTGCGTGGCAGCGCCCACCTGAATGCCCTGGTCGCCAGCGGCATCGTGCCCGAGGTAGCTCACGCTGTGAAGCGGCCCGAGATGATCGAGCCCTTTGGTTGGAGTGCCGATCTCGATACCAGCAGCTTCGATCAAGGTGCGCGGGACGAGGCCGAAGCCCTCACCAACAAAATGCTGGCCCCTGCATTCTCTGGGCTCACCGACGAGCAGGCCGTCGCCCTGCAGGCGGGCGCCGCTGGGATAGCGGCAGCCCTGGCCTGATCTGAGTTGTTTTGGTCTGGCCGTCGCTCAAGTTGAGCGTCGGCCTGGCCGATACAGCCGCTGATGAGCGTCACGGATACACTAAGGCATCCCTGAATGAGCCTGCTTACTGACCCGCCTGTGACCGATCAGAACTCCCAACCGAACGTCGACGAACCTCGACGCAACGCCCGTCGGGTTGTTGCCTTCGGCCTCATTCTCGTCGTACTGCTGGCATCGGTTGTCACCATCGCCGCCTTCACCGGTACCGAAGAGTCCGCCTCAGCGGCCGGGTCCTCGGGCGCGTTGCCGATCTCTGACGAGGAGTCGGCATCGCGGGTCGTGCCACCAGCGCCAGCAACAACCCTGAAGCCGCTTATACCGATCGCCGAAGCGCCGCCCGAAGGCCAGTTGGTGGCGACGGCGAAGGTGAAGGTAGGCGAGGTTGCCATATGGTCGTCGCCCACTGAGGACGAGCCCGAGTGGCTTCTCCCGGTGCCCACCGAGTTCTTTGGCGACCGGCACTTCCTTGTGCTGGCCGAGTCGAACGACTGGTTG
>JBLINY010000216.1:0-5054 GCA_047638695.1 Acidimicrobiales bacterium | reverse complement strand
ACCTCCACAATGGTCGATTCGAGACCAACCCGAGCCGGCCCCCCGTCGAGAACCAGATCAAGCCGGCCATCCAAATCATCGAGCACATGACCGGCGGTCGTAGGACTCACGTGGCCAAACCGGTTCGCCGAGGGGCCAACCAAACCTCCATCGAATCGTTGCAGTAGTTCGAGCGTCAATGGATGGTCGGGCATTCGCAAGCCCACGGTGCCGCGACCTCCGGTGACTTCGGGGACGGCGCTGCCCGACGATGGCACGATGACGGTGAGGGGGCCTGGCCAGAAAGCGGCGACCAACTGACGGGCTCGGGGGTCGGGTCGATCGGCCCAACGTTCAATGGCATCAACATGTCCGACGTGGACGATGAGCGGGTGACCGGCGGGGCGGCCCTTGGCTTCAAACACCCGTCGAACAGCCGCAGGGTTGGTGGCGTCGGCACCGAGCCCATAGACCGTTTCGGTCGGGAAGGCGACCAGCCCACCTGATGCCAGAAGCTCGACGGCTCGGGCGACCTGCTCGCCTCCACCGACAAGCGTCACTCGCGACTCACGATCGGATCATGATGCGGTGGCACCGCCGACGACCTCATCGCCGACGTAGAAGACCACTGCCTGGCCAGCTGCGACCCGCCTGTGCGGTTCGTCCCAAATCACCTGCGCTCGGTCATCGGCACTGGTCAGTACGCGCCCAGGGAGGCGCGAACCGTGAGCCGAACATTGGACCGTCAGTCCGGCGGTGACCGGATCAGACGACCAGCCGACATCGACGAGGGCGGTCTCACCAGACTTGGTCTGCTCCTCGGTGCCAACCGTAACAATGCCGTTCGGTCGATCGATCTCGGTGATGTAGTGCCGATTATCGTTGCCGGCAAGACCCAGACCCTTGCGTTGACCAATCGTGACAAGCTGCACCGCATCGGTGTGGCCGAGCTGGCGGCCCTCACGGTCGACGATGACGGCCGGCGACAAAGGGATCCGATCGCCAAGAAATGCCCGGCGACCACCATCGGAATGGATGAAACAGACGTCCTGGCTGTCGGGCTTGTCGGCCGTGCGGAGTCCTAGCTCATGTGCCATCTCGCGCACTCCGTCCTTGGTCAGATCACCGACCGGAAGCAGCAGACGCCGCAGTTGGTCCTGGCCCAACATGTGCAACACATACGACTGATCCTTTGCCGGGTCAGCTCCGCGGGCAATGCGATGCACACCGTCCGCATCGGTTTCGATGCGAGCATGGTGACCGGTAGCGATCAGCTCGAACCCGAGGGCGTCAGCACGTCGAAGTAACTTGTCGAATTTGATGTGACGGTTGCACTCGATGCACGGATTTGGGGTGCGCCCCTGGTCGTAGGCCTCAACGTAGGGCTCGATCACATGGCGATCGAAGTCATCACCGAAATTGAAAACGTGATGATCGATGTCGAGCTGCTGGGCAACTCGCCGAGCATCCTCGACATCAGAAACCGAACAGCAGCCCGAATCACTCTCGCCACCCCACAACTTCAGCGTGACGCCAACCACGTCGTGACCCTGCTGCTTCAGCAGTGCGGCGGCCACCGATGAGTCGACGCCGCCCGACATGGCGACAAGAACCTCGGCCATCAGCTGCACTCCCTTAGCCGCTCAACGGCCGGCGGAAGCGCGGCCAGAACGGCATCGATGTCGTCGTCGGTCGATGGGTAACCCAGCGAAAGCCGGAGAGAACCAAACGCCAGTTCACGCGAGTACCCCATGGCCGCGAGAACGTGGCTGGGTTCCATGGCGCCGCTCGAACACGAGGCGGCGGCTGAGGCCAAGACATCGTCCTTCTCCAGCAGAAACAGCAGTGCCTCGCTCTCGATATTCTCGATACAGACGTGGCACACGTTGGCGGTCTTGGTCGATCGATCAGCATCGGCGCCGACTCCTGACTCGACAACACCGGAAACCTGTGCGCGGAGACCATCGGCTAGACGATCGCGGAGAGAACCAACCCGGGCCACCTCGTGTTCGCGCTCGGCCACCATCTCGGTAGCGGCCGCAACCATGGCGGCGATTCCGGGCACATTCTGAGTGCCACTTCGACGTCCGCGCTCTTGACCGCCCCCTCGGATTTGCGCAGCCATGGGCGTCCCGGCGCGGACGACCAATGCTCCAACACCTGGCGGGCCCCCGAACTTGTGGGCCGACACTGAAATCATGTCGGCAACCTGGGCTACCTCCGCCAAATCGATCCAGCTGAATGCCTGTACGGCATCAGTGTGAAGGGCGGCGTTTGGAGCATGTTCGCGAACAAGGTCGGCGATGGCAGCCAACGGCTGCAGAATCCCCGTCTCGTTGTTGGCCAGCATCACCGACACGATCGACACGTCGGCACCGAGGGCTTCGGCGAGAGCCTCAAGGTCGATCTGACCGTCGGGGTTGACCGCTACCACTCGCCCGCCCCGGTGCTCGACCGGGTCAATGACGGCGTGATGCTCAATGGCGGAACATACGGCTACCCCCCCACTGGCCTCGAGCACACCAAACAGAGCGAGGTTGTCGGCTTCGGTGCCGCCAGCGGTAAACACGACCTCACCCGGCTGCGCGCCCAGAGCATCGGCCATGTTTTCGCGAGCATCATCGAGTACGCGAGTGGCAGCCCGAGCCAGCCGGTGGGCACCCGATGGGTTGCCGAGCCCATCGGCCAGCAGTTTGGTCATCGTCTCGATCGCGACGGAGCGCACCGGCGTGGTGGCAGCATGATCGAGGTAGTAGGTCACCAAGACAGGCTATCGAGAGGCCCAGCCGGGTCAGCGACGTACCGGTGGACCGATAGGAGCGGGTGGTGAAGCCGGGACGCCGGGGAAGAAAACGTCAGCCGACGCAAAGCGCTTCTGATAGGCGAACACCACGCTGATCAGATAATGCTCGGCCGTCAGTTCGGCAGGGCGGAGCCGCCCTGAGGTTTCCGAAACCACGCCGGCCAACCGCTCGGCCACCTGGAGACGAGCGCCATAGGTCAGCTCGTGGGCTCGAAGCAGGAACTCTCGCACAAGGGCGTAGTGAGCAGGGGTCACTCGACCGGCATCGAACGTGGCACTGAAATGCTCGGCTCCAAACGCAGGCGAGAAGAAAACCGGTGACGACGTCACCTTGGCCGAGCGGATGACAACGGTGCCAGCTGCGAGGTCGCCGATGCGCTGACTCTGACGGGTGAGTAAGGCCGCGGCGAGGGCGAACAGGCCGCCCGGCGGCAGCAGAAACTCGACCAACCAAACCATCGATCGGATGGCGGCGTGTCGAAAACGAACGGGACCGCCTTCGACCGTTATCACCTTGATGCCCAACACCTTCTTTCCCACCGTTTGTCCGTTCCAGAACGCTTCGATCGTCGGGTAGGCGAAGAAGATCAGAAAGATGCTGACGAAGATGAAGATGACGCCAACTGTCTCGGAGAACGCGACGAGAACAGCACCCGCGATCACAAGGGCGTAGAAGGCGATGAACTGGACGATGAGGTCGATCCCTTTCGCCAGCAGCCTCGAACCGATCCCGGCGGCTCGGAACTCGAGGAGGACGGCCTCAGGGGTCACCACCGCGGCCGCGTGCAGCGAGCGGGCCAGGGTCGGGTCGGCGGTTGTAGGGCCCCGGCCGCCCACGTCGCCCGTTGGGGCTTTGCCCTCGAGGTGGCCGGCTGAGTCGAGCACGGCCACTACCGTAGAACTCGTGAGCGACCTCGATCGGTACCTGGCCCACAACCGGCCGTCATGGGACCGACTATCGCAACTCACCAAGCAGGTTCAGAGCCGGCCCGGAACGCTCCAACCATTGGAGGTTGACGAGTTTCTACGTCTCTACCAGAGGGTCTCAAGCCAACTCAGCTTCGCCCGGCATCACTACAAAGACCCATCGCTCACTGCCGAGCTGAATCAGCTGACAGCCGACGCCAATGCCGCCCTTTACCGCCGCACGGCCAGCCCTGCGGCGGGCCTCCGTCGCTTCTTCGTGATCTCCTTTCCCGCCGCCGTTTGGAAGCTGCGACGGGCCGTCGCCACGGCTGCTCTGATCACCTTCCTCCCCGCCGCCATCATGGCCATCTGGTTCGCCCAGTCGCCCGCGGCCCTCGACGCGGCGGCTCCTGAGGCACTGCGGGCGGCCTATGTCGAAGAGGATTTCGAGGCCTACTACTCGTCCGAGCCAGCCGGTCAGTTCGCGACCAAAGTGCTCGTCAACAACATCCAAGTGTCGTTCCTCGCGTTTGCCCTCGGGGTGTTCTGCTGCGTCGGCACCGTTTATGTGCTCGCCTATAACGGCGCCAACATCGGCATGGCGCTCGGCGTCTTCGCTGCAGCCGGCCAGCAACCCAAGTTCTGGGGCCTCATTCTCCCCCATGGTTTGCTCGAACTCTCCGCCGTGGTTATTGCTGGCGCGGCGGGCCTCAGCATGGGCTGGGCCATCATCGCCCCGGGCGATCGAACTCGCTCGGGAGCTTTCACCGAGGAAGCCCGACGATCAGTCGCCGTTGTCCTTGGGCTCGTCTTGGCCTTCATCGTTGCCGGAATCATCGAAGGCTTCGTCACACCAGGGCTGCCGACCGTACCGCGAATCGCGGTAGGTGTTGTGGTCGAAACAGCCTTTGTCGTCTACATCGTCAGCTTTGGGCGGCGGGCCGAGGCACGTGGCCTTACCGGTCTCGCGAGTGAAGAGCTTGAAGGCGAAAGCGCCCGAGCAGCGCTTCGTATCTAACACTCGTATCCAACACTGTGGAGAATCTGACACTGCGCGCTAGAGGCGGCCAACGGCCTTGGCGTCGAGGTAGGCGTCGCCGAGGGCCGCTGCGAACTTCGACGGCTCGGCATCGATGACGATTGCACCCTTGGCTCTTAGTCGAGCAGCCACCCGGGCCCTGGATTCGGACGCACCGAGCGCTGCGGCCCGCAGAAAAGCACCATCTTCGTCCGGCGTTGTCTCGGTCATCCAGCGGTCGACATCGGGATCGCGCACCGCAGCCACAACGACGAGATGCGTCCGCATAAGCAGCGGCAGAACGGGCAGGAGAAATTCCTCGACGACTTCCTCGACCAATTCAGTCAC
>JBLINY010000215.1:0-5110 GCA_047638695.1 Acidimicrobiales bacterium | reverse complement strand
CCTTCGCGGTACCACTCGGTACGGCTCATTTCAGCACCACCAAGGCGGCCCGAGGACTGGATCTTGATGCCCTTGGCGCCAGCCTTCATTGCGTTCTGCATCGCTCGTTTCATCGCCCGCCGGAAGGCCATACGACCTGCCAGCTGATCGGCTACACCCTGAGCGATCAGCGCCGCATCGAGTTCAGGTTGCTTGATCTCGATGATGTTGAGCTTGACCCGCGGGTTACCCGTGATCTTGGTGAGACCCTGACGGAGACGATCGGCTTCGGATCCCTTGCGGCCGATAACGATGCCAGGTCGCGCTGTGTGGACATCGATCTGGAGCTTGTCGCGGGTGCGTTCGACCTCGATCCGTGAGATCGCAGCGTTAGGCAGCTGAGCCATCAGGTACTTGCGGACCTGAGCATCTTCATGGAGGTACTGGCGGTACTCGTCGCGATCGGCGATCCAGCGAGACTTCCAGTCGGTTGTGATACCTAGACGGAACCCATACGGGTGAATTTTCTGACCCATCAGGCCTCGTCTCCTTCGACGGCTGTGTCGCCGGTGTCGCTTGCGTCGTCGACTTCAGCTTCGGCGACCGACTCGGCGGCCTCTTCTTCTACGACCTCTACTTCAACGACCTCGGCCTCTACCGGGCCGGTTGCGTCGATCTCTGCTGTCTCGGCGCTGGCAGCTGCGTCTTCGGCGACGTCAGCCTCATCGGTCTCAATCGCTTCCTCGGCCTCGGGCTGGGCGGTTTCTTCGCCCCGGCTCTTAGCCACACGATCGGAGCGCGAGGCGCCCCCACCGGCAGCCTGGCCACGGCGCTCGGCTCGGTTGCGAAGCATCTCGAGCTTGTCGTCACTGAGGCGACTGACGATGACCGTGATATGACAGGTTTGCTTGTGAATCGGGCCTGCACGACCCCGAGCTCGTGGTCGGAAGCGCTTGAGCGTTGGGCCTTCGTCCGCATAGCACGCCGAAACGTAAAGCTCTTCGGCCGGGATCTCGTCGTTGTGCACTGCGTTGGCCACGGCCGACCGGAGCACTTTTTGTATCTCCTTCGCTGCCAGCCGTTCACTGAACTGAAGGATCTGATCGGCGTCGCCAACGTGCTTGTCACGAACCAAGTCGAGCACCACGCGGGCCTTGGATGCCGACATTCGCAAGTACCGAACCTGGGCCTTCGTGCCCGGGCGTTCGTTGGTTTTAGCGCCGGTCATCGGCGGCCCGACTTCTCTTGGCCTGCGTGGTAGCGGAAGGTTCGAGTGGGCGAGAACTCACCCAACTTGTGACCCACCATCGACTCGGTGATGTACACCGGGACATGTTTGCGACCGTCATGAACGGCGATTGTGTGGCCGACCATGTCTGGAATGATGGTGGAACGTCGTGACCATGTCTTGATCACACGCTTCTCACCCTTTTCATTTAGGTTGTCGACCTTCTTCAACAGGTGATCGTCGACAAAGGGACCTTTTTTCAGGCTGCGCGGCATCGATTACCTCCGTCCGCCACGTGTCCGCCGACGGCGGATGATCTGCTCATCTGACTTCTTGCCCTTCTTACGGGTACGGCCTTCGGGCTTGCCCCAAGGCGATACCGGATGACGTCCACCGGAGGTCTTGCCTTCACCACCACCGTGCGGATGGTCGACGGGGTTCATGGCCACGCCACGGGTCTGGGGGCGCTTGCCCTTCCAGCGTGAGCGGCCAGCCTTTCCGACCTTGATCAACTCGAATTCGGAGTTACCGACCGCGCCGATCGTTGCGATGCAGTCGATTGAGACTCGGCGCATCTCGGTGCTCGGCAGGCGCAAGGTGGCATTGGAGCCCTCCTTGGCAACGAGCTGCACGCTCGTGCCGGCAGAACGGGCCAGCTTGGCGCCGCCGCCTACCTTCATCTCAACCGCGTGCACCACCGTGCCCACAGGGATATAACGCATAGGCATGGCGTTGCCAGGCTTGATGTCAGAGCCGGGGCCGGATTCGACCATGTCACCGACGTTGAGATCTCGAGGTGCGAGGATGTACCGCTTCTCGCCGTCCCGGTAGTGAAGAAGTGCGATGCGGCAATTGCGGTTCGGGTCGTACTCGATTGAGGCGACCCTTGCCGGCACGCCGTTCTTGTTGCGACGGAAGTCGATGACCCGGTAGCGGCGCTTGTGCCCACCACCGCGATGCCGAGAAGTCTTGCGACCGTGGTTGTTGCGACCACCGGTAGACGACTGCTTCCTGAGCAACGACTTTTCTGGTGAGGTCGATGTGATCTCGGCAAAGTCAGAAGTGGTCTGGAACCGACGACCGGGACTGGTTGGTTTACGTTTGCGGATTGCCATGTGACGTCTCTCCCTCAGCTCGTGAAGAGCTCGATCTCGCCCTCAGAGAGGGTGACGATCGCTCGCTTGGTATCGGATCGCTGATTCCACTTGCCGGACCGCCGATTGCGGACCCGCTTGCCCTTGCGATTGAGGGTGTTGACCGAGGAGACCTTCACGCCATCGAAGATGGCTTCAACGGCCTGCTTGATCTCAGGCTTCGATGACCCTGGGGCCACGATGAAGGTGTAGCTGTTGTTGGCCTCGACCTGGGTGTAGGTCTTTTCTGAGATCACCGGCTTGATGATGACATCGTGTGGATCCTTCACGGCTCTACTCCTCCTCGCCGGCGGCGGAGGTGTCGGGAGCAGCCACACTGGTGGGCAGCTGGCTCTGGTCGAAGACGACGTAGTCGCTGAGGAGCACGTCATAAGTGTTGAGCTGGTCACCAGTCAAGACATGAACGTCTTGGAGGTTGCGCAGGCTCTTCCAAACCGAATCGTTTACTCGGTCGATCACAACGAGGACTTTGCCCTCGACGCCCAGATCGCTCAACGCAGTCTTGGCCTCTTTGGTGCTCGGCTGGTCGAGGCCCCAGCTGCTGACCACCATGACCTTGCCTTCGGCGGCTCGGTCGCTGAGTGCGGACCGCAACGCCAGCTGCTTCATCTTCTTGTTCGTGCGTTGTGCGTAGTCGCGGGGCTTGGGACCGTGAGCAATACCGCCTCCAACCCAGATCGGAGAACGAGTCGAACCGGCGCGGGCGCGACCGGTGCCCTTCTGCTTCCATGGCTTCGCACCGCCACCGCGGACTTCAGCGCGGGTCTTGGTGCTGTGGGTACCGGCTCGGCGGGCAGCCAGCTGAGCGTTCACAACCTGGTGCATCACACCGACGTTTGGCTCAATTCCAAAGGTGTTTGGATCGAGTTCGACGACGACTTTCTCGACTGCCATCAGACGCTCACTTTCACGGCGTTGCGGAGCACAACCTGGCCGCCCTTGGCGCCAGGGACAGACCCTTTGACCAGGATGAGGTTCTGCTCGGCGTCGGCACGAACAATCTTGAGATTCTGGGTGGTGGTGCGCTGATTTCCGGAGTGCCCGGCCATGCGCTGACCCTTGAACACTCGAGAGGGAGTAGCGCACTGGCCGATTGAGCCAGGCATGCGGTGCACCAGGTGGGCGCCGTGGGTTGCTCGTTGGCCCGAGAAATTGTGGCGCTTCATTACGCCGGTGAAACCCTGACCTTTGCTGATTCCGACCACGTCGACCAGGTCGCCAGCCTCGAACAGCTCAGCGGTGAGTTCTTGGCCCACGGTAAAGGACGACACGTCGTTGAACCGAAGCTCTACGAGGCCGACGCCGGGAGCGACACCGTGCTTGGCGAAGTGCCCTGCCTCGGGTTGGCTCAGCTTGGCAGCGTCTTTAGTTCCGACCGTCACCTGTATCGCCGAATACCCATCAGTCTCAGGAGACTTAATCTGAGTTACCCGGCAGGGCGTGATCTTCACCACGGTGACGGGAACGATGTTGTTCTCATCGTCCCACACCTGTGTCATGCCGACTTTTTCGCCGACAATCGCCTTCTCTGTCATCTGTTCCACTTCCGTCAGCGGGCTAACGAAACCGAAGTTTCGGTCGCCGTTCACGTCAACGCTCCGCCAGGCTTTTGCTCTCCTGAGAGAGCGGGCGCCGAACGGAGCGGGGTTCTGGTTGTGCCGAATGGTTTCCAGGCTTGGAAAGAAGCCCTGGGCCTTCTCGGACCTAGGTTCGGGGTCGTGCTGAGAGCACAACACCGGAACGTCGAGGCTAGCGGTGGCCTATCCCCGTTCCACCACATCGCCGACGTTCCTCAGGCATTTGGGCCGCAGGGCGGTGGGGCGTACATGGTCTGAACGCGACCGACCCCGGGCATTGGCCCGGGGTCGGTTAAAGCGTTATCAGTGAGATCCGAGACTAAAGCTCTTGGATCTTAATTTCGATGTCAACGCCTGCTGGCAGCTCTAGCCGCTGTAGTGAGTCGACCGTCTTGGGGTTGGGCTCGAGGATGTCGATCAGCCGCTTGTGCACCCGCATCTCGAAGTGCTCTCGGCTGTCCTTGTCCTTGTGAGGGCCCCGAATGACGCAGAAGCGATGCTTCTCGGTCGGCAACGGAATCGGACCCCGAAACTCGGCGTTCGTGCGTGCGACCGTCTCGACGATCTTGGTTGTCGACTGATCAATGACCTCGTGGTCATACGCTTTCAACCGGATACGGATCTTCTGCTTTGCTGCCATTGTTGTCTCGGTTCTTACTTGACGATCTTGGTGACGCGGCCGGCGCCAACGGTACGGCCACCTTCGCGGATAGCGAAGCGAAGGCCCTCATCCATTGCTATGGGGTTGATGAGCTCAACCGTCATCTCCGTGTTATCGCCCGGCATGCACATCTCAGTACCTTCGGGCAAGGTGACCGTGCCGGTGATATCGGTTGTACGGAAGTAGAACTGCGGCCGGTAGTTGCCGAAGAACGGCTTGTGACGGCCGCCTTCTTCCTTGGTGAGCACGTAGACCTGAGCTTCGAAGTCGGTGTGCGGAGTGATCGAACCGGGCTTGGCGAGCACCTGGCCACGCTGCACCTGATCCTTTTCGATGCCGCGGAGGAGGGCGCCGATGTTGTCGCCGGCCATCCCCTGGTCCAGCAACTTGCGGAACATCTCAACACCGGTACAGGTGGTTGTTTGGGTGGCGCGAATGCCGATGATTTCAAGCGAATCGCCGGTGTTGACGACGCCCTGCTCGACCTTGCCGGTTACTACCGTGCCGCGAC
>JBLINY010000214.1:0-5157 GCA_047638695.1 Acidimicrobiales bacterium | reverse complement strand
TGGGCGCCGACGCCTCGCGCATCATCTCCGTCGTGGTAATCCCGGTGTCAGCGACGTAGTCGCGGAATTGCTGTCCGTAGGTCTCGGGGTCGTCATCGAAGAACCGATGCAGAAACGGTGCATGGGCGGGATCAACCCCGACCTCGTGAGACTGCAGCCAGTTGCATCGCCACATTCCCTTGAACGAGAAGACGTGGCTTTGGGGGGCGACAAGACAGTCGAAACCGGGTAGCGGTGGTGGCGTTCCGTCACCCAGGTAGGCCCAGATGATTCCGTTGCGTTCGATGACGGGATAGCCCAGGTGGGTGACCCGCTGGCCAATTGCGCTAGTGGGCGACTCGGCCGGTGTCTCGATGCAGCTCCCGCTCACGTTGTAGAGCCATCCGTGAAACGGGCAGCGCAGACCTCCGTCTTCGAGGCGGCCGTAGCTGAGGTCGACACCTCGGTGCGAGCAGAAGCGAGCGATCAGGCCAAGCTGGCCCTCATCGTCTCGGAAGAGAACCAGCTCTTCATTCATGAGTGTCACCGGGACCAGGGGCCGGTCGCCATCGAGCTCCTCAGTGAGGGCTGCGGGTTGCCAGTACTGGCGCAGGACGTGTCCGCCCGGCGTGCCAGGAGCGGTCTCGGTGAGGACCCGATTCTCGTCGACAGTGACCATCAACGCAGGATGTTACGCCACGTGCGGTTGAGGTCCGAAGGGCGCGACCCGATCTCGATTCGAAACCGCCGACTAATCTCCCGCGTCTGATGGCAGGTCCGAACACCACTGGCTCGACTTACTCCGCTCCCAACCCCGACGAGATCGTTGCGCTCGATGGCATCGCTGTTCACCAGGCGGTGCAAAGCGGCGACCTCAGCACGGTCGAGGTGGTCGAGGCTCAGCTAGCCCACCTTGAGAACACCAATCCTTCGATCAATGCCATCACCCGAGTGAACCCAACAGCGTTAGCGGAAGCGGCCGCCGTCGATGCCCTCCTTCGTGGTGATGGGAGCCTCGAGCGTGGGGGCCAGCTTTCCCTCGCCGGGATGGTGGTGACCATCAAGGACAATGTCGATGTGGCCGGTCAGTCGACGCCGAACGGTCTGCGCCATCTCGACGGTGCGTCAGCAACGATTGATTCGCCGATGGTCGAGAACCTGCGGGTGGCCGGCGCCGTTGTGCTGGGGCGAACCAACACACCTGAGTACTCATGGCGGTGGCACACCGACAACCCCCTCTTCGGCGCCACCATCAACCCGGTGAACCCCGAGCTGACGCCGGGTGGTTCCAGCGGTGGTGCAGCGGCTGCGTTGGCGTCTCGTATCGGCTGTTTGGCGTTGGGCAACGACGCTGGCGGATCGGTTCGCTGGCCCGCCAATTGCACCGGGGTGACGGCGTTGCGACCGACGATCGGTCGAGTTCCGAGCCACAACGCGTTGGCCGGTGTCGAGCGGCCACTCGGCATCGACCTCATGGCGGTGCAGGGGCCGATGGCTCGGACTATTGCCGATCTACGGGCCATGTTCTCGGCCATGGTTTCGCCTTCCTGGCGTGACCCTTCGTATGTTCCGGCGCCCTTGGAACGCGTTTACCAAAAGCGAGCCGGCTTGCTCGTCAACCAAGAACGACAGCACCACCCCGAGATCAACCAGGCGATGGACGAAGCCCGGCTCAGCCTCGAGCAGCAGGGATGGACGGTGAAACCGATCGAGGCGCCGGACCTGGGCGTGGCCTTTCGAGGATGGGCCACCCTCATCAACACTGACTTCCATCAGACCAATCGAGCGGCGATGCTCGAGAGTGGCTCGAGCGCTATCGAGATGATGCTTGCAACCTTCGACAACCTGGCGCCGCCGGCCGATCTCGGGCAGATCTACGAGCTGCTGGCGATTCGGGCCGGGCAGCTCAGGGGTTGGCAGCAGCTACTCACCACCGAGGTTGATGTGATCGTGATGCCGGTGGCAAACGAGCGGGCATGGGCCGCGGCCGACGACGTTTCGTCACCGCAGAGACTCGAGACGATCTTCGAGGCCAATACTCCGCTCGTCGCCATCAACTTTCTTGGTCTCCCGTCAGTGGCGGTGCCGACCAGGTCGAGCGATCGACCTCTCGGTGTGCAGGTAGTTGCCGGCCGCTTCGCCGAGAATGTGGCCCTTGATGCAGCTGCGGCCATAGAACGAGGTAGCAGCGAGGACGTCCCCTAAGAGAGCAGTTAGTTGGGCGGTGTCACCACAATGTCTTGGCCGAGGTCGAGGAACGTGTGGGTGAATTGGCTGCTGCCGCTGTCGACCGAGATCTGGTGGATGCGGTCGTCGGCGAGCCAGATGATCAGAGAGTCCGCATCGTCAAGGAAACCTGATCGGTTCAGCGGCTGGGAGCCATCAGCGGGTACCTCTTCGTCGACCTCTTCGACGAACCGCACCAACGAGTCTGTTTGTAAGGCAGCAAAAGCAGCCCGTGCGTTGTCGTCGATCTCGATGGCGTAGCGGGTCGTCTCGATTCCATTGAGAGTCCCGGTTCCCTCCTCGACCACGGAGTTAGAAGCAAGCGCTGCCCCACCAGCCTCGAAGCGATCATTGTCTACGACACGTCCGCAACAGAAGATGGGATGATTGTCTACGCCACGCTCGAAGGATTGAGCATCGCGGGCGACGAGCGGTCCGACCTGATTTGTCTCGGGCGATCCGCTTCGTTGCCGGTTGATTCACAACGGTCTGCGGGCGAGTCTCGGCTACTCGGCGAGAGTCACCGTGCTCGGAGTATCGGTCGGCCAGCAGAAGGCGAGTCGAGCAATCATCAACAGCAGGACTACTTCGATAGAGCTCCCGAACAGGTAGTAGAGCCAGCTCTCGCCGATGCACGAGAGAAGGATGGTCACGAGGTACACAAGGGCGACGATCATGTTGGCTTTGCGGTTGGCTGGAGGTCGTAGCGAGAGACTCAGGTAGACCATCAGACTGGCCGGAGCGATGTAGACAACGGCGAAGATCAGGAACGTCTGGCTGACCTTGAGCGGCGTGTTGATGATCTCGCCATCAAGAAGGGCATCGAGAAAGTCGGCCCTCATCAAGCTGAAGATGTCGACGTAGGCATAGATGAACATCGTGACGATCCAGAGGGCAGATAGTCGCGGCCGAATATCGATCGAGTTGTGCTGCTGATGGGCCGTTGTGGCCTGGTTCTGTGGTGCTGTCATCATGACAAGACGTTCCTTTGATGGAGTGGTCTCATCGTGGCGTTCCGGCTGTCTTTGCGCATCAGCCGAAGCGCCAAAGATGACCTGGCCAAACGGCCAGTTTGGCAATGGGACTCGCGGCCAGAGTCAGCGCTCGCTTGCCCTCCCGGTTTCGAATGCCCACATGGCGATCTCGACCCGATTCCGGGCGGCCAATTTGGTCATCAAGCTCGTGAGGTGAGCCTTCACGGTGCTGAGGCTGATGTGCAGCTCGGCGCCGATCTCGGCGTTGGTTCGGCCTCTGGCGACCGTTCTCAGAACCTCCTCCTCGCGCTCGGTCAGCGCTTCGACTGGCTCCATAGCCTTTGGCCCGGGCCGCGTTTTTGAGAACGTCTCGAGCAGTCGGACGGTGATGCTGGGAGCAATGAGCGCGTTGCCCTCAGCGGCGGCATGAATCGCATGAACAAGCAGATCCTTGCCAGCGTCCTTCAAGAGAAACCCTCGTGCGCCGGCCTTCAGGGCATCGTGGACATACTCATCCAAGTCGTAGGTGGTGATGATCACGATGGCTAGGGGGTCCTCGACTTCGGGCCCGGAAAGCAGGCGGGTCGCTTGGATCCCATCCAACTGTGGCATACGAATGTCGAAGAGCGAAACGTCCGGACGTAGGTCTCGAGCCAACTTGACGGCTTCGGCCCCGTCGGATGCCTCGGCGACTACCTCGATGTCGGCCTGTCCGTTGAGGATCATCTTCAGACCGCCGCGGATGATGTCTTGGTCATCGGCGATGAGTACCCGGATGGTCACGACGACGCCCTCGTTCGCGGTAGCGACGCCTTGACCACCCAGCCACCATCGGGCGCTGGACCGGCCTTGACCTCACCACCCAGCAGTGTTGCCCGCTCGGCCATGCCGAGTAGCCCGTAGCCGGAACCGACCGGTGAGCTTGGACCACCGTTGTCGATCACCGTCATCTCGACGCGGCTCTCGGACCCGACGATTCGAATCCCGACGTGTGTCGCTTGTTGAGCGTGTCGCCGGGCGTTGGTGACCGCTTCTTGGGCCATCCGAAAAAGACCGGCGCCGATTGAGGGGCTGAGGTGATCGAGATCGCCAGACAGATCGACGTCAACGGCCGGGCCGGAGTCGGACGACTGAGCGAGCCGAGCGATGTCGTCGATACCCGGCTGCGGAGCCAGCGCAGCCGGCCCATCGTCTCGGAGCACGCCGAGGATCAGGCGCATCTCGGCCAAGGTCAATGATGCCTCTTTCTCGATGACCGACAGGGCCGCAGCGGCCGCATCGGTGTCGCTGTGGAGGATTTCCTGTGCGCCCTGGGCCTGCACCGCAATGGCCGAGACGTGGTGGGCGACGGTGTCGTGGAGTTCGCGTGCGATCCGGTTGCGTTCGACCATCTTGGTCTCGCTCAGTCGTGCGGCAGCGCGACTGGACCACAGGCGTACGGCAATGCCAGTCGAAGCGATCAGCCCAATAAACAACGGCAGCCCAACGATGCCGCCCGGCTCGTGTAACACGCCGGTGCTGCCGGCTACCCCAGCTCCGATTGCAACAAGGCCAAACCCGAAGGCTGCCTCTGGGCCCGATCCCCATCGAGCCAAAGAGTAGACAACCACGGCCATAAGACCGCCGTTCAGGAACTGACCCGGGACGCCTGCGACGAGCATCGCCCCGTGCAGTACGGCGTACACGCCAAAGACGAATCCCGTCGTTGCCAGCAGGTGAGTCGTTCGCCAGAACAGGGCGATGGGGAGGGCCATCATCAGGGGAATGCTGATCGTGGGCCAGCCGACCTCGGCCGAGGTCAGACCATCGGCCAGCGACAAGCCAACGAGCAGGGCGACCGTGATCCGGTCGATCGGGGTACGTGCCGGTCGTTCAGGCGGTGCTGGCTCGCCCCATAGATCGCGAAGAACGTTGGCTACCACAACGTCACATTAGAGAACGAGCGTGTTCGGCGATATTGGCCGAAGGTGCCGTTTCA
>JBLINY010000213.1:0-5216 GCA_047638695.1 Acidimicrobiales bacterium | reverse complement strand
ATCCCTTCCCGGCTCTCCAAGGCTGAAGAGCAGGAGATGGTCGCTCACTTCCGGGCCAAGTTCGGAAAGGTCCGGCGCACGAGCGATCTCGACCTCAAGGGCCGAGCGGCGCGCCTCATCGCTGCGTACGACTTGCCCGGTCCAACAAGCATCAGGTGGGTATCGAATCAAAAGCAACGGTGGGGCTCATGCACCCCGATCGACGGCACGATCCGTCTATCCGAACGGCTAACCGACTTCCCCGACTGGGTGATCGACTATGTGATCGTTCACGAGTTGGCCCACCTTGTCGAGATGGGACACACCCCTCGGTTCTGGGCCATCGTCGACCGCTACCCCCTCACCGAACGAGCCCGCGGCTTCCTGATTGCCAGAAGCTGGGAGGGCTAGGACCGATTGAGCTCGCTTGTCCGTTGGTCGGGTCGCTCTTTGTCGATTTGCGACAACCTCAGGTCGACCTGATCGAGCTCTAGCTGAAGATCGTCGAGATCTTGCATCGTCGGGAGCGGGTCGGGCAATACAGCAGAAGGCAATACAGCAGAAGGCAATACAGCAGGGGACTCGTTCACGGTGCCGAGCTTAGCTGTCGACCGAACCGCCAACGGTTAGTGGCAACCGGGCAAAGGTCACCCCGCTGGCGGGCGTATCGGTGACCGGCACGGCCAGTTCGGGGTCGGAGGTGTCAATCGCTACCAGGACATCGACCGCACCGACGTCGAGACTCGAACGGAGAAACGCAACCCTGCGACCGTCATAGGCCAGAGAACGCACTCTCTCCCCGGCCTCACCAATGCGAATGGTGAACAACTCGGCCCCGGTCGAGAACTCCCGTCCGACAAGACGGGTGCTGGCCTCGACGCCGTCCGAGCGATATTCGATCTCCGTGTACACGTAAGCATCACCATCGGGGCTCAGGCTGATTTCGCCGAACGCTGGCCTCCTTGGAACCGGACAGAGTCCATCCTCGGGTCCGGCGAGATCGACTTCGACGCCGGCCGAGTTCAAGAAGACGACGCCTCCGCAGTTCTCGTCAGCGAAGACGAACGCGAACAGTCCGGCACCGGCAGAAAGATCGATCAGACGGCGATCTTCAGGCAGAACGGTGAGCTCGAGCCGTTCACGAGTGACCAGCTGCACTCGATCGATGGCGTTTCCCTCTCCGGTGAGGATCGCCTCGGGGGTCCCATCGCGAAAGCCAACATCAAGAAGCTCGCCGCCGGCGACGTTGATCAACTCGCCCTCGCCACCTTCGGCCGGAAACCACAAGACGTCTCGCGACTCGACTTGCACGACGAGTCCTCCGAAGAAGTCGTCGGCGGCCCGGCTAGCAACAAGGGTGTCGAGAGGCGCTGCAAGAACGGCGACGGCGTTGGGCTCACCAACGAGTACGCCTTCGGCGGTGCTGAGCACCAGGGTTGGTTCGTAGCCCTCCGGACGGGGAGGCGTCAGCTGCACCGACACTGGTTCCTGCTCGACCGATGACGAGGCGCCCTCGGGATCACCGCCCTCCTGAGCGCTGCCGGTGGCGACTGCAGTAGTAGGCACCGCGCCCAGATCAGGATCAGGGATCTCACCACAGGCGGCGGCACCGAGCCCCAGTGCCAGCGCAGATGCGATGACGACGACCGGGCTGAAGCCAAATGTTGGGGTTACGCGCACTGAGCCCATGTTGTCACCCGACTCGCCCACACAGGTGGCAAGCGGTCGAACCTCACCCTTCGCGACCAATCTGCCTACGCTTAAAGTCTGCAATCGGAGTGGATCCGCGTAAGCTCAGCGGTTCCGGGTCGCTAGCTCATCTGGTAGAGCAGGGGACTTTTAATCCCAAGGTGCCGGGTTCGAGCCCCGGGCGACCTACTCGGCACACTCTCGTCTGCATTCCGTCTGCTCTCACCGATTCTCTTGCGGCCAGATTGCGCCTACTCTGCACCGCTGGAGGAACTAAGCCAATGCCCCGTACTGCCCCAACGCTCGACGCACCGTTCAAGAAGAACGAGAAGGTCCTGACTACACGCGACCTCGCAGGCGTGCCCGAGGGCACCCGCGGCCGCATCAAGCTCATCAACGGGCTGAACACATGGATCCGATACTGGGTCCGCTTCGACAATGGCGCCATGATGGGCCAGGTCGTCCAGAACGATCTCGTTCGCCCTGCTCAGCTCGATGCGTGGCACGTGCGGGCTGAGGCCCAGCTCAATGCAACAGAAGCTGACGTCGCGAGCGACGCCGAGGCACCAGCTGCAGCAGCAGATGCAGGCGGAGGCGCGGCTGGCCTAATCCCGGCACACCTCCTGGAGCGAAGCAAGGCAGCGAAGGCCCGACTCCTCGGTTGAACTCGTTCTTCCGTCTCCTCGGCTGAGCACGCTCCCTCCCTTTCCCCAAGATGAGCGCGCTCCCCTCTCCTCTGACGAGCACGCTCGTCCCTGCGCTGGCTACAGCCGCGGTCGCCCTTCTTCTGTCCGCTTGCGGCCAACTGACGGCGGCCGAACTGGCACAAGCCGAGCCAACAGCGGTGACGCCCCGCGCCACCGCTCCTGACGCCACTATCCCAGCCGATCCTGACGCCGCCACGACCTCCGAGACCCCCGGGCTTGATCGGCCCGAGGTGAAGATTGTCAGCGCTGTGCCTCACGATCCCGACCGACGAACAGCTGGTCTCGAGTTCCTCGACGGTGTCTTGCTGGAGAGCACCCGAATCCCCGGAGATCGGGCCGCAGTCGATCCCGCGACCGGCGCCATCATCTCGGCCGTACTCATTCCGGATGGCGAGGGCCTCGGACTTACGGTGTGGCAAAACCTTGTCTTCCAGATCACGTCCGCCAGCCTCGCTGTGCTGGCCGACTCGGTAACGCTCGAACGACTCGACACCATTCCGACCACATCGGAGTTCATGGCCATCTGTGCGTTCGGCGAAGAACTCGCGGTCACCGACGGCGGCAACACCCTTCGATTCCTCGATCCCATGAGCTTTACCGAAGTGCGATCGGTGCAGCTCGCCGACCCCTCACTCGGCCTGATCGAGCCGGAGTGCGTCGATGGCATCGTTTGGGCCACCACAACCGAGACCAATCGGCTCGTTGCCGTCGATCCCGCCACCGGAGCAGTTCTACAGACGGTCGACGTCAGTTCCGTTGTTCCGGCTGACGCTCCGGTTGATTCTCCGGTTGGCGGCATCGCCTATCGAGCCGAAACGGGCACGTTCTTTCTCACCGGTGGTGGCTGGACCCGAATCGTCGAGGTCACGCTGCCACCGATCACTGAATAGCCGGCAGACTGAATGTGTGCGCCGCGCGGCGGCAACTACGCTCCGTGGTAGCTATGAGGCTTTTCTTCGCAACGGGTGAGTCATTCCCCTCGACGGGTGGCAACGCACGCTCCTCCGCAGCGGCCCGCATCGCTTCGTGTTTCGCTGCGCTGGCGCTGTTGACAACGGCATGCAGCGGGGCATCGGTCACCGTTGCGCCAGCTACCAGCCTCCTTCCCGCTCCCACCACCACACCTAGCCAACCCACGTCCGCACCAACCTTCGACACGGGCACCGAAGGTCTGAACACAACCGGCTCAACCTCGTCAACCGCCGCCATTGAACCCGAAGACGAGCCTGGGGACGAACAAGACGAAGGCACAGATCCGGAAAGCTCCGAACCGGCCGAGACCACGCCCACCACAGCATCAACGACCAGGACGACCGAGATACCACCAAGCACGTCTTCCACCACAGCCCCAACCGCCCCTGGCGGCGCCCTCACCGGCTCATACCGAACAGAGGTCCTCACGTCGCTACCTCACGACAGCGGCGCCTATACCCAGGGACTCGAGCTCTATCAGGGGCGCCTCCTCGAGAGCACCGGCAAGCTCGACCAGTCCGACCGCAGGTGGACCAACATCACAACCGGCGCTACCGCCACCGAGACGGCCTTGGCCGGACCGCTCTTCGGCGAGGGAATCACCATTGCCAACGGCCTGGTGTACCAACTCACCTACCAGAACGGACTGTTGATCATCGCCAACATCGACGACCTCAGTGAGATCGATGTGATCAATTACGAGGGCGAGGGCTGGGGGATATGCCACAACGGCTCCCAACTCGTCATGAGCAACGGTTCGGACCAATTGCTCTTTCGCGACATCGAGACGTTCGCCATCGAGCGGACCGTCACTGTGCGGCTCAACGGTTCTCCGGTTGCCGCGTTGAACGAACTCGAGTGCGTCGGCGATCAGGTGCTTGCCAATGTCTACGGGCTCAACCAAATCGTGGCCATCGACAGCGAAACGGGAAACGTTGATGCAGTCATCGATGCCAGCGGGCTCAAACCCGACTCGGTCCCTGCCAACGACTTCGACTACGTGCTCAACGGGATCGCCCACAACCCAGTCACCAATACCTACTACCTCACCGGCAAGTGGTGGCCAACGTTGTACGAAGTTCGGTTAGTCGCTACCTAACGATCAGCCGAACTCTGCGGCACAGGCAGCAAAAACCTCAGGAAGGTGCGACTCGAGTCGGGTTCGAATTTCCTCTCCCGCCGGGTGCAACAGGTGATCGGCTCCGGGCAGCAGTACGAGTTCACCGGTCTCAGCCAGGAACCGGACCATCTCACTAGCTTGCGCCGGCAAAATTTGGTCGTTCGTCCCGTGAAAGAGCAACAAGTTTCGATCGCCCAGGCGCTCGGCCACTTCGCAACCAGCCGACTGGGTGGCGAACGTGACGATGCCAGGAACCGAGGGCCGATCGAGATGTGCGGCCGCTTGGATCGCAACGGCGCCGCCAAAAGAATGTCCCATGGTGATGAATCGGCGAGCACCGTGGCGAGCCAAGAGCTCCATTGTCGCCACCGTGTCGTGGACACACATCGGTAAGTCGTTCGGTTGCCGATAGCTCACTCGCACGAGGCCGATGCCCATTGAAGGCAATACCCGTCCGAGCTGGTGGAACAGCCCACCGTCGGGACCGAGCATCCCGCCCATGGCTCCGCCAACGCACACAACCGCATTCTCGAGGTCGGCCGCGCCGTGCCACAACAGCGATAACAGACCCTGCGAGGTATAGATCTCGAGGTGCTCGAGCTCTTCGTCGATGGCCACGGTTTGCATGGCGAGCACCCCGAGCTGATCGAGGGGCGTGCCGTCTTGATCTGCCGCGTCTCCATCGGCCGCGTCTCCATCCGCGTCGTCATGGTCGCGGTCGTCTTGATCGGGGTCGTCTTGATCGGGGT
>JBLINY010000212.1:0-5238 GCA_047638695.1 Acidimicrobiales bacterium | reverse complement strand
GACTGAGATCCCTACCGGCGAGGGCAAGTTGTATCTGGCGACCGTGTTGGATCTCGGGTCTCGGCGGCCGCCCGGCTTCGCCATGAGCGAGCACCATGATTCTGCGGTCGCCAAGGCGGCATTGAGGAGTGAGTACTCGATTTCGTGGTGGTGATGTTGGCGGGGTGATCTTCCATTCCGACAAGGGCGGCGAGTACGTCGGAGACCTCTTCTCGGGTGCCTACACGACGTTGGGGGTGGTCCAGTCGATGGGTCGAGCCGCCTCCGCGTTGGGTAATGCCGCCTCCGAGAGCTAGAACTCGACCCTCGAGCACGAAGTCCTGTCGAGAAACGTCTTCGAAACAAAAGACCAAGCCCGGAGGGCGGTTGCCCGGTTCGTCGACGTCTACAACACCCGACGGCGCCACAGCAGCTGCGAGATGCTTCCACCCGTCGCCTACGAACAACTGCTCGCCGAACGAGCCGCCACCATCATCGGCGATCGGGCCGCATAAACACCAGCCCCGCTGACCGCTGGCAACACAACCCCAGCACACGCGAGACTGCAACCCCAATCAGAAACCCTCCACGATTTCACGGGAAGCCCAGTCAGCCCTCTTCAGACTCCGGAGGCATGAGGGCGACGACCGGCAGGCCAAAGGCCCGTTCCAGCCGACTTGGAAGGTCCATCTTGAGCCAACGGGATGCCCCCAACGGCAACGTCGAAACAATCACCTCATCGAAACTCGAACGGTCCATGACTCGGCGGGCCGCAGCCATTGGATCACCGAGGCCAACCTCACCCGTGATCGGAGGGTCCAAGTGTCGGAACTCGAGACGGAACGAATCGAGGCGGTCCTCGGCCTCCTTCAGCGCCAACAAGCGATCCATCGCCGCTTTCTCAACCAGGCGCGGCTCGAGTAAGGCCTCCTCCAGGGGAACCGCGCTCGGAATGGACGACTCGGGGACCAGGACATGGAACTCGGCCGGGCCAATCGATGCCCGCTCAGCTACCAGTTCCAGCAATGCCGGGCTAGCGAGAGTCTGATTGGCAATAATGAGATGTCGTCTCACTCTGAGAGATGTGCCAAGGTCACCCAGTTGGCGGCTGCGATCCAACTGGAAAGCCATCTCCAGCTTGACTCGATAGCGGTGCACTTTGCCGTCGCGTACGACGAGATCGGCTTCAAGGACCGTAGCGGTACGGAGATCGCTGACGGTTTTGGCTGCCTCATCCACGGCCGCTTGAGCGGCGAGCTCCCACGACAACTCAGAGGTCGCCACGACTCGAATGACTTTGTCGACTTGACTCGGATGAATGTCAGCCATCAGTCCATCGACTCGTGTTTGAACGACAAACGCACTTTGCTTCGATAGAGAATGACGGCCCCTTCTTCGATGATCAGATCTTGCTGAATGACCTCCGCGACCCTGAGGTCACGAAGCGTTTTTGCCGCCTCTTCCACCGCCGTCGCAGCTGCCTGTTCCCACGACTCAGCACTCGTCCCGATCAATTCCACGACGTTATACACACTGTCCATCTCTGCCTCCTTGGGTTGGCGGGACAGTCGCCCATCACCGAGAAGTTGCGTAGAGGCGAACGTCCCATCCCGGGGCAGAGATGGGCCAGTCGTCGGTGTGCACCGAAGCTGTTGCCGGGGCTGGGCTGAGCGGCCCGCGATCGCGCTGGTCGCACGAGGTCGGCTTCAGCCGACGGAGCAGGTCGCTGGGAGTTAAGTCATGTCAAGGTGAACTTCGGCAAGAGCGTGCGGGTGCCGGAAACTCGGTCGTGGGTGTTGATCTGCGACGACGCCAGCCGATCCTAAGGCCTCACGTTTCGGATGATGACGACTGCAGCCTGCTCGGCGTGATCGCAGCCGCACTCCCGCGACTCCGACGCGACGGCTCGCTCGTCACCCCCGACACGCTGCTGCGCCGGCACCGCCGGCACACCGCCCAACACTGGACCCAACCCCATCGACCACCAGGACGACCCGCCAGCTCGACCGAAGCTACGGCGCTCGATCCTGCAGTTGGCCACCGAGAACCCGAGCCGCAGCACACGCCAAACTACCAAGAGCAATCTGACCCTAATGATCCGTCAGCGGTCGATCTCGAAACGGGCCCGTAAATTGGGTAAGCACGAGAGTCCTCGCGACCGGTCTGGCTATGGTGAAGTCGACCGGGTCAAGAGGAGATGCGTGCAATTCGGAACGATGACAGTTGCCGACCACCACCCGGCTCTCGGCCGCTCTGCCTCGGCGTTCTATCGAGAGCTCATTGATCAGGCCGTACTGGCCGAGCAGGAGGGCTACGAGTCCTTTTGGGTCGCAGAACACCACTTCCACGAGTACGGCATCGTGCCCGCACCCGCGGTGCTGTTGTCCGCCATCGCTCAGCGCACCTCGAGCCTTCGGCTCGGCACCAGTGTGGTCGTATGTCCGTTTCACGACCCTCGCAGCATCGCTGAGCAGTACGCCCTGCTCGACGTCCTGAGCGACGGGCGCTTCAACTTCGGCGCTGGCAGCGGGTACCTCCCGCACGAGTTCGCCGGATTCGGCATCGACCCGACCGAGAAGCGAGAACGGTTCGACGAAGCGCTCGACATTATTCGCCGGTTGTGGCGCGGCGAACGCGTCACGGTCCACAGCAGCTACAACGACTTTGACGACGTAGCCATCAATGTCGAGCCGGTACAACAACCATTACCGCCAACTTGGATCGCTGCGATTCGTGCGGAGGTTGCTCCATTCATTGCCGCACGCGGTGAACGAATCATGGGTATCCCATACGCACTCGAACGCATCGGTGCAGTGCACGACATGCTCGGGGCGTATCACGCAGCGTTCGTGCGCTCCGGTGACCTCTGGCAACCCGCTGACGTGACTCTGGCGTGGCACACCTACGTGGGTGAATCGTCGAACAGAGCAATCGCCGAAGCTCGAGACGCCATGGAGCAATACACCGCGACACGCCTCTACGCGACCTCGCAAGACAAGACCTTCGAAGAGCTGTACGACAATGGCCTGCTCATTATCGGCGACGCCAACTATTGCATCGAGCGCATCCGTGAGCTCGGCGATGCCGGCATGACGAGAATGCTCACGCTCACAAACTTCGGCGCTCTTCCCCACGACCGGGTCGTCCGGTCGATGAAACGCTTCGCAGCTGAGGTCATACCAGCGTTCACCTCAACGCAGGTTTCGACGACCTGAACTCCGTTTCGCTTCCCTCGCATACGACGCCGTGCTCCCAGATCGCACCGTTTGAGAGGGCACTGACCGACGGCCGAATGCCCGCCGAACCGGCTGGATCGTCACCCCCGACACCCTCATCCCCTGGCACCGTCGCCGCATCGCGAGACACTGGACACAACCCAGCCGAAGACCAGGGCGACCACCAACCTCGATCGAGACCCGCAGACTCGTCCTCCGTCTCGCATCCGAGAATCCGACCTCCATCCACATCCCTACCCGCCAAGTCTTCCATGCGGGCGGAACCGCCAACCCGGCGGGAGCGTGGACCACTCAAGCCGCCCGCTACCTGTTCCGCCGCCACGGCGACCAGCTCGCCGGCTCGCTAGCCCTCGTTCGAGATCGGGGTAGCCAGTTCATCGAAAGCTTCGACGAGATCTTCCGAACCGAAGGACTCAAGATCCTCAAGACACCGGTCCGCGCTCCGGTGGCCAACGCCTTCGCTGAACGCTGGATCGGATCGATCCGCCGAGAGCTTCTCGACCGCACCATCATCTGGAACCAACACCAGCTCGAACAACTGGTCGTCGACTACGTCGACCACTACAACGAACACCGGCCCCACCGCTCGCTCGGTCAGCGAGCACCACGGCTCCCCGAACCCTCGCCCCACGCCGATCCACCCAGGCTCCAAGTCACCAAATCGACCCGCTGCGATGGACTCATCAATGAATACCAAAACGCTGCCTGACCAGCCACGACGCAATATTCGGCCCCAACACGCAGAACGAGTGGCCGCCTACTGCCACACGCACGCCGACGCGCCGTCGACTAGCAGCACTGCAAGTTTCGACGACCTGAACTCCAGGTTCGCTTCCCTCCCTTACGACTCCGTACTCCCAGATCGCACTGGCTGAGAGTCAGCTGGTCGGCCAATCGCTCCAACGGCAAGGACGGACGAGCCACAGTCCGAGCTGCCTCAAACCACTCGTTCTTGCGATCAGGGGACGCCAGCTTTTTATTGTTCTGACCGTGCCGTTAGCAAACCATTAGCAACGCGACACCGCTGTCCTTCAGCTCCGAGCGTTGAATCGCTCCACCTCATAGTCGGCGAGAGCCTTATCGGCGGTCACGAGCACCAATGCCTCGCATTGCGACTGAGCGACCAACATCCGGTCGAATGGGTCGCGATGGTGGGTCGGCAACACTGGCGCCAACGCAGCGTGCGAGGCCGTGATCGATAGAGACACAAACCCCTGCGACTCAAGCTCATCGACAACCCCCTCAGGCATCGTCAACTTCCCAAGGGCACGCTTGATCCCCAGCTCCCAGGGCGTCACCGCCGAGACGAACGCCTCATCAGCGTGTGTAATTAGTTCACGACACCGAGGACCCATCGCGGCGCTGTCCTCGAGCCACCACAGAGCAACGTGACTATCCAGAAGAATCCTCACAACGCGTCAGCGTCAGATGACTCGTCAAAGATCCCAACGATGTCCGCGTCAGAGCCAACAACGTCCTCACCGTGCACAACCCGGCCCGACCACGAGCCAGGTATGCGTCCGGAGCTGGCAGCCTTCCAGGCGACAATCTTGGCGACAGGACGTCCGTTGCGCGCCACGATCACCTCCGCTCCCCCCTCGGCTTCGCGGATCAGCTCCGACAGCCGAGATTTCGCTTCATGCGTGTTGACGACATGCGTGGTCATGGTCCTAGCTTAGCTAAGCTCATCAACTGGAACAACCGCGTCGTTGGGGGCTGTCGCAAGCTTCCTTGTCAAGCGGCGAGTGAGGTTTGTTGGTTTCGGTGTTGTTCGTCTTTCCACATGCGACGGATGACGTAGTGACACGGTTGGCGAGATGCCGTTTGTGGGCTCGTCTAGCTTCTCGCCGGGTCTTGCCTTCGCCAGTTTTGCGGGTGAGGTAAACGGCAGCTTCAGGCATAACACGGGCTTGGGTAACCGAGACGGTGTAAAGCATCGAGTTGACTCTCCGGTTACCTCTGAAATCGAGGCGATGACGTACCGGGACGCCAGTTCCCTCACCCGACGACAACGCGACAGCCC
>JBLINY010000211.1:0-5302 GCA_047638695.1 Acidimicrobiales bacterium | reverse complement strand
GCGCGGGGGATAGCTCCGAGCAGGCCGGATGTGTAGGGGTGCCGAGGCGACTCGAGCGCGGCCTCGACCGGCGACTCCTCGACGATCTGGCCGGCATACATGGTCAACACCCGCTCGCACGTCTCGGCCACGACGCCAAGATCGTGGGTGATGAGCAATACGGCTGTCCCCCGACGCTCGCTGAGCTCCACGATGAGGTCGAGCACCTGAGCCTGGATAGTCACGTCGAGGGCGGTGGTCGGTTCATCGGCGACCAACAGCCGGGGCTCGCAGACCAGCGCCATGGCGATCATCGCCCGTTGCCGCATTCCCCCGGACAGACGGTGGGGGAACTCCTTGTAGCGACGCTCCGGCTCGGGAATGCCGACCTCTGCCAGCAGTGCGATGGCACGATCTTTCGCCTCCTTCTTACTGACCTGGTGGTGAGCACGGAAGGTTGCGGATATCTGCTGACCGACGGTGAACACCGGATCGAGAGCGGTCATGGGTTCTTGGAACACCATCGAGACGTCACGGCCCCGGATGCGCTGCATCTCCTTCTGTGACAGATTGAGCAGGTCCTGGCCGTCGAGGAGGATCTGTCCGCCGACTTGAGCCGCCTTCGGCGTGAGGCGGAGCAGGGAGAGACCGGTCAGGGACTTTCCACTCCCGCTCTCGCCAACGACACCGACGCGTTCACCGGGGGAGATGGAGAAGTTGGAACCGCTGACCGCTTCGACCATGCCGTGGGGAGTGAGGAACGAAACCGTGAGGTCCTTGACCTCGAGGAGGGGGGTTGTGTTGACGCTCATGCTTCGCCTTCTCGCTTCAGGGCCCGCTTGATGGAGAGCCGAATCCGACGCTCGGTTCCTGCTACCGGGTCGAGGCTGTCACGGAGTGAGTCACCGAGGGAGTTGATGGCGAGCACGGTAAGCGTGATGGCCAGGCCGGGCATGTAGATCTGTATCCCGGGGGAGACCAGGAGGTACTGCGACGACCGGTTCAGCATTGCACCCCAGCTCGGGGTCGGAGGCTGGGTAGCCAGGCCGATGAACGAGAGCGCCGCCTCTGCGAGGAAGGCGACGGCGAGCAGCAGCGCGGCCTGCACGATGATCGGCTGGATGGCGTTGGGAAGGATGTGGCGCAGGATCGTGCGACGTGTGGTTGAGCCGAACTGGACGGCGGCGTCGACGTACAGTCGCTTCTTCGTGCTGAGCACCTGGCCCCGCATGAGGCGAGCGATCGATGGGGAGAAGGCAACGCCCACCGCGATCATGCCGTTCCTCAGGCTGGGGCCGAGCGCTGCGACCAGGCCGATCACGAGAACGATGGCCGGGAAGCCCAGGACCGAGTCGACCACCCGCATGAGGAGGTTGTCGACCAAGCCGCCGAGGTAACCGGCGACCACACCGACGGGAATCCCGATCACAAGGGCGACGGCGACGGCCAGGAACGAGCCGAACATCGACGACCTCGTTCCGTACATGAGCCGGCTGAGGAAGTCACGACCGATGTCGTCGGTACCTAGCCAGTGGCTGCTCGAGGGGCCTTTGAGCACGTTGAGGAGGTCCTGCTCGATGGGGTCGTACGGAGCGATGATCGGGGCGATGACGGCGACCAGGATCACGAAGGCGATCCAGCCGAGGCCCAACCTCGACCGAGCGTCGGCCCACAGCCAGTCGAACTTCTCCAGCCGGGCGGATCCCTTGGTGGGCGTCGTCGTCGTGGAACCGGTGGCCATCTCAGGTGATCCTTGGGTCGATGATGCGGTAAAGGATGTCGATCACGAAGTTGAGCACCAGCACGATGACGACATAGGTGAGCACGATTCCCTGGATCACCGGGAAGTCCCGCCCGCTGGCTGCATTCAACACCCGGAACCCCATCCCGGGGATGGCGAACACAGTCTCGACAACAACGGTGGCGCCCAGGGTGGTGTTCACCAGCAGCCCGATCACCGTAATGATGGTGACCCCAGAGTTGCGCATGGCGTACTTCCAGAGGATCTTCTGTCCCGACAGGCCCTTGGCCATGTGCGTGCGGACCGAATCCGCCGAGAGCGCCTCGATCAGGGCGCCACGGACCTGCCTTGTGACGATGGCGATCCCCGATGTCGACACGACGATCGCCGGGAGCACGGTCGTTCTGAAGGCGTCTCCCATTCCTTCGGTGACGAGAACGAAGCCGCGTGCCGGCAGCCACCCCAATCGCACGGCGAAGAAGCTGATCAGCACGAGTGCCAACCAGAAGCTGGGTATCGAGACGCCGAGGACCGAGCCGCTCGTCACTGCGACGTCGGTAGGGCGGTTGGCCCTCGTTGCGGCGAGTACGCCGAGCGGGAGACCCACCGCGACCGAGATGAACACACCGGCGAGCACCAGCTGGAGGGTGTGGGGGAACGCCCGCCCGATGATCGTCGTCACCGGCTCGGACCCGATGATCGAGTCGCCCAGATCACCCTGCACGACGCGCCCCGCCCACTTCCCGTATTGCACGACGAACGGGTCGTCCAGACCGAGCTGGGTGCGGATCTCCGCAATGCGCTCCACAGTGGCGTTCTCGCCAAGGATCAACGTGGCCGGATCTGACGGCCCAATATGCATCAGCCCGAAGATGATGAACGAGGCAAAGAGGAGCGTGGGGATGACGGCCAGGAGCCGTGAGACAAAGAGTTTCAGCATGAGGTTGTTGCGATCCTCTCTCGAGCGGAACGTACCGGGGACGGGCTGGTCCGCGGGTGCGGGTGCCGGCCGATACTGCGCCGTCCCCGCACCCGCGGTGTTAGCTCAGCCTTCGAGCCAGGCGAATTGCACTTGGCCCTTTCCAAGCAGGTTTAACTGGTAGCCGCTGACGTTGCTGCGGGTGGCCGTGATGCTGGCGTTGTGCCACAGCGGCGTCCACAGCGCCTCCTCCTCGAAGGTGACGGCCCAGAGGTCCTCATAGGCGGCCGCTCGCTCGCCGATGTCATCGGTGGCGACAGCAGCAGCCGCGAGGCCGTCGACCCCGGCGCGATCGACGTCACGCAGGGAGTAGTAACCCTCCGAGGCGAACACCGAGGTGACCGTCTGGCTCGGATCGGGGCGGCCGGTCCACGGGGCGCACGCCATGGGCCACGTGCGGTCGGTGAACATGGCCGGGATCCACGCCGACAGCTCCTGGACTTCCAGCTCCATGTTCATGCCGATCTCGGCCACTGCGGCTTGCAGCAGCTCGGCCTTGCGGATCTGCAGCGGGTTCTGGTACGAAGCCATGGTGAAGGTCATGCCGACCTGACCGGCCTCCTCGAGCAGGGCCCGGGCCGCCTCGGGGTCATAGCCGTTCACCCCGTCGAAGCGTTCCGAGCTCGACCAGTGCTGGGGGGGCACCACCAGGTAGGCCGGCTCGGCCAGGCCGAATGTGAGCACGTCGGCTAGCGTCTCTCGGTCGATGGCCATCGAGAATGCCCTCCGGACCCGAACGTCGTCCCAAGGGGCGATCTCGTCGTTGATATAGCAGCCGTCGGTGTTGAGCGAGGGACTCTTGATCACCTTCAGGTCGCTGTTGGACTCCAGATCGGCGATCTGGGAGCCGTCACGGACGGTGAGCGCAACGTCGACGTCACCGGCCCGCAGACCGTTGAGGCCAGACTGCTCGTCGCCGGCGAACAGCCACTCGAGCTCGTCGAGGTACGGCAGGCCTGCCTGCCAGTAGTTCGGGTTCTTCTCCAGGACGAGCCGCTCACCCTCGGCGTACTCCTTCAACATGAAGGGGCCGGTGCCAACGGGGGTGATGTTCAACTGCGTGTCGTCGGCAGCCTCAGCGGCGGTCGGCGACACCATCATCCCCGCACGGTCCGCGAGCACGCCCACCAGACCAGAGTCCGGCCGTGAAAGGTTGAGCTGCACCGTCAAGTCGTCGATGACCTCAACCGACACCACCGAGGCGAGGTCAGCGGGCACCTTGGTATTCGGGTGACTCTGCGTCCGTTCGACGTTGTAGGCGACGGCCTCGGCGTTGAACGGCGTGCCGTCGTGGAAGGTCACGCCTTCACGTAGGTTGAACACCAGCGTCTGGGGATCGGGGAACTCCCACGAGAGCGCCAAGCCTGGCGTGAACTCGAGCGAGTCGAACTTGAAGTGGACCAGGCGGTCGTACATGGAGTACAGCACCTGGTGGTCGGCACCTGAACTGCCAGTGTGCGGGTCGAGGGAGATTGGCGGGAACCAGTGGGCCACCGTCAAGCTTCCTCCATAGGTCCCGCCAGGCTGGGCCGCACCCTCAGCGAAAGCGGGGAGGTCACCGTCACCTGCCGGAGCCTCCGTGGTTTCGTCGCCCTCGACGTCGCCTGCTGGGGCAACCGTGGTTGTCTCGGTCTCGTCGGTTGCTGCGCTATCGCTGCTGCCGCCGCACGCTGCTGCGATCAGCGCGAACGACAGCATCACCGCAGTAGCCACGAGCCATCGGCGTGACCTCTGCGACTGGTGGTCTTGGATCTGGGTTTTCATTTCATTCCTCCTGAAGTGGGCGGTGAATGTCCTGACTGAGATGTTGTGTGAGCCGTCTGTCGCCCTACGAGTTCGAGCTCGTCCGCGAAATGGCAGGCAACGGCGTGGCCGTCGGGGCGTGCCGTGAGAATCGGGACCTCCTCGGCGCAGAGCGGCTGAGCGAACCTGCATCGCGTCCGGAACCCGCACCCCGAGGGCGGTGAGATCGGTGACGGGATGTCGCCCTGCAGGACGATCCGGTTGCGATGCTTCAAGTGCTGCGGGAGTGCTTCGGGCTCGGCGGACAGCAGCGCTTCGGTGTAGGGATGGAGCGGATAGCCGACAACGTCATCCACGGCGCCGACCTCCACGATGCGGCCGAGATACATGACTCCGATCCGGTCGCTCACGGTGGCGACCACGCCCAAGTCGTGGGAGATGAACAAATAGGCGAGGCCGATCTCGGCCTGAAGTCTGGCGAGCAGTTTGAGGATGTCAGCCTGGATCGAGACGTCGAGTGCCGACACGACCTCGTCGCACAGGAGCAGCTCAGGTTCGACCGTCATGGCCCGGGCGATGTTGACCCGCTGTCTCTGGCCGCCCGATAACTCGTGGGGGCGCCGGCTGGCGACCGCTGCCGGCAGGCCCACCGAGTCGAGAGCAACCTCTGCGATCTCGCTGGATCCACGTCCTCGTAGCCGACCGAGCACGCGGAGTGGCTCCTCGATGCTCTGCCTCACGGTCATGCGAGGGTCGAGTGCGTCGTTGGGATCCTGGAAGATCATCTGCATCCGGCTGCGTTGCTCACGGAGCCGACGGTTGCTGAGGTTGTCGAGGCGAGTCGACCCAAGGCTGATCTC
>JBLINY010000210.1:0-5318 GCA_047638695.1 Acidimicrobiales bacterium | reverse complement strand
CCCGCCGCTTTGAATACCTCGCGGATGAGCTCGGGCAGATCGACGCCGTCCGCTGGAGCATCGGGGCCGATGATGTCGGCCTGACCTTCGACTCCGACCCAGCGCCAACCTCGCCGGAAGGTCAGCGAGGCTCGCCCGACCGAAACGAATCGGCCCAGTTTGATGGCATCGGCTCGTACGACGAGGGCAACAACATTGTGACCACCCACCGGGTGGGCCATGGGGCCTGCGTTGACGACCGAGGCATGGACCGAGCCATCGGATCGGGTGACGGCGGCAACACATAGTCCCTGCTCGGTGCCGGCAAGTCGTTTGACGTCTTCAAAGGTAGCCATGATCAGTCCTCCAGCTCGGGTAATTTCACGCTTGATGTACTCACGCGGGCCATACCGCCATCGACGGCAATGGTCTCGCCGGTGATGTAGCGACTGGCATCGGAGGCAAAGAACACGACGACGTCGGCGATGTCATCGGCGTAGCCCCACCGCTTCAGTGCGATGCCCTGTTCGAGCTGCTCGGTGAGACCGGGAACGTTGTTGCGGCTGTCCTCCCAAATCGCGGTGGCAATCAGACCGGGGCAGATCGAGTTGACCCTGATGCCTTTCGGACCCCAATCAGCGGCCAGAGCCCGTGTCATAGCATCGACGGCCCCCTTTGTCCCGGCGTAGGCGACTCGCCCAATTGGCCCGGTCAGACCGGCGACGGAGGAGATACTGACGATGGATCCACCACCCCGTGCTTCCATCGAGGGCCCGACGCCCACGGTCAGCATCAGCAGCGAGCGAACATTGATCGAGAAGACGAGGTCGACGTCTTCTTCGGTGAGTTGTTCGGGCGTACGCCTCATGGGGATGCCAGCGTTGTTGACCAAGATGTCCAGACCATCGACCTCGGCCAAGACTCGTTGGGCCAAGTCTGTGCCCGATCCGGGTTGGGCGAGATCGGCCTCAACGATGATTGGATCGTTGGTTAGCTGGCTGGCCACTCGCTCGAGGTCACTCGTGGTTCGGCCGCTCAGCACGACCCGGGCGCCGGCCCGATCGAGCGCCTTTGCGCTGTCTTCACCGATTCCTCGGCTGGCTCCGGTGACCAACGCGATGCGTCCGGTCAGATCATGTACGTCACTCATGTCGGCACAACGTAGTTCGTGGTGCGAGGATGCTTGGCAATGCGAGGTCTTTACATTACGGCTGCGGTAACTATGGCCGGCGTCAGTTCGGTGTTTGCACTGCTGGCGGCCCTACAGGAGCGTTATGACCTGCCGACCGTCAGCCTGGGGTGGATCGCCGGCACAGCTTTCCTTACGGCTCTGGTCGCCCAGCTCTGGCTGAGTCGCTATGCCGACCGAGGGTACGGCGGGCTACTGCTTCGAGCGGGAGTTGTCGCCTCGGCCGCAGGTCTCATCTGGTTCGGCCTCGCCACCGAGGTCTGGCAGTTTGTTGCCGCGAGAGGGTTGCTCGGAGCGGGCGTCGGCATGTTGGTGCCCCCGGCTCGGCGATTCATCGTGCTGACCGCGGGCGACAAACAGGGCGAAAAGCTGGGCACGTTCTACGCCGCGTACCTCTCGGGGTTTGTGTTCGGGCCACCTTTTGCGGCGGCCCTGCTGGCGATCGGCGACGTCCGGCTGCCGTTCTTGGTACTGGGAGCCCTGGTAGCTCTCAGTTTGCTGTCCATTCTTCGTCTCGAGATGCCCATGGCAGAACCGGAGGAAGCAGGTGGGGTTGATGCCGATCGTCGAGTCCTTCGGCGATTGCTCTCTGATCGGAGACTGATCGCTGCCCTTCTCGTGGTTATCTCCTTTCGGTATTCGATTGGCGTCTTCGAGCCCCTCTGGTCGGTCCACCTCACCGACTTGGGCGCCAGTGATCTCTGGATCGCCCTGTCCCTTACGGGGTTCGCTCTGCCGATGCTGTTGGTAGCCCGAGCGGCGGGCCGTCTCACTGATACCTACGGCGCCCGCTGGGCCTCGCTGGTGCCGGCGCTCATCACTGTTCCGCTGATGGCGACCTACGGCTACTCGCCGTTTCTGTGGCTGGTGATGGCGGTAGCGGTACCCCATGGACTGATGGAAGCCGCCATGTCGCCGGCCTCTCAGGCCGCGGTCGCCAATGCCAGCAGCAAGGCAGACGCGGGGGCTGCACAGGGTTTGGGAGAAGCAGCCGGATCGGCCGCGGCCGCTGCGGGTGCCTTCACTGCGCCCGGAATGTTCGACGTGCTGGGAGCCGGGCCTGCCTGGCTTATAGCGGCGTGCGTGATGGGTTGTCTGTTGGTATTGAGTTGGATCCTGGATGGGCCGGGACCCCTGCCGGCGAGGCCTGCGCAGAAGGAGAAGACCTCGTGAGGCGCCCGCTCGAATCGTCAGATTCGAGATGCCATCCAGGTGTCCCGCCGCCATCAACATCCCGCCATCGTGATCAACAGACATTACAACGGCATCACAAGCGCAAACCGAGGCGCTCACCAGGGGATTCGCGTCGGCTCGTCGGCTAGCAGGCGTCCCGAAACCATTTCCCATCGGAAAGGATAAACGGCTGAGCGGTGAACTCCGAAGCGAACGCTCCTGCGCCGTCGTAAACGTCGTAACTCACCGCAGCTCGGTCGCCGTCGACAACAGCGGTGATGTTCGATGCCGTGGCCCCGGGAAACATGGCCGACCAACCAGCAACCGCGTCTCGATAGCCATCCGGCGCCTCGGCCATTCCGCCTCGGCAGCGCTCCGAGTCGAAGCTCCACGCCAAGTCGGCGTCGTCGCTGCCCCAGGCTGCAGCCATGCCAGCGACGGCTTCATCGGGCGACGGGACCGCTGCGGTCTCTTCAGGCTCTGCGGCCACCTCAACTTCTTCCACCACCGGAGCCTCTTCAGGCTCTGCGGCCTCCTCAACTTCTTCGACCACCGGTGCCTCTTCGACCACCGGAGCCTCTTCGGCGACATCGAGCGCCGTGTCTGCGTCGCTGCCGCAGGCACTGAGTAGAAGGAAAGCGGCGACCAAGATCCCGCTCATAAGGCCATTTTGCTTATTCATGATTGCTCCTCGTACATAGATGCCCAAGATCGAGCAATTGCAGCCTGTAGTAGTGGCATTACGACGAGATAACAACGCGTATCGCTCCCGACCGTCTGGGCCAGTTCCAGCGTTTCGAAGCGACCGGCCACCAACGGAAAGTCCGCGATGGTCCAGGTCCACATGCCCCCTTTATTAAACGTGCGCTCGACCGGCGACCTCGGCTGGTTCTGGCCGATGGCGGTCTAACACTGAAGTCGGCGGCATACGTGGAAAACGCGGCACACGCCGTCATGTGCTCGACTACCACGATCTCGTTAGCCCCGAAGAGGGACTACGGCAGACGGTTCGTTGGCTGGTGGATCATCCGTCGAGCACCAAGCGTCTGCCTCTCGGCTTCAAGATCCGTTCGACTACGAGGCCGAAGACCAGCTGATCGACCGATGGCTGGCGACGGTGGCGGGGTTCGAGCCGGTGACGTTTAGCTCGGAGCCTGGATTCGGCGGCGCCTACTATGGCCGCACTCCGAATCCTGCGACCGGCATCAGCCGAGTGGAGCAGATCGAACCCCGCCCGTAGAGTCCCCTCGTGGTCGCTCCCCTCACCGGTGTCCGAATTCTCGAGGTCGCAAATATGATTGCAGCGCCGAGTGCGGCGGCGATGATGGCCGACTTGGGGGCCGAGGTGATCAAGGTTGAGCCACCATCGGGTGACATCTTGCGAGGGCTGGTGTTGGGGCCAAAGTTCAGCCCCGACCCTTGGTTCGAGCTCGACAACCGCGGCAAGCGCGATCTGGCCATTGATCTGAATGCTCCAGAAGGTGTCGCGCTCGTGCATCGCCTGGCGAAGGATGCCGACGTCCTGCTCACGAATCTCACCGTCGATCGCCAGGAGCGCTTCCAGCTGACCCCGGCCGCCGTGCATGCGGTCGCTCCGTCGATCATTCACGCATCGCTCACGGGATACGGCACCACCGGACCCGAAGCAAAGCGACTGGCCTACGACATGACCTCGTTCTTCGCCCGAGGCGGCATCCAGGGCCTTGTCACCGAGCCGAACGGTCCACCTGCCGCTTTCCGCCCCGGGCAGGGCGATCACACCTCCTCGCTCTCGATTCTCTCCTCGGTGCTGGCGGCGTTGCGACTTCGCGACCAGACCGGCGAAGGCCAGGTGGTCGAGGTTGCCCTCATGCATGTCGCGGCATGGACGATCTCGAGTGACCTCTCGGCCACGCTGGTGGGCGCAACCCCCCAGCTGTATCACCGCGAGACGTGGCCAAGTCCTCTGACCTGTCGATTCCGCTGCGCCGACCACCGTTGGGTGGCCCTCAGCATGCCCGGCCCGAAGAACTTCTTCCCCGCCTTCGCCCAGTGCCTCGGTAAGCCTGAGTGGTTGGACGACCCACGGTTCGCATCACCGGCGGCTCTGCTAGACAACGCGGCCGAGGTCATCGCCCTTTGCGACGAAGTCTTCGCCACCGCACCCCGCGAGGTGTGGGCTGAACGACTGGACGCGGCGGGCCTAACCTGGGCTCCGGTCCAGAGCCTCGAGGAGCTCGTCGCCGACCCGCAGGCCGATGCCCTCGGCATGTTGCATCTGGTCGAAGATCACCCCGACGGGGCCTTCTTCACCGTGAATGCACCGTTCAAGATCGTGGGAGCCGACGTCGGTGTCCGCGGCCGAGCCCCGCAACTAGGCGAGCACAGTCGAGAGGTTCTCGAGGGAATCGGCGCCGAGCCTGACGAGATCGAGGCCCTCATAGCCGCTGGTGTCGTACGCGTTCCGCCCCCGGAGGCTTAATTTTCCAGCGCTGCATGACGACGCACCGAGGTCGATCTTGGCGACAACAGGCTGACGGTCTGGGAGAATGAAAGGATCATCGTCGAAACCAGCGCAGCCATAGGGAAGGTGGCAACACCAACGCCCATCGGCGGTCTGCCTGCGATTGCGATTCACGGAACGAATCGGCCCGGTCTGATCGGTGAAGAGGTCAGCAACGGGTGCGTCGGTATTCCCAATGAGTTGCTTGAGCCGCTGGCTGAGACCGTGCCGCTCGGTACCCCGGTGAGCATTGTCGGTTGAACGACCCGGCTCGATCTACCATGGACCATGGTCGACTTACAGCCAGCGCCGGTCGCGCCCATCGAGTCTCATGCGAACCATCAGATCTCAGGCCGCTGTTGAGCATTCACCCCGACGTGCAGAAGGTGCTGGACGCCCGAGGCGAGGTCAGTCTTTCTTCGATGAGTGTCGTCGATGCCCGGGCCGCCCACCTGGCTGGTGCCACGGCGGGACCTGTCGGGCCGGAGATGGCTG
>JBLINY010000209.1:0-5354 GCA_047638695.1 Acidimicrobiales bacterium | reverse complement strand
AGATCGCCGTCCCGGTGCGGCCCAACGAGACGGTTGGATGGATTCCGGCCGATGACGTGACCCTCTCATCTACCAATTTTCGGGTGCAGATCAGCGTTTCTGGCCGCTCGGTCAAGGTATGGGAAGGCGATGAACTGGTGGTTGACACCAGTGCGGCCGTCGGTCGCGACAATGCTCCGACGCCGCTCGGCAGCTACTACATCCGCGACATTCTTCCCTGGTACGAGGACTCTGCATACGGACCCTACGTGCTCGCGTTGTCTGCCTATTCCGAGGTAATCGACGTGATCAACGGTGGCGAGGCAGTCGTTGCGATTCACGGCACCTCGCGCCCGGAGTTGATTGGCCAGGCCGTCTCGCTCGGGTGTATTCGGCTGGATAACGAAGACATTCGGTTGGTCGCCGAAACGGTGCCGGTCGGCACGCCGGTCGAGATCGTCGCCTGACCTGGGCACTCTCGTGAAAGAGATACCGTTTAGGACTACGGTGCCGCCATGGTTGACGCATGGATGGTCGAAACCGATATCAGCGATGAGTGGGATTTCTACACCCGCGCGAATGTCGGTGAGGTCTTCCCCGATCCCGTCTCTCCGTTGGCTTTCTCGTACTTCCAGAATGAGAACGGCCTCGGCGGCGCTGAGATGGGGTTCCGTAACGCCTACTACCGCATCGGGGTCATGGAACCCGGCGAGCTGCCCGACGACAAGTGCGTGTTCCTGGGTGTTGCCAACGGTTACTGCTATCTGAACGCCAGCGCCCTACGTATGTTGGGCCACCGGGCCCCGGGTATGTCAGCCGCCGACATCGATGCCGCCTTTTTCGGCGATGCCCCCGGAGTGCCCGAGTTCGTGGTGAAACCGGGCTTCGACCGGCCGGACCTCACCGAGAAGATCGGTGCCACCTTTGGCTGGGCGCTCACAACCCCCGATCTTCCCGATGTCTTGGCCCACGAAAAGGAAATGAACGCGCTGCGGGAGGCGCGACCAGATTTCTCGGCGATGACCGACGATGAGCTGATTAGCTATGTGTTCACCAACGCCGATCTCCACTTCGAGAAGCTCTTCACCGAACACATCTTCATCTCGTTCCTGGCCACACTTCCGATCGGAATCATCACCGCGGTCTGCGAGGCAGTTGGGCAGCCGACCGCGACGTTGAAGTTGCTGGCTGGTCTTGGCGACGTCGAGTCGGCGGCTCCGTCGATGGCAATGTGGGAGCTCGGGCGGTCGGCCGCCGCGTCAGCGACGTTGACGGCTGAGTTTGGCAAGGGACACGTTGGGCTCGATGCTCGGTTGCGTTCCTCGAACCACTCCGAGGCCGTGGAGTTCATTGCCGCCTTCGACGAATTCGTCTACAGCTACGGATGCCGTGGTCCGAACGAGTGGGAGGCGCGGTCGCCGACATGGGAGACCGATCCAGACTTGGCCCTAGCCGCCATCGACCGGATGCGTCTGTCGCCCGAGTCGTCAGCGCCACAACCGCACAACGACGAGCGGGCGGCGGAACGAGTGAGCCTTGGTGCGTCGATCGCGTCGATGCTCGAGGCCGACCCGGAAGCACACGGCCAGTTTCTTGCCGCCCTGCACGCTGCCACCGTATTCATGCCCGGTCGTGAGCGAACGAAGACGAACGCCATCAAGCTGATTCACGAGATGCGTGTCGCTCTGCGCGAGCTCGGCCGTCGCTCTGTCGCTGCCGGTCACTTCCCAGCGGTTAACTCCTTCGGCCTACTTACCCGACCCGAACTATTCGACTATCCGAGTAACCCGGGTCGGTACGTCGATCGGTTGACCGAGCGTGAGCGTCTGATGGCCGAGTACCTCCAGCTGCAAGAGCCTTTTCTGTTTGTGAAGTCCGCAGGCAATGTTGCCGACTATTCCCGTCGTGACGCCGTAGCGATCAGCCCGGTGGTTGCCGACGAGGTGATGCAAGGAGTTCCAGGGTGCCCGGGTGTTGCCCGCGGTATTGCCCGAGTCATCACCGACTCCCACGACCCGACGACGCTTGCCCCCGGCGACATCCTCGTGGCACCACTGACTGATCCATCGTGGACGCCGTTGTTTGTTCCCGCCGCCGGTGTGGTGGTCGATGTAGGGGCGCCGTTGAGTCATGCCATCATTGTGACTCGAGAGCTGGGCATTCCTTGTGTGGTGTCGGCAACCGGTGCCACCAAACGCATTCCCGATGGCGCCTTGATTGAGGTCAACGGCGACACTGGCCAGGTGACGGTGCTCGAGCTGCCGTAACATCGACCGTAGGCAGGTGGCTACTGCGCCCGCCGGTAGGTGATGCCAGCTTTGGTGCGGCCATGTTCGGTGAAGATGCTGAGGGCCCGGAAGCAGTAGGCCATGCGTTGCGCAACGTCGCGACTGACGTTGGCGCCGGTAGCGAGATCTGCTGTGGTGAACTCGAGCGGCAGACCGTCGGGGAGCAGCGACAAGAGGTCGGTGGTCGTTTGGTAATGGTGGGTCGCCGTGATCGCCCGTAGCTGACGGTCAACGGTGCGGAAGCCACCGCGTCCCCGGCGGGCTGCGGGATCGGGCATCTGCGATTTCGTGACCGAACAGAGCACGACATCGAGGCTCAGATTCGGATGATCGAGCAGTGTCGGGATACTGACAAGTTCTTCGAAGATGCTGTAGATCGAGCCCTTCTTCGGTGACTTTCTGGGCTTTGAACCTGGACGTTCGAGGTACGTCTCGATGGCGATCGGGTGTACCAGCAGCATGCGGTTTTCCGACAACAAGCGGTCGAACTTGCGGCCCATGGCTCCGAACGACGAGGTCTGGATCTCGATCAACAGGCCGGGCCGGAGAATGTCAATGACGAATCCTTCGAGCGGAACTTCGAATTGGTCGCCCGGCTGGCTGTAGTGGGTCTTCAGCGCAGCGTGGAGGGACCCTTCATTCAGCGTGCCGATCATTGGCCTCACCATAGAGGTCGTCGCACTTTGAACCAGGAACTCAATCCAACGCCGGACCGTCCGATGAAGAGCTGACAGCGAATCGTGAGTACTTCCCTAACTCCCAGCAAGCGAGAGGAGCTGAAGAGTGGTTCCACAAACCCAAAGCCAGGTGGCTGCTCTGGAGTCAGACACGCCGTTGTGTCGTGCTCTTCAACAGGTCCGCATGTTGAGGGATATGTCCATTGCTGCGGCGGCCAATGCCGTATCGATCAGTGAGCACGATCTCGTAGCCATCGAGGCCGGATCGGTGCACCCGGACGCGGCCGTTGTCCATTCCCTTGCGCAGCTGTACGGGCTCAACATCGAACGACTTGGCACGGAACGCTGGGTACCCCGATCGGCTCCTCGCCTGGACGCTGACGAGAAGGTGCTGTAGATCGAGTGGCTGCCGATTTCGTTTGGGACGGGGCTCAACGTCGACATCCTCCGAACCGTCAGTGATCATCTGCGCTTCGTTCGTTCGCTGCCGCTCTTTGCCCCGTTGGTCATGCGCTCGGCCGAATTCGGTCTTGTTCTTGCCGTCCTCGATCGCAACGATCCGAATCTGCTCGACGACGTCGTGCGGACCATGCGAATCCCATGGAGCGAAGCGAAGGAACAATTGGACGAAGCGCTCGAGCGGGTGTGGAACGACACGGTGAGAGCCAAGGCAGAGACCCTGGCCCGAATCAACGAATCGCTCCGGGAGGCCTCCACAGGCTGCTAAGTATCGTGCATGGTCAGACCACGCACGACGAGTGAGCCCAAGGATCCGGTCGTTGAGGGAGCGGTGGTTGAGGGGGCGGTCGTTGAGGGAGCGGTCGATGAGGGAGTGATCGATGAAGGAGCGCCCTGGGCCATGCAATTGGCTGCTCGCGTCGAGAAGGCCAATCCGCCAACGACGCCCGAGGTATGTGTCGCCGCCGTTCGTGCGGTCATCGATCTGCTGTCGGACCATCGAGCCGCACCAGGAGGTCCCTGGGAAGCGCCGATCGGGCAATGGCAGGAGGCTGGCAAGATTCGCAAGTTGGTCCGGCGCGGTCGGGCTTCGGCCTGGGTGCGGGCACAGGACCCCGACGGGCGCACAGCTGTTGCCGGCCGGGCTGAAGTGCGGGCGTATGTTCCCTCGCCAATGGATGAGGTGCCCGACCAGGTAGCGAAGTTGCAGATCAAGTCGACACCACTCGATCAGCCTCCGCCTCTGGCGTCGTATCCACTCCACACCCCCGATGTCGGGCGGATGGTGATCGTTGTGACCCCGGCGGTAGAGATGAGCTGGGGCAAGCAGGCAGCCCAGTGTGCCCACGCCGCTCAACTGTTGTGGCGACAACTTGACTCTGCGGTCGAGCGTCGTGGATCGGCGCCGACCAGCCAGTCGAACTGGTGCGGGCCACAGGTGCGCTCTGGCCGGCAGCAGTCGAGCGGTCGGTGGTACAGGTGCGAGATGGTGGCTTCACCGAGATCCCGGCCGGCACCATGACGACCGTCGCCTGGTTGTCAGCCGATGCTGGGACGCTGCCAGAATTGGCCAGCCAGGAGCCCTCCGAGCAACACAACCGCGGCGAATAGCGTGCTGATGGCTAGCGAGGGCCCGGCGTCAGCATCGAAGACATCAGAGATGACCCCGGCCGACCCGAGCAGCAAGAACAACGAACCGATCACCAGTCGCCGCTTCCGACGTCGTGGTGGCTGGATGTACGCGACCGGCACCGGTTCAGCCGGAACGTTTGCCGGCGCGGACTCGCTGGTGGGCGCGGACTCGCTGGTGGGCGCGGACTCGCTGGTGGGCGCGGACTCGCTGGTGGGCGCGGACTCGCTGGTGGGCGCGGACTCGCTGGTGGGCGCGGACTCGCTGGTGGGCGCGGACTTGTCGAAAGCGGGGTAGTTATCCACGACGAATCTCCAGGTAGCCGAACATTACGTCTGCATCGATGGTGAGCACCGGGGTGCCCTCGCTGCGTTCGCCTGTGCCATCGCGAGAGCGTGCGACGGAAGCAGTTATCCCGGACTGTTCTTCGCCAAACACGTCGACGTAGCCGAAGCGGCTTTGGGCATTGACGACGACGTCGATGTCGTCGGGTACAACGATCTCGCCGTAGCCGGCGCCGACGGCCAAGGAAATCTGACGGTCGGTCGTGAAGTCGACCCGCCGGAGATCCAGCGAGAGCGAACCAGATCCGAGGTCGTAGGACGGCTTGATATCGGCCTGGTCGAACAGCGTGTATTCGCGGGGCCCGACTCCGCCTGACAACGTGGTGTCAGCAACCGGAGCGATCGCGAGGCCCGCAAGGGCCAGCAGCCCGATCGGGATCAGCGGACGAGCTCGCCCTATGAACGTGCTGGCCACCAGACCTAAGCCGCAGACGGCAGCGAACGAGCCGAACATGGCGGCGGCGCCAACACCCACGCT
>JBLINY010000208.1:0-5377 GCA_047638695.1 Acidimicrobiales bacterium | reverse complement strand
GTTGTGCAATCGATTGGTGCCTATCCCTACGTACAGGTCGATGATCAGGGTCGCCCCACGCTGGTTGCGACCGCGGTGTGCGACAAGATCACGTCGATGCAGGTGGCGCAGTCGGTACTGGCTGCCCTCGTAGGACGGGCCAATGGTGCTGGCGGCCAGCACGTTGAGGTCGCCATGCTCGATGTTGCCGTGTTCTTCCTTTGGCCCGAGGCGATGTGGAACGACACGTACCTCGATCACGAGGTTGATATGCCGAACCTCAACGAGATCTACAAGCTGTACCAAACCAAGGACGGGTGGGCGATGGTCTATTCCGTCGCCACACAGGACCACTGGCAGAACATGTGCAATGCACTGGGTCGGTCTGATCTGGCCGACGATCCTCGGTTCACCGATCTGCAGGGTCGAGTGCGATTCGGCGCTGATGTCAACGACGAGATCCAAGCTGAAACCAGTCGTTTCACCACAGCCGAACTGGTCGAACTGATGGATGGCGCGGATGTTCCGGTGGCGCCGGTGAATACCCGCCAAGAGATGATCGACGACCCTCAGGTCGTCCACCGAGAGCTTCTGGTCGAAAGCGAACACCCGGCCGTTGGCCGCATCCGCCAGGTGCGGCCGCCCACTCGTTACTCGGCGACGCCTACCGGATTGCGGCGTCATGCCCCTCGCTTTGGCGAACAAACCGACGAGATCTTGCGCGATCTCCTAGGAAAGACGCCAGAGGAGATTGCATTGCTGCATGAATGTGCAGCGGTGTTCTAGCTCCGTTCAGAGCTCCGGCCGCCAACCGCCAGAAGGTTGCAGTTCGGTGGCGGTCGGGATGATTTGGTGACCGATCTGTTCGATGTGCTCGCGAAGTTCGGAGACCTCGCCTGAGGGACACACGATTTTGGCCACGATCATCGAGTAGCCGGCCTCGGCAAACCTGGCGAGGTCCTCGAGGATTCGTTCTGCCGAGCCGGTGCAGATGCGCTGCCGGCCATCGGCCCCGGTGGCCTCGTCATCGCTTGCGAGGTGGAACGTTGCTGCGCCCATCATGGTGAAGGTGGCTGGGTCGCGATGTTGGGATTCGAGCTCGGCCCGGATCAGATCCTGATGTGCCGCGTAGCGGCTCGGGTCCGCATACGGATCGAGAAACAATGGGTAGAACCCGTCGCAATGGCGGGCAGCCCGTCGTGCTCCGAGCTCGCTGATCCCGCCGTAGATGATCGGCGGTCGCGGCTTCTGTATTGGCTTCGGGTCCATTGAGATGTTGCTGAACTGATAGTAAGCGCCGTCATAGGACACATCTGGTTGAGTCCATGCCCGTTTGTAGATCTCGATGGCCTCAACCGTTCGTCCGCCCCGCTCGCTGTGCGCCACCCCGAGCGCCTCGAACTCCTCGAGCATCCACCCAGCGCCGACACCGAGGATGAGCCGACCACCGGAGAGAATGTCGACCGTGGCGAACTGTCTGGCATCGTTGAGTGGGCCCCGATAGGGCGCGATGAGCACGCTGGTGCCCAGCTTCAGTGTGGTCGTCGAGGTGGCGACGGCTCCCATCACCACAGCAGCGTCGAGCATGTCGTGGTGGGGTGCGTAGGAACGGGTCCCCGAGGTGTTGGCGACGTGGGCGCTGCCGGTCTCGAGTGGCATGCAGACGTGATCGGGAAACCACATCGAGTGGAAGCCGGCGGCCTCGGCATCGACCGCAACAGAGGCCGGTTCGAGCGAGCTGGCGGACACGCTGCGAGTGCGGTTGTCTTCGCCGTCGCGGTAGCCAAGCCCATGCGTGTGGGCGTACAGCGCAATTTGCATCAAACGACTCCTTGGTTGGTCGAAACGGTCAACACGTCAGGCCGAGCGGATTGCGTCGGCTACGGCCTGGGCAGTGGCCTTGGTTCCACCACGCGGCTGACCTGAGGGAGCGAGCAGCACCACTCCGTTGCCGAGAACCTGGTCGACGGCCTGGCGGATCGATGTGGCAGCCTCGGCCTCACCTAAGTAATCGAGCATCATGGATGCGCTCAGAATTTGGCTGATCGGACTGGCTGCATCTAGTCCAGTGAGGCTGGGTGCTGATCCGTGGATGGGCTCGAAATAGGCGTGGGCGTCGCCGATGTTTGCCGAGCAGCAAAGGCCGATACCGCCGACGGTCGCCCCGCCGAGATCGGAGAGGATGTCGCCGAGAAGGTTTTCCATGACGAGCACGTCGTAGTGTCCGGGCCGCTGCACCAGCTCTTGGGCGGCGGCATCGGCGTAGAGGTGCTCCTGCTCGATATCGGGATAGTCGGCGCCGACCTCGTCGAAGACCTGACGAAAGAAGGCCAGGCTCGACAGGACGTTGGCCTTGTCGACACAGGTGACCCGGCGCTGGCCATCTTCGGGTGCCCCATTGCGGCTGCGGGCCAGCTCGAGGGCGAATCGAGCGATTCGCTCGGTGCCCTTACGGCTGATGAGCATGGTGTCGGTCATCACCTCGGAGGTGCCGACGCCCTTGCCTCGTGAAAGGTAGAGGCCTTCGGTGTTTTCCCGCACGATGACGTAGTCAATCGAACCAGGCTCAGCCCTGATCGGAGCGACGACGCCGGGCATCAGCCGCACCGGCCGAACGTTGGCGTAGGTGTCGAGGCCGACGCGCATCCCGCCGAGTAGTCCGGCCTCGGTGCCATCGGCGTTACGAACATCGGGTAGACCGACCGGTGCTTTGAACATGGCATCAGCCTCTTTGATCGCCGCCATTGTTTCCGGAAGCAGACTGGCTCCCACTTTGCGAAATAGTCCTGCACCGGCTTCATGATCAATCAGGTCGAGTCGAAAGTCGCCAAACTTCTCGTAGATGGCATCCATCACCACGAGGGCGGCATCGATGAGTTCAGGACCGATGCCATCGCCGCGAATCACGACAACTTGGTGGGTGCGTTGGTGCTGGTTTGATGTCGTTGCCGAATCGGTCATGGCTGCCATCCTCGCGTAAGAGGCTGGGGCGACCGTGGGTGCGAGAGTTTCTGATCAGTGTTGAGTCACCGGGGCAGCAGGTGTCGGGGTAGCTTCGTGCTATGGATTTCATGCGCGTTGAGCACGACGATTCGATCGCCTACGAGGGCGATGTGGCGATCATCACATTGACCAACACCAACCGTCGGAACGTTCTCGCTGGCCCCTTGATGGAGGCCGTGATCGACACTCTGAGCGAGATCGGGTCGAGCGACTCCCTCGGAGTCATCGTCGCCGCCGAGGGTCCCGCCTTCTCGGCCGGCCATGACTTCTCCGATATGGCTGGTGCTGGTTTGGCCGACGCCCAGGAGTTGTTTGCGGTCTGTGAGCGGATGATGACCCTCATACAGGAGATTCCCCAGGTCGTGATCGGGCAGGTGCAGGGCCTTGCAACGGCGGCTGGCTGCCAACTGGTGGCGTCGTGCGATCTGGCCGTCGCCAGCGACCAGGCTCGCTTCCAGACCCCTGGAGGCAAAGGCGGCCTGTTTTGCCACACGCCGATGGTCGCGGTGTCACGGGCAGTTGGTCGCAAGAAGGCCCTCGAGATGGCACTCACCGGCGATCCGATTGACGCCGAAACCGCCTGTGCCTGGGGACTGGTGAACCGGGTTGTTCCTCACGACGATCTGGCGGTGGCGACGCGTGACCTCATGAAGAGGGCCACTCGCGGCAGCGCCTATTCCAAGGCCCAGGGTAAGCGAACGTTCTACGCCCAGTCCGAAATGAGTCAGGCCGATGCCTACGGCATGGCCGGAGCCGTGATGGCCGCAGGAGTGACGAGCGAGGACGGCCAGGAGGGCATCGCCAGTTTCATGGAGAAGCGCCCGGCCGAGTGGAAGAATCGCTGAGGCAGCACCGCCCGAATATGATCTGAAAGAGGACGGACCACATGGATTTTGGAATCTGCCTACATTCAAAGATCGACGACATCGATTTGGTTGTCAGAGCTGAAGATCTGGGGTTTGAGGCAGCCTGGTTTGCCGACTCACAGATGTTGTGGGGCGATTGTTACTCGTGCATGGCCGTCGCCGCTGGGCGCACGAGCCGCATAAAGATCGGCACCGGTGTTTCAATCGTGGACACTCGAATTGCTCCGGTCACTGCCCACAGCATCGCGACCATCAACGTGCTGGCGCCGGGTCGCACCTTTCTGGGTGTCGGAAACGGATTCACCGCCTGGCGGCTGATGGCTCGCAACCCGGCTCGCCTCACCGAGTTCGAGGCCTTTCTCAACACAACCCGGCGCTTGCTCAGTGGGCAGGAGGCGCCGTTCACCCATCGTGGCGCCACCACCGACGTGGCGTTCCAGATGGCCGATCTCGGCTTCGTGAACGTGACCGACCCGGTGCCCATCCATGTTTCAGCCTTCGGGCCCAAGGGGCAGGCGCTGGCTGGCGCCTATGGCGACGGCCTGGTCGCGGCCGTTCCACCTCGTCGCAAGGCGGTCGAGCGCTGCTTGGCCAACGCCGCCGGTGGCGCTCGTTCGGCCGGACGAGACTTCGACGAGGACAACTTCCAGCTAACGACGCTTACCTCTGTGGCCGTGCTCGAACCGGGCGAGGATCTCACGTCCGATCGGATCATCGAGCAATGCGGTCCGATGGCCGTAATGAGCCTGCACTACGCCTACGAGCGGATGCGTCAGTTCAAGGTCGACCCACCGCCGCACCTGCTCAGTGTGTGGGATGACTACGTGGCATTGGTTGAACAGAGTCCCGAGGCCGAACGTCACTACCGGGTCCACGCCGGACATGGCACCTATCTCCATCCCGACGAAGTCCAGTTCGTCACGCCAGAACTGATCGAAGCTTCGTGCATCGTCGGCCAACTCGACGAGCTGGTCGAAAAGGTCGGAGACCTTGAGGCCGCCGGGCTCGACCAAATCATGGTGTTGCCGAGCTTCGCAGCTCGCTACCGCGCCGCCGAAGAAGTTGGAACGCTGATCAAACGCCTGGGCTAGCAGTTCGCCGAGGGATCGCCGGAGCTGGAACTCTCTCGTCGGTGACGCGGATGGTTTAGATGCGTCCAGCCATGGTCTCTGCGAGGGCGAGAACCATTAGATAGGTGTTGGCGCGGGGGACCTCAGGGATTACCGATGCATCGATGACGCGTAGTCCTTCGTGGCCGAAGACGTTGCACTCGGCATCGACCACGCGGCCCATGGCCGCGGTAGCGCAGATGTGCTGGGCGTCGGAGGCACTCTGTTGTAGCCAGGCGTCGATGGCGTCGTCGCTGTCGAGCGAGTCAACCGGCGTGCCCCGCAGGTCGAGACTCACTCGCTCGACGGCATGGTCGAACGATTGCTGGCGAGCCAGATCGGCCATGCGGCGCACACCATCTCGCAGCCGGACGACGTCGCCGTAGTCGGAGAGCATGTTCTCTTCGATTGTCGGATGCT
>JBLINY010000207.1:0-5454 GCA_047638695.1 Acidimicrobiales bacterium | reverse complement strand
AACAGATCGATCATCGTCGACAAATACAGCGGGCCTTCCCACGTGTTGATCTGGGTGATATCGCCAACGAAACGGACACCCGGCTCGGTAGCGGTGAAGTCACGGCCGATCAGATCCTGCGAGACCCTGTGGGTGCCCGAAACTCGTCGTGAGGTGTTGACCAGGGCGGATACCCACCGATCCTGAGGGGTGTGTATCGCGTCTTGTACCGCTTCCTCGCATCGTTGGCCTGCCTCGCCGTGCGGGCCGGCCGCTCCAAAGACATCGAGATCATCGTCCTACGCCACCAACTTGTCGTACTGCGCCGCCAACACGGCCGGCCAACGCTCACCGATGATGATCGGTCGTTGCTCGGCGCCATCGCCCAAGCACTCCCCCGCCCACGCCGCAACGGATAGCTCGTCACCCCCGACACCCTCCTGCGCTGGCACCGACGCCGCATCGCCAAACACTGGACCCAACCACCCCAGAACCCAGGAAGACCATCAACCGGAGCCGAAATTCGGCTCCATCAGCGGGTGAGCGCTCGCCGAGAAGCGGAGCCGCCTCGAATCGTCAGATCCACACGATGCGACGGACTCATCAACGAATACAGAAGTGCCGCCTGACCAGGCACGACAGAATTTCGGGCACCCACAGGGACGAGGGCGGCCGGCTTCCGACCGCCAAGCTTCCATTCTCGAGTATTCCAGTCCCGGCCGTATGGGTCGCGGTGTTGCGGGACCTTCTAGGGGTAGATCGAACACTTGTTCGATCTACGAGGGGGACTTGAACGAACGAGCCCCAACTTGCCCATAGCGGCACCGAGCGGAAGCGCCCGGAAACAAGCGGTTCGGTGGTCAGGGATATGGCGGACTACCCGCCGATTGCCGCTTCGTGCCGGTACTCCCGTTAGCAAGCCGTTAGCAATGCGACACACGATCAGAAGACCCCGCTCTCGGAGAGGCCCACAGATGAATCCTGCTTCACCAACGGGTCTATCCAGTTTCTGTGTTGCCGTGCCCGGGCCAACGCGTCCAGTCAACTGCGCTCGCCTTCCATGTTGATCCAACAAGAAGCGCCGCAGGCAGCGCGTCTACTATTGCTCTATGACTCGCTTGGACCGGATCACCTCCAACCAACAGATCTGCCACGGTCAACCCACGATTCGCGGGACACGACACACCGTCGAGTCACTCGTCGAACTTCTCGCATCCGGGATGACCAACGACGAGGTTCTCGCCGACTACGAAGACCTAAGCAACGATGACATCCTCGCCGCGCTTGAGTTCGCGGCCTTGTCAGCCGGTGGCCGGATAACTCCGCTCGCTTCTGCGTGAGATTCCTCATCGACGCACAGCTCCCAGCGCGACTCGCTCGATGGCTCGACGATCATGGCCATGACTGGAGCGCCTAAGTTGCCTCTGAAAGACACGAAATGCCTGGTCACGGAGCAGTGAGGGCGGCTCCTGACACAGTTGGCCCGGCAGTCGATCGAGCAAACGTGCGGCCCGTAGGGTGTCCGACTATCGAGCGCTCCGTCCAGAACGGAGCCACAACAGTGTCCGAATTGGAGTGTACATGCCGTCCATTCGGCAGTCCCTGCAGTGGAGCCGTTGCGTCTCGCCGTCGTCGAGCCGCTCCACGAGGGCGCCCGATTCCTGGACCGGACCCTGGCCTCCGGGTTGCGCGATGGTTCGCGACCTAGCCGCAGCTTCGAGGGTCGACGGCGTTGAGGTGGCCGACGACGCCGACCGAAGTTGATAAGTTCGTTTCAGTCCCTGTCTGTTGTATCAACTGCGGGCATTTGATAAGTTCTATTGAACAGCGGGCCACCTGCTCAACTTCGGCGAACTCCAACGGATCGACACCACATGGCAAGAGGACGACCCAGCCGAGAAACCATCTACCGGCGACTCGCCAGTGCGCTCGAGGAACTCAACGATCGATTCGGTGGCCTGCCGTCACCGAAGGAATCAGAGACCGTCTGGTCAGACATCTGGCACCTCGAAGCGCACCACTCAACCGCTCTCGAAGGCAACACACTCGTCTTGCGCGAAGTCGCCGTGCTACTCGATCAGCGACGAGCGGTCGGGGCGAAGCCGCTCAAGGAGTACATGGAGGTCGAGGGTTACAGCGAAGCCGCTCGCTGGGTGTATGACCAGGCGCTCGACCCCGACGACTGGAGCGATGGCGGCCTGATCAACCTCAACGAAGTCCGGCGAATCCACCAAATGGCAATGACCCCAGTGTGGGGCGTTGCCCCTCATCCTGACGCCAACGACACAGAGTCACCGGGAAGTTTCCGAGAGCACGACATCGCAGCATTCGACGGCGGCATGACCCCGCCTCCGTGGACCGAGGTCCCCGCGTTGTTGGCGGACTGGGTCGCTGACGTGGTCGCGCTAGGCGAAACCGTCGAGGCTGGCACGGAACTCGACGTGCCACTCCCCGAACAGCTGGCGCTACTCCATCACCGCTTCGAATGCATCCACCCGTTCATCGACGGCAACGGCCGAGCTGGCCAACTCGCACTGAACCTCGTGCTAGTACGACTTGGATACCCGCCGATCGTTATCTTCAAGAAGCAACGCGACGCCTACCTGCGAGGACTGCAACGCGCAGACGACGGCGACCACGGAACCCTCGGCGAGATCATCGCCCGGGCCATGCTCGACAACCTCAACCGCTTCGTCGTACCCAACGTCGCCGGACCAGCACGACTCGTTCCCCTCGCTGCGCTCGCCGACGACCAATTCTCCGTACCAGCGCTACGCCAAGCCGCACAACGAGGACGACTCGACGCCACCCAAGGAGCAGACGGCATCTGGCGCTCCTCGCGCAACGCAGTCAACGACTACGCCGCAACCAAGCACACCCGACGGCCCAAAGCCACGTGATGCCACCGGCGCAAAATGACCGCACGACACCTTCTGGGTGCCGTAAATTGGGTCGTGGGCGCTGACCTGCGGCGATGCCGGCCGATCGTGAAGCCTCATGTACCGCATTCTGTACCGACTGGTGGCAGCGTTGGCGCGTCTGGCTGTGCGTTCGGGCCGCTCGAAAGACCTCGAGATCATCGTGCTGCGCCTGTGGGTGCCCGAAACTCGGACGTGGCTATTGAACAGGGCAAATCCCCGCCGATCCTGAGCGTGTGTATCGAATCTTGTACCGCTTCCTAACGTCGTTGGCCCGCCTCGCCGTTCGTACGGGCCGCTCCAAAGACCTGAAGATCGTGGTCCTACGCCACCAACTCGACGTCTTGCACAGACAGAACACACGACCCGACCTCAACGATGACGACCGATCGATGCTCGGTGCGATCGCAGCCGCGCCTCCGGCCTCGCCGAACAGGCCGGATCGTCACCCCCGACACCTTGCTCCGCTGGCACCGCCGACGCATCGCAAAACACTGGACCCAACCACCCCAGAAACCCGGACGGCCACCAACCCACGCCGAAGTCCGCCGGCTCATCATTCAGATGGCCACCAACAACCCCACCTGGGGATACCGGCGAATCCACGGAGAGCTGAACAGTCTTGACCACAACGTCGGCGCATCCACCGTCTGGAAAATCCTCAAAGACCACGGCATCGAACCGTCAGCCCACCGAAGCACCGTCACCTGGACCCAGTTCCTACGATCCCAAGCCGCCATCGCCTGCGACTTCGCCAGCGTCGACACCGCATTGATGCGCCGCTACTACCTGCTGTTCTTCATCGACATCACCACCCGAGAAGTGTTCTTCGCCGGGATCACCGCCCACCCGACCGGACCCTGGACCACCCAAGCAGCACGCAACCTCTTCCTACGCCACCCCGACCAGTTCGCCAATGCCCGTGCGTTAGTCCGCGATCGTGGCAGCCAATTCGTCGACACGTTCGACGAGATCTTCCGAACCGAAGGCCTCAATATTCTCAAGACTCCGATCAGAACACCCGTCGCCAACACGTTCGCCGAGCGCTGGATCGGGACCTTGCGACGCGAGCTCCTCGACCGCACCATCATCTGGAACCAGCACCAGCTTGAACAGCTCGTCACCGACTACATCGACCACTACAACACCCACCGACCGCACCGTTCGCTCAATCAACGATCACCACTACCCACCGACCCCCAAGTACTCGCCCACCGTGAGCCGACCCACCTTCGAGTCATCAGATCTAACCGATGCCACGGCCTCATCAACGAATACAAAACCGCCGCATGAACAGGCACGACAGGGTTTCGGGCACCCACAGACCGAATATTCGGCCGTGGCCGCTGATCAGGGGAAACGCGGCCGATGCTGAGGGTCTGTGTCCCGTATTCCCTACCGCCTCATCGCCATACTGGCCCGTCTCGCGGTCCGTTCTGGTCGCTCGAAAGACCTCGAGATCATCGTGCTACGGCACCAACTGACCGTCCTACGACGGCAGATCAACCGACCCGCACTCAACGACGACGACCGAACCCTGCTCGGCGCCATCGCAGCTGCCCTCCCCCGCCAACGACGGCACGGCTGGATCGTCACACCCGACACCCTCCTCCAATGGCACCGACGACGCATCGCCAGACACTGGACACATCCCACGCGAGGACCGGGACGCCCACCGACTTCGAACGAGATCCGCCACCTCGTCCTCCGCCTCGCCGCCGAGAACCCAACCTGGGGCTACCGCCGAATCCACGGCGAACTGGCCAGCCTCGGTCATCGGATCGCTTCGTCGACCGTCTGGACGATCCTCAAAGACAGCGGCATCGAACCAGCGCCCAACCGGTCCGACATCACCTGGTCACGGTTCCTCCACTCTCAGGCCGCCGAGGCCTGCGACTTCTTCACGGTCGACACCGTCATGCTTCACCGCTACTACGTGCTTTTCTTCATCCATGTCCCCACTCGGCAAGTGTTCTACGCCGGTGCCACCGCCAACCCGGACGAAGCGTGGACTACCCAAGCGGCCCGCAACCTGTTCCTCCGCCACGCCGACCAGCTCGCCCAGTCACGAGCCCTCGTTCGCGACCGAGGCAGCTAATGCATCGACACCTTCGACGAGATCTTCCACACCGAAGGCCTCAAAATCCTCAAAACCCCCGTCCGCACACCAGTCGCGAACGCCTTCGCCGAACGCTGGATCGGAACCATCCGCCGCGAACTCCTTGACCACACAATCATCTGGAACCAGCACCAGCTCGAACGGCTCATTGTTGACTACATCGACCAGTACCACACGCACCGACCCCACCGCTCGCTCGACCAACAGCCACCGGAGCCCGCCGAGCCGCCACCGCCAGTGGAGGGACATCACCTTCGAGTTCTGAAATCGACCCGCTGCCACGGCCTCATCAACGAATACCAAAACGCAGCCTGACCAGGCACGACGCGATATCCGGCCCCCACAGCTATCGTGCTCATTTAAACCGACAACGCTCACTTAGAGTGATAGTATGTGGGTCTGCTGCCACCTAGTTGATAATTTCTTGGTACTGCGGAA
>JBLINY010000206.1:0-5569 GCA_047638695.1 Acidimicrobiales bacterium | reverse complement strand
ACGGGCCATATTGCCCCGCCCGGGTCGCCCGGGTGCCGGTGTTTGGTGCTGCCAGCGGACTAACCAAGGCGACCCGCTCTCGGCCCGAGCCACAAGGGCGGTACGCTCTGTACCGATGCGTGCTATTCGCGGTTCCGGTGGATCGAGACGCCTACGGGCTCTGGTACTGACCGCCTTTGGCGTTCTCCTCATCCTCTTCTTGTCAGCTAGTGGAATCGCCAACGTCTACACCGACTGGCTGTGGTTCTCGGGCGTCGAGTTGGGTTCGGTGTGGCAGACCGTCGTCGGCACCCGAGTGGTGCTCGTCATCATCTTCACCACGCTGTTCTTCGTCCTGTTGTGGGGCAACCTCTACCTGGCCGACCGGGTGGCCCCGGTCGTGAGGCCCGACAGCCCCGAAGAAGACCTGATCGAGCGGTACCACCAAATGGTCGGGCCTTACACCGGCCGGATCCGGTTCGGTGTTTCTGCCCTTTTCGCCTTGGTCGCGGGAGTGAATACCTCAAAGGAGTGGCGCACGTGGCTGCTCTTCCGCAACGGGGAAGACTTTGGCTGGGTCGACCCACTGTTTGGGCGCGACGCCGGCTTCTACGTTTTCGAGTTGCCGTTCTGGACGTTTCTGATCGATTGGTTCTTCAATTCACTGGTATTCGCCTTGCTGGTGGCACTCATCGCCCATTATCTGAATGGGGGCATCCGAGCAAGCGCAGCAGCGTCCGAGCGTGTGAGCCCGGGAGTGAAGCTGCATCTGTCAGGACTACTCGCAGTGCTCGCGGTTCTGCGAGCCCTGGCTTACTGGCATGACCGTTACGAGCTGGTCACCTCAACCCGAGGTGTGTTCGATGGCGCACTGGCCACCGATGTCGAAGTTCAGCTGCCAGCCCTCAATTTGTTAGCGCTGATCTCGATCTTCGGCGCGCTGCTTTTTCTGATCAACATTCGTCGGCGCGGCTGGGGGCTGCCGCTCGTTGCCGTCGGCTTGTGGGCGATCAGTCATGTGGTTATCGGTGGCATCTATCCCGCCCTGTACCAGCGGCTTCGAATCGTTCCGGCCCAGTCCAGCCGCGAAGCTGAGTTCATCGCTCACAACATTGATGCCACGCGCCATGCGTATGGCCTCGATGGAGGGGCCGATGGCTCCGAGTTGCGCACAATCGATTACGGCTACGAGCCGGAACTAACCGTCGCCGACATCGAGGCTGCACAGGACATTCTCGAAGACGTCGCCCTGGTCGATGCCACCCTTGCAACTGAGCCGTTCACCCGAAGCCAGGGCGAGCGCGAGTATTACGCCTTCAGCGACCGACTCGACATCGATCGCTATCGCGTTGGCGACAATGTCGAGCCCGTGGTGCTGGCGGTGCGCGAGCTGAATCCCGGCGGCATAGACAACCCTTCATGGGAGATCGAGCATCTGGCGTATACCCACGGGTTGGGTGTGGCCGTTGCTGCCGGAGACGCTGTTGCCTCCGACGGCCAGCCTCTCTATTTCGTCGAGGGAGTGGGCCCGAACCAGCAGATCGTTGAGGGATTTGAGGCCGAGGTCACGACACCGCAGGTGTATTTTGGTGAAGGTTTCGGCGGTTACGCCGTTGTTGGCACGAAGAAGAACGAGATCGACTACGCCGGTGCCGCTGCTGGCGAGGTTGTCTTTCAGTACGACGGCGAAGGTGGCGTGCCAGTCGGCTCGTTCCTTCGTCGCGCCGCGTTCTCGCTGCGATTCCAGCACTTCGACTTGATGCTGTCGGGCCAGATCGACAGCGACTCGCGCATCATCTACAACCGTGGCATCGAGGACCGAGTCAGCCAGTTGGCTCCTTTCCTCGACTTCGACAGCGATCCGTATCCGGTAATTCTCGATGGCCGACTGATTTGGGTCATCGACGGCTACACGACCACTTCGCGGTTCCCGTATTCACAAAGTGTGAGCGGTCGAGCCGTTGGCGCCGACGCCGACCTTGGTTCTGGCTACAACTACGTTCGAAACTCTGTGAAGGCGGTCGTTGATGGCTATGACGGCTCGGTTTCGTTCTACGTCATCGACGAGAGCGACCCGATGATCGCTGCATGGTCGAAGGCCTTCCCTGATTTGTTCTCGTCGGTCGACGAGTTGCCTGATGGGCTTGAGGAGCACTTCCGCTATCCCGTCGACATCTTCAAAGTGCAAACCGATGTGTGGTCGACCTATCAAGTTTCCGACCCCGTGCAGTTGCTTCAGGGTGATCGGGCCTGGAGCGTTTCCAGTCAGCCACCGACCAACGCCAGTGGCGACGACGGCACGACCAGCGCGGCACCGATGGCGCCGCAGTACCGCTACACGCGACTTCCTGGCGAGGAACAGTCAGAGTTCATCGTGCAGCGAGCTTTCGTCCCTCGTTCGAGCAGCGAGAGTGGCACCAAGCGCCCCGAACTCACCGCTGTCATGGTGGCCCGTAGCGATCCCGGTCACTACGGCGAACTTGTGCTGTATGTATTGCCCTCGGGCGAGGTTCCAGCTCCAGACTTGGTGAATGCTGACATCCAAAAACAGGACGGCATCGCCCAATACATCACCCCGCTCGATCTGCAGGGCTCAACCGTGCTGTTCGGCGAGATGCAGATGGTGCTGTTGGAAAAGACCATCCTGTACGTCCGGCCGCTGTATGTGAAGGCTGACGGCACCACCGGTGTGCCTGAACTCAACCGGGTGATTGCTGTCAACGGCGATCGCATCGAGATGGGTCTGACCCTCGACGACGCTGTGTCCAAGTTGGCCATTGACATAGGCGAGGCACCCTCACCCACAGACGACTCTGGCGACGATGCTGCTGATGATCCCAGCGATGACAGCGCCGACGCACCGACGCCTACTCCAACGCCGCGGCCGAATACCGAGTTCGAGGACATGAGTGTTGCCGAGCTGGTTGCGTCAGCTGACGAGCTGCTGGCCAGGGCCGATACGGCTGAGCAGAACGGCAATGCTGATGAGGCTGCCGAGTTGCGGGCTGATGCCCAAGCTGCCTTGCAGCGTTTGGCTGAACTGCTGGGCTTTCCAATAACGCCTTCGGGGAACGATTCCGGCGAGGCCTGAGTTTCCCACTCGTCCCGTAACGACAGGAGCAACCGATGTTCTTCCGCAACACAGCCGATTTGAAGGTTCCCGCACCAGAAGACTGCCTGCCCGGGCGGGCAGAGGTTATGCCGGTGCCCGATGCTCACTTTGTCAATGGCAACCCGTTGACACCACCGTGGCCCGAGGGCATGGACACGCTGGTGATTGGCATGGGCTGTTTCTGGGGAGCCGAACGCTTCTTCTGGCAGATGGAGGGTGTGTACACCACGGCCGCCGGCTATAGCGGCGGTAGCACTCCAAACCCGACGTATGAAGAAACGTGCACGGGGATGAGTGGCCACACCGAAGCCGTGTTGGTGGTGTTCGACCCCGAGCTAGTTTCGCTCGACGACCTCTTCAAGGTGTTCTGGGAGAACCACGACCCGGTGCAATACATGGGCCAGGGCAACGATGTCGGTACCCAGTACCGGTCGGCTGTCTACACCAACACCGACGACCAGTACGCGGCAGCAATCGCCAGCCGTGACGCCTATCAGGCCCAGCTGACGGCTGGCGGTTTCGGGGAGATCACAACCGAGATCGCCCCCTTTGACACCTGGTATTACGCCGAGGTCTATCACCAGCAGTATCTGGCCAAGAACCCCGGCGGCTACTGCAACCACGGCTTCTGCCAGGTCACCTACAACTGACCCAGAACTGACCAAACAAGAAGGCGCGGTCGAACGGGTCTAGCTACTTATTGTCGCCGTCATGTTCGATGTGCTCGTCGGTCTTGGGCTTGTCCTCGGCCGGCGCCTTCACGACATAGTCGAAGCTTGCAGATCCGTTGGGACCGGCCACCGTTACGGCGAAGGACTCGCCGACTGGTGCGCCTTGGAAGTAGAGCTTCTTCTCCCAGTGGCCTTTCTCTCCAACCTCTGTGGTGGCTGAGCCGTAGGCGGAGGAGATGGTGATCTTCGAACCGGGTGTTGCGGTACCCCAGAAAACTTCGTAGGGCTCGGCTGCATCGCAGGTGCCGTACTTCTGGTTAGCGCTGAACGCTACGTCGGCCACCGCGACCTTGTCCTCGTCGTGTTTCTCGTCCTCGTGCTTCGTGTCCTCGTGCTTTTTGTCGTCGTGATCGGTCTTCTCAGGCTGCTTCTTCTCCGGCTCTTCCACGATGAGCCACACCTTGATGGTGGCGTAGCCGATATTGCCGGCTTCATCGGTGGCGGCGAAGGTTGCGGCATTGGCTCCCGGCGAGAGAATCAGTTCGATTCGCCACGAACCGTCTTCGTCAACAGTTGCCGGGTAGGAGCCCGCCTTGACGGTTGCGCCGGGCTCGGTCTCGCCCTCAAAGACGATCTTGGCTTCGTCGTGCTCGCTGTCAGCAGTGGGGGACAGAAGCACGAGCTCGGGGGCCTCGGTGTCTGATGCCAGAGTCTTGTCTTCGGTGTCGGTCTTCGCTGTATTTTCGGTTGCTTCGAGACTGGCCGACACCGCGGTTGATGTGGTCGCAGGGGCCGACTTGGTGGGGCCGGTTTCGGGTTCTTGTTCGAAGGCAAGAGCTGCGGGTTCGATGGCGGAGTTCGTCGCAACGATTGTGGTTGAGTCCTCGCCGATGTCGGCCACTTTATAGGTGGTGACGCCGGCGCCGCCGGTGAGGCATACGGCAGCGCAGACCTTGGCGACAATTGGCAACGAGAGTCCCTGGAGCAAGTTGGTGGTTCCTTGAGTTAGTCACCCGGTGGCTGATCCACCGCCCATGCATCGGAGTTTGGCGGTCCGATTCTTTAGGCCTCTTGAAAGATGGTGCCGACGGCCTATGTGGGCGGGGGCCAGGCGGCCACCTGTCTACCGAGGGTTTTCGGAGTGGAGGAATTCGAAGCGACCGCTAAGCTAGGGAGTTCCAGCGCGGGGTGGAGCAGTCAGGTAGCTCGTCGGGCTCATAACCCGAAGGTCGCAGGTTCAAATCCTGCCCCCGCCACCAACTTGAAGGCCCGGAAACTCAACAGTTTCCGGGCCTTTTGCGTTTCCGCAGACACGAGCGCGAAGGGGAGCGTGGCGCGAGGATGACGCGCCGCAAAACGGGGAGGCGTCGATTGACAGCGCCGATTCACGTCCAATTTCGTCGCAAGCTAGCCTTCAGCTTTCAACTCGCGCCACCTTCATCGTGCTCTCCGCTGGTCTGGAGCGAAGTGGGGAGGTATTGGTTATGGGTCCTGTGGAGATAGGCCATTGAGGCATCATCGTCAGCACGGTGTTCCAGGGCCTCGCGCATGAAGAGCAACCTGCGCCGATGGTCCTCGAGGACTCGGTTCCAGCGCAAGACCCAGATCTTGTAGTTGTCGCCATGATCCGCTAGGCCCGCCGCCCGGTCCCGCTGCCCTTCCACGAAGCGTTTGAGCGAGGGCACTGTTGCGTTGTTCGATCGTGAGACGCATCAGTGGACTCCGACGGTCGCGCGTTCGTCTCAGATGGTGGCGGTGAGTTCGTCGAATGCTGCGACAAGGCGAAGGTGTCGATGGCGGGCTTCGG
>JBLINY010000205.1:0-5572 GCA_047638695.1 Acidimicrobiales bacterium | reverse complement strand
GCCATCACGAGGGCACCAATAACCCCAGCCAGCATCAGGCCCGAGCCGAGGCTGAAGACGGCTTGTGGACCGAATCGTTCGTACAAGACACCCGAAACCAAGGCCATCGATCCGGCCGTGAGTTCGAGAGTGGCACCCCCCAACCCCTGCGCTGACGCGGTGAGGTCCACCGGTCCGGCCACTGCCATGCCGACCTGAGACCCAGGGAACACCAACGCGTCGCCGCAACCCTGAAGCGTCGCCAACAGCGTGAGCCACAGCAGACTGTCGATCCAGCCGAACGAGAAGAAGATGGGGGCAACAAACAGGACGCCGAGGATCACCAACCGGAGCGGGCCAACTCGCTCGGCCCATCGGCCACTGAAGGGAGCGATTACGAGCATCGGCAGCATGACCAACGACATCGTCACGCCGATCAGCCATGTGTCGGCCCCTCGATCCGTCAGCATCACGGCCCAAACCGACTCGAACACCCCGATCATCGCGAACCAACCGAACGCGCCAACCAGCATGGTGCGAACGGCGGGCAGCCTCAGGAGGACCCGCACCACCTGCCGTTCCTCGCTGACCGTTCCTGTGTCAATCTGCTGTTTGGCGATGGTTGGCACGAACGCAGCGGTGACGACGGCAAGGAAGATGAATGGAGCTCGGAAGCTGAACATGTTGGCCAAGAGCGCGCTGACGAGTGGGCCGACAAGGAATCCACCAACATCGAACGCCCCCAGCCTGCCGACATTCGCACCAACGTTGTCGGGATCGGAGATGATGACCAAGCGGCGAGCTGCGGGTATGAGGCAGCCAACGCCAAGCCCAACCAACATGCGTAGCAACACGAACTGCCAGAGCTCGGTGGCCACCGCCATCAGGGCCAAGGCGATCGACACGCTTCCGAGACCGAATCGGAGCATGAGAGTGGAGTGTCCGCGGTCGCTGAAGCGGGCCAAACCGATCTGGGCGAAGAAGGCGGTGAAGAAGCCCATTGCCACCATGAAACCAAGCCCGGATTCGCTGAAACCGAGCTGATCGCGTAGCTCGCCAAGCAGCGTGAAGATGCCGCCCATCGCCATCATGACCACTGCAACAAGCAGGTAATAGGGCAGCAGCTTCCGGTTCATGTCGTGAAGGTAGCGGGCAGTGTCGACTCCGTTCGTCCCTTTCGCGTTGGCCGACTAACTTCCGAACATGGATCTAGGTATCGCAGGTAGAAAAGCAGCAGTGGCGGCAAGCTCGGCCGGCCTCGGGTTGGGGGCAGCCAAAGCGCTGGCCGCCGACGGCGTGCAGGTCGCCATCTCGGGCCGTGACGGAGCAAAGCTCGAGGCCGCCGTCGCTGCCATCGAGGCCATTCCCGGCAACGCAGGGGTGATCGCGATCGAGGCTGACGTGTCGACTCCGGCCGGCGGCCGCGGCTTCGTCGAGGCGGCTGTGGCCCAGCTTGGCCATGTCGACATTCTTGTGACCAACGCTGGTGGCCCACCCCCGGGAAGCTTTGCCAACACCGATCTTGACAACTTCCAGGCCGCCATTGACATGAACTGTCTGGCCATGATCGAGATGTGTCGTACCGCAATCCCCGCCATGCAGGAACGTCAGTGGGGCAGGGTGTGCGCCATCACCAGTGTGGGCGTCAAACAGCCCATCGGCTTTCTGCTGGCATCGTCGGTTGCCCGTGCGGGTCTCACGAGCTTCTTGAAGATCACGGCACGTGAGATCGCAGCTGAAGGCGTCACCGTGAACTCGTGTCAGCCCGGCACCCACTGGACCGATCGGGTGAAGAAAATCATGGACCAGGAGGGTGCGGCCAAGAGCAACCCGGCCAACATCACCGGAGACCCTGACGACTTTGGTCAGGCCGTCGCCTTTCTTTGCTCCGAGCAGGCCCGCTTTATCACCGGCACCGGGTTGCTGGTCGATGGTGGTCAAGCAACCGGGCTGTTGGACTGAGCGAGAAGGACTGAGCGAAAAGGACTGATTGATGACAACAATGACCGGCGGAGAAGCCATCGCTCGCACACTCGAGGCCATGGGTGTTACCAAGGTTTTCAGCATTGTGAGTGTGCACAACCTGCCCACCTACAAGGCCCTGATGGCGTCCGACCAGATCGAGGTCGTCGCCTGCCGCCACGAGCAGTTCGCGGCACATGCCGCCGACGGGTATGCCCGAGCGACCGGACGGTTAGGCGTCGCCCTCACCTCCACCGGCCCCGGCACCACCAATGCGGTTAGTGGACTGTTCGAAGCATCCTCGGGCTCGTCGCCACTGCTTGTAATCACCGGACAGGGCGAATCGGCCTACTACGGCAAGGGCAAGGGTTTCGTCCACGAGCATGAGACCCAGCTCGAGATGCTGCGCACCGTCACCCGTCGGTCGGAGACCATCTGGCGCACAGAAGACATCAGCAAGACCATTGCATCAGTGGCCGACGACGCTCGCCGGGGTCGCCCACAGGCCTGCGCGGTCGAGATTCCGATCGACCAGCAGTATCGCGAGGCCGACGTCGAGATCTTTGGGTCGCTCAATGTGGCCCGTGTCACCGTCGATGCCGCTGCGCTTGCTGAAGGCGCCTCCCTGCTCAATGGTGCCGAGCGTCCGGTGATCTGGGCCGGTGGCGGCGTTGTTTCCGCTGACGCTTCGCCCGAGCTGATAGCCCTGGCCGAGAAGCTCGGAGCCCCAGTTGTCACCACCATCGAAGGCCGAGGATCGATTCCTGAGGACCACGCCCTGGCCCTAGGCCCACGAACCGAGCGGCCCGAGGTGGCCGACATCATCGCCGAAGCCGATGTGCTGTTAGCGGTCGGTACTCGCTTCCAGAATTACTCGACCCGAGTATGGAAGCTGCCCATCCCAGGGAAGATCGTGCACCTTGATGCCGACCCCACAGTTATCGGCCGCAACTACACGCCCGAGGTGGCGGTTGTCGGAGACGCCAAAGACGGGCTGGCCCAGTTGCTCGACCTGGTCGACGAGCGAGTAGCCGATGACGGCTTCCTCGACCGGTCGGCCAAGTCGGTCGAATCTGACCTCGAACGATCGTGGGACGAGATCGGTCCCGACCATCGGGCCATCGCCGGCATCGTTCGCGAGGTACTGCCCGACGATGCGCTGATCGTTCGCGACAACACCGTGCCCAACTATCTGTGGGGAAACCGGGTTCTGCCGATCCTGCAGCCCCGCACATCGATGCGGCCATCGTCTGGCTCGATCGGGCCCGGTATCGGCCTGGCCATCGGCGCCTGCGCTGGTTCGGGAAAGCGCACGATGCTGATGGTTGGGGACGGCGGCTTCCAGCTCGGAATCGGCGAGCTGGCGACTGTGTCCCAATATCGACTTCCTCTGGTGATTTGCGTGTTCACCGACGGCGGCTACGGCGTGCTCCGCACGATCCAAGATGGTGTGATGGGTGACCGTTTCGGCGTCGATCTCCAAACCCCTGACTTTGCCAAGGTGGCCGAAGCAATGGGTATGGCCTCAGCCAAGGCTGCATCGGTTGACGAGTTCCGTACGACGTTTACCGAGGCTGTCGAGCGGCCCGGCCCAACCCTGATCGACATCGATCTCACCGCACTCGCTCCGATGACCTTCCCCATTCCGCCCCATCAACGCAGGGCCTGAGGCTCTGCTCGTAGCGAAATGACGGGCAGATGACAATTGGATGACTTGTCTTGATGTGACGCAAGTCATAGGTGGCACTGCCCTCCACGACCGGTCAGAGGGATCGGCGTAAAGGGGAAATAATGCATACCAGCCAGCTTTGGCGACGTCTCTTGGCGCTCCTGTTCGCATTCAGCGTGGTGGCCGCCGCGTGCGGCAGCAGTGATGACACGACAGCCGCAGGGGGTGAAGACGGCGAGACAGAAGCCAACGAGGAAGCCGGCGGCATCAGCTCCGACGACGCCGAAGAGGCGTTGTCGAACGACGATGACGAGCCTGAGGACGAGGAGGCGATGGAAGATGAGGAGCCGGAAGAAGTTATGGCCGAGCCTCAGAACATCGAGGAACTCGAGGCATTCTGGGCCGAGAACCGCCAAAACGTCGTGGACGCCATCGTGGCCGGTGGCTACGGGGTTAACGACGACAACATCCTGATGGGTCCTTCCGGTATGGCCGTCGATCTCAACGATTGCCCGGCCGACTGGAGCAACACCGAAGGCGTTGGCGACACGGTCAAGATCGGTAACACCACGGTGTTCTCCGGCAACCTGGCCGCCTATGGCAACATCACGGTTGGCATGGGGCTCTACTACGACTACATCAACGCTACCCATGGTGGCATCGACGGGGTGCCGATCGAGCTGATCGCCAAGGATGACGGCTACGTCGCCACGGTCACCATCGAACTCGTCGACGAGTTGCTTCAGTCGGACAAGCCGTTCGCGATCGAGACACTCGGTTCACCGAACTCGTTGGCTGTCTATGACACGCTCAACACCAACTGCGTGCCGCATCCGTTCACGGTCACTGGTCACCCCGCATGGGGCGACCCAGTGAACCATCCCTGGACCACTCCCATGCAAATGAGCTACGCCACTGAGGCTGTGCTCTGGGGTGCCTGGATCAAGGCCAACATGGCTGACCAACTTCCGGTGACGGTTGCCGGTCTGGTGATGGACAACGACTTCGGTCTTGCCTACGAAGACGGCATGCAGAAGTACGCCGACGCCAATCCTGACGTTGTGTCTGACTTCACCGCTGTTCGTCACGATCCGGCTGCGCCGACCGTGACCAACGAGATGACCACCATTGCTTCGGAAGATCCGGACGTCTTCATCTCGATGACTGCCGGTAACCCTTGCCTCCTCGCAGTCGAGGAAGCTGGCCGTGCCGGTCTTACCGATGGCGAGACCGTGCTCTTCGCTCCATCGGTCTGCAAGGATCCGAACTCGTTCATGATCCCTGCCGGTGAAGTTGCTAACGACTGGCTGATTATCGGTGGTGGCCTCAAAGCCTTCACCGATCCACAGTATGCCGATGACCCCTTCATCTCCTTCGCCAACAACCTGATGGTTGAGGGTGGCGAAGACCCGACCGTGGGTCTGCTCGGCACCGGATTCAACTTTGCATGGCCGATGGTCGAAGCCCTTCGTATCGCAGCTGGGCTTGACGGGGGTCTGAACCGGACCAACTTCATGCTGGCTCAGCGTGCGATGGACATAACCAACCCAATGCTCCTCGACGGCATCAGCTTCAGCCTTGACGGTAATGAGGATGCTTACTTCATCGAGGGTTCGGAGATCAGCCGCTACGACTCGGCGGCCGAGTCATGGATCCAAGAGGGCGACGTCGTCGACCTCAACGGCTCCTCGCCTCCTTGCAACTGGACTGACACCGGTTGTTGAAATCGCTGGGGCGATTTCAACAACTACCGAATCGCAGGACGATTCGGCCGGTTGTTGACTTTCGCTAGGGCGATTTCAACAACTACCGAATCGCTGGACGATTCGGCCGGTTGTTGACTTTCGCTGGGGCGATTTCAACAACTACCGAATCGCTGGACGATTCGGCCGGCTGTTGACTTTCGCTGGGGCGATTTCAACAACTACCGAATCGCTGGACGATTCGGCCGGCTGTTGACTT
>JBLINY010000204.1:0-5583 GCA_047638695.1 Acidimicrobiales bacterium | reverse complement strand
TGTCGCCAAGATCACCAGGAAGTTTGTCGCCGTGCTCGTCGACCGCTTCTTTGGCCTTGTCAGCCATCTCGCTTGCCTTGTCGAGCAGTCCTATTGTGAGCTCCTTCTTTTCGGGTGTAGGGGGGGGTGTTCAGCGGCGTTGTCGCCGCATCACTGAACTGTATGACGCTCGGCGGGTCAGGAAAGTCGCGGTTGATTAGTGACGAAAAGGCCGCGACGGGTCAACGATTGCTGAACTCGCCACCGCGACCAGCCCCGTTGGCAAAGTCGGCCGCGCCATGCTGTGCCGTTCGTTCCTTTGCCTGTTGGGCGAATGCGGCCTCTTGACGGATGGCATCGCTATCAACCAGTCCAGCTTGTGCGTAGGCGGATGCTCGGTCGGCGAGCATCGCCAGCTCGGGAAAACTGGCGATCTGTTTGGCCAGCTCGATTGCCTGGACGAGGGCTTGGCCGTGCGGGGCGATCCGATCGGCGAGTCCGATCGATTTCGCTTCGTTGGCATCAACGGCCCGGCCGGTCGTGAGCATGTCGATGGCACGACCCAGACCGATGAGGCGCGGCAGCCGCACCGTGGTGCCGTCGGACATCGGCACACCGAAACGTCGACAGAAGACACCGAAGATCGCTGATTCGGCTGCGACGCGGAGGTCGCACCACACAGCCAACCCGAGTCCGCCTGCCACCGCGTGCCCCTCGACGGCGGCGATGATCGGCTTCGTCAATGGCGCATTGGTTGGCCCCTCGGGGCTGCCAGCCCATGGCTCGTACACCGCTCCGTCGGTCGCCATTTCCTTCAAGTCGGCACCGGCGCAGAACGCTCCGCCCGCTCCGGTGAGTACCGCGACCTTGGCCTCGTCGTCGGCCTCGAACTGGCGAAACGCAGCGACGAGGGCCTTTGTCGCCGGAAGATCGAGGGCGTTCCGAGCATGGATCCGGTCGATCGTGATCACCGTGACCGGACCATCGCGATGGACGCTGACGCCCTGTTCTGGTTTTCCATCCGTATCTTTCGCCGACGGTGACATGCGCCGAAGCTAGTGCGTGAGGCACCGAGTCGCCGAGGGTGAGCTAGCGGTACGACCGCTCGAGCACCACGCCTTGGCCGTCTGTATCGAGGCCGACGATCAGCAGTTGCTCCTCCCGAAGACCAAGATCGGGCTGGTCGTGAATGCGTGTGACTCGGACCAGCCGAACCTCGCTGAGTGGCGTGGTAGCGGTATTCATCACCGGATCGGCCCGACTTGTCGAGAACCGTGGCGGGGGTTGGATGAGAAACCACGGCCGTTCGATTGGGTTGTTGGTGAACTCGATGAAGCTGATGAAGAACGCCTCGGTTGCCTCCGCGTTGGCTTCGGTCGACGGCACATTTGCGGCCTCGATAGCTTCCAGATCGTCGAAGTCCCTGACCGTGCCCAGGTTCTCGAACACGTCTCGGTTGTAGAGCACGTCGTGGCCGTAGATCTTGTCGGGATCGAGGTATCGGAAGAAGAGGTCTTGTTCGAAGGGTGCGAAGGCCGAGAGATTCACGTGAACGGGTTGGCCTTTGGCGTTGGTCGCTTCGATTCGGTAGCCGTGGGAGACGGGCGAATCGAGCCATGCCAACGGTGGCGGGTGAAAGACGAAGAAACTCGGGAGGGCAACGACCACGATGCAGAACAGACGGCGGGCGATTGTGGCGTTCTCTCGCACGGTCGAGGCGAATCGTTCGGTTGAGTACAGCCAGAAGACTCCGAGCTCGACGACGATCCACTCGCCGAACCAGAACCCGGTCGCAACGAAGATGGCGGCGTGGAAGAGGGGGGTGGCCAGCACCCAGACACGAAAGAGTCGATAGTGGACAATGGCGAAGATGGCACCGAACTCGATGGCTAGCGTTATCAGCCGAATCGGAAGATTCAGTGGTTCGAAGACAGCGGCGGTGCGCTGCGACCACGTGCCGTCGCCCGCCGCTCGCCAGCCGTTGCTGTAGGTGCCCATTGGCAGGTCGGCAATTTGATTCTGGCCGAACCAGCCCAGTCGCAACTTGGCGAATCCGGCGACGAAGAAGTGGTTCGCTACTGCGGCGGAGGCCAGGGCCAAAGCTGGGCCAGCGCTAGTAACGCCGCTGGCGGCGGCCAAGATGAAGGCAGCAGATACGGCGATGAGAACAACGATCAGTAGCTCATCGATGTTCTGCGACGACAGGGCACCGCTGACGGCTTCCAGAGGAACGTTGAGCAGGCGCGCTTCGAGGATCCACGGAATCAACAGGATGGGCCAACGTAAGAGGGCGATCGCCAGGCCAAGCAAGAGCAACCGATCAATCGTGTGCCACTGGCCAGTGATGAAGTCGACGTCGAGAGTTATGGCCCGCCAGGTGTGGAGGAACACGATCGGTGCCACGAACAGGCGCAAGACGGCACCATTGTCGAGATCGGCCCAACCCATGTGGAGCCGGCCTCGCCCGGCGACAGCAACAACAGTCAGTAGCCCAGTCAGCAGGGCGAAGAACAGTGGGTTGGCCCGCGCTGCGGTGACGGCGAGGACCGGGTTTGCCACCTCCGTCGCCGTGAGCGACGCCATCTGTTGCGTCGCTTGATCAACGACGACGTAGATCGGCAGAACAAGCCCGAACCGGATCAGGTCCAGCAGGCTGTCGGCACCGGCGAAGCGGCGCCACCTTTGGCCAGCCAAGAGTTGGCTGACGTCTTCCCTCGCTGTGAACGTTTCCGTAAACGCGAAGGTACAGGGCTACTCGGGAGGATTCAGATTCATGCCGAAGCCCGAGGTACGAACGAGTTCCTGGTCGGCCAGGGCCACGATGCCGTCGGCATCTTCGATCGAGCCGCCGACGATGACGCTTCCGAGCTTGAAGCGACCTTGGCCAAGCTCGCCAGGTTCGACATCGCGTTCACGCCACGACTGCATCACATAGTCGACGCCCGTCAGCAGCGGCCTCCGCAGCTCTAAAGCGATGTTGCCGGTGACGAAGCTGCCAGACGCATCGGCGGGCGGGTCGACAAAGAGTGCCCAGGACGTGAAGCAGTCGACGACGGTCCAGACACTCTCATGCCCGACGAGGCGGTCGGTTGCATGCTGACCCCCCACCGCAAGATCGGCGCCCGGGGTCCAGGTGGCGATCATCCGCTTCCCGAAGGGCTTGATACTGGCGCCAAGTCCATCAGCCCGATCACCACACCCAGCGCAGTCGGGAAAGGGCTTTGGCCAGGGCAGCGGCGCCGCCATGGCCTGATCGACGGTGGTGGAGTCAAGCGGCTCCGGATCGGTCACCCGGAGCTCGTCGGGGAAGGCAACCATGGCGATCGATTGGCCCAAGGTCACCGTGCGCTTGTCGCCGTCCACTACCCGGACGATCGAATCGCCCGGGCGGATCGGCTTGCGGATCTGCACCCTCGTCGGCCCAGGTTCGTCGCCAGCAGCGAGACCGGCCAGGTAACCACCCTGCATCAGACCCGGAAAACCTTGGTATCGCGGCAGCAGCACGGGGCTGTCAGGTTCGCTCTCAGATTCATCAGACCCAGATTTCATCGTCGCCACACTATTCAACAGCAGCGGAAGTGGTTATTGTTCGGCCACTGCCCCGAGGGTCGCTGACCACCGGGACTAACAGCAGGGGGCCGAATGACCGAAAGCGTGTACAACGTCATCGAGCTGATCGGCACAAGTGCCGACTCGTGGGAGAAGGCGACGTCGAACGCGGTGGCAGAAGCTGCAAAGACGCTGCGTGACCTACGAGTCGCCCGAGTGATTGAACAAGATGTCGTTGTCGAGGATGGGCAAGTCGTGCTCTTCCGATCAAAGGTGCGATTGTCGTTCAAACACGAGGACGATTTCACCGGCGACATAGCGGAATAGGGCGCGCATGTCCGCCCACCGCAGTGAACCGACCTTCAAGGTCATCCGACTGGTTGCTACGTCAGCCAAGTCATGGGAGGACGCTGCCCGCCTCGGTGTTGCCGAGGCAGCGAAGACCATCCCGGGACTCGACGAGGCCCATGTGATGGAGATGGATACCACCATCGTTGACGGCAACGTTGCCCGGTACCGCATCAAGCTGGAGGTTGCCTTCCAGATCGATCGGCTACGTCCCAATCCGGTTGCCGGTGGCCCCGATGTAGCTGTTCGCCGGTACTTGATTGTCGGCAACGAGACGTTGGCGGGCGACGTCATCCCTGGCCTGGTGGCCGAGCGGGTCAGTGCCGGTCCGTCGGAGTTCCACGTGCTGGTGCCAGCAACTCCGTCGAAGGAGACCCAGCGTCTTCGTGCCGTCACCGGCGACCCCGTCTCTGGGTACGCAACCGTCGATCTCGTCGGTCTGCGTGAAGCTCACGCCCGCGATCGGGAACGAGCCCAAGCCAGGCTCGAGACTTTCACCGACCGCCTCAGCGACTTCCGGGACATGTTGTCCAGCGAAATCGGCGGGGCCGATCCTTTCGCTGCCATCACGCAGGTAATGGGTCGATCGAGCTTCGACGAGATAATCGTGTCGACCCACGCTCCGGGTGTGTCTCGCTGGCTCAAGCTCGATCTGACCAATCGACTCGAGCGTGCCTTCTCAGTGCCCGTGATTGTGATCCAGAAAGATCGTTGATCGAGGCGACACCACCCGTCGTCCAAACATAGTGTCGGCCTCATGTGGATTCGCCTGCGCCAGATTGCCGTCGTCACTGCCGATCTCCAGAAGACCGCCATGGATATTGGATCGGTGCTCGGACTCGAAGCTTGCTTTACCGATCCCGGGGTCAAACCGTTTGGGCTGAAGAACACCCTGTGGCCGATCGGCACTCAGTTCCTCGAGGTGGTCACACCGATCACCGACGACACGGCCGGTGGCCGGTACATGGAACGACGGGGGGGCGATTCGGGCTACATGGTGATTACGCAGATCGACGACGTCGCCCGCCGCCGTGAGCGAGCAGCCGAACTGGGCATTCGTGTTGCGTGGGATCTCACCCATCCAGAAGAGGGTCACGACGGCATCCAGCTCCACCCCGCCGACACTGGAGGGTCGTTCTTCGAAATGGATCAGATGCTGATGGACGGAGGCGACGCGGTTGGCGGGCCCTGGTACCCGGCCGGCCGAAACTGGAAGCCCTATGTTCGAACCGAACTGGTCGAGTCGATCGCTGCCGCCGAGCTCCAGAGCCCCGAACCGCAGGCGCTCGCCCAGCGCTGGGCCGACATGGCCGAGATCGACCTGGGTGTAGACGCAGCGGGGAACCCAGTAGTCGAACTCGACAACGCAACCCTTCGGTTCGTCGAAGCCACTGACGGACGCGGCGAAGGCCTTGGCGGCATCGATGTGAAGGCCAACGATCGTGGCGCCATCCTCGACGCAGCCAAAGCCCGCGGTTGTTACGTGAGCGACGACGAAGTCGCCGTCGCCGGCCTGAGGGTGTACCTCGTCTAGACCGCCTGCTCCTACTCGGCTGGGCTGAGGTGGAGGAAGCGTGGTGGGCCGGTGATGACATACCCCTCGATCAGCTCGGCTCCCTCATAAGAGAGCGGTCGTGGTTCGCGTGCTCAGGGCTTGACGACGTGGCGCTCGCCGTTAGGGCTGAAAATCCACAGCGCGGCGTCGCG
>JBLINY010000203.1:0-5604 GCA_047638695.1 Acidimicrobiales bacterium | reverse complement strand
ACGCTGAGCCGCCTCGGTTCGGGTCGGGGCATGCACGACAACTTTGGCCAGCATGGGATCGAAGTCGACGCTGACGACCGAACCACTCTCGACGCCAGAATCGAACCGGGCCGATGGTTCATTCGGAAGTTGCCAAGCGGTGATGTCACCGATTGCGGGCAAAAAGTCGTTGGCTGGGTCTTCGGCGTACAGGCGGACCTCGATGGCATGGCCATCGATTGTCAGATCAGACTGGGTGAAGTCGAGCTGATGTCCTTCGGCGACCCGGATCATCTGGCGAACCAGGTCGAGACCGGTGATCTCCTCGGTGACCGGGTGCTCGACCTGGAGACGGGTGTTGACTTCGAGGAAGAAGAACTCGCCGCTTGTGTCGTCGAGCAAGAACTCGACGGTGCCGGCGGAGTAGTAGCCGATTGCTGCCACCGCCTCGACACCGACGGCACCCATCCGGGCCCGCAGCTCGTCATCGACGGCTGTGCTTGGGGCCTCCTCGACAACCTTTTGGTGGCGGCGCTGGATTGAACATTCACGTTCGAAGCAGTGCACGAGGTTGCCGTGAGTGTCCCCGAGTACCTGAATCTCGACGTGGCGTGGTGCGGGGAGGTACTTCTCGAGAAAGACCGTGTCGTTGCCGAAGGAGTTCAGGGCTTCTCGTTTGGCCCCGGCGATTGCGTCGGTGAGGTCGTCGGCGGTAGGAACGACCCGCATGCCCTTTCCGCCCCCGCCCGCTGCGGCCTTGATCAGCACGGGGAATCCAATAGCAGAAGCCTCACCTGCCACATCGAGTCCGTCGGTGATCTCGACCGACGGCAGCGTTGGCACACCAGCGGCGACCATCAGCTTCTTTGCCTCGAGCTTGTCGCCCATCATGGCGATGGCTTCAGGGGGTGGCCCGACCCACACCATGCCGGCATCGACAACGGCGCGAGCGAAGTCAGCGTTCTCGGACAGGAACCCGTAGCCAGGATGCACCGCATCGGCGTTCGCTCGCCTGGCGGCGGCCAGAACCTTCTCGGCGTCGAGATAACTCTCGGCCGCGGTTCGGCCACCCAAGGCAACGGCTATGTCAGCTTCGTCGACGAACGGGGCATCTGCGTCACCATCGGAAAAGACGGCGACCGTCTCGATTCCCATGGCGTGGGCCGTGCGGAACACTCGACGGGCGATCTCGCCTCGGTTGGCTACGAGAAGACGCTTCATCGGAACACCCCAAACCCGTCGGCGCCCTTGACTTCGTTCGTGTGGCAGGCCGAGAGCGACAGGGCGATGACATCTCGGGTGTCGCGAGGGTCGATGACTCCGTCGTCGCCGACCCGGCCGGTGGCATAGAGCGCCAACGATTTGAGTTCGTGGTAGTGCTCGACCGTTGCCGTCGTTTCCGCGTCTGCGGCTTCGTCGAACTCGAGTCCCTTACGGGCGGCCTGGCCTCGGCGTACCAGCGACATCACCCCCGCGATCTGCTTCGGACCCATGATGGCGATCTTCGCTGTTGGCCACAGGTAGGTGAATCGAGTGTTGAATCCGCGGCCCGACATGCCGTAGTTGCCGGCACCGTAACTCGACCCGATGATCACCGAGATGTGAGGGACCATCGAGTTCGACACAGCGTTAATCATGCGGCTGCCGTTCTTGACAATGCCGCTGTGCTCGAAGTCCTTGCCGACCATGTACCCGGTGATGTTGTGAAGGAACAGCAGGGGGATGTCTTGCTGATTGCAGAGCTGGATGAACTGCGCTGCCTTGTTGGAACTCTCCGAAAAGAGAGGGCCGTTGTTGCCAAGGATTCCCACGCTGTAGCCGTGGATGGTCGCCCACCCGCAGATGAGGGTGGTGCCGTAGCGAGCCTTGAACTCTTCGAACTCTGACCCATCCACGACCCGGGCGATCACTTCGCGGATGTCGACGAACGCATACAGGTCGCGGGGCATGAGGCCCAGGAGCTCGTCGTTGTCGTAGATGGGCGGCTCGTAGTGTTCCTTGGGGCCATAGCCGCGTTTGCGATAGTTGAGGTGCGACACCACTTCGCGACAGAGCCGAAGAGCGTCCATCTCGTCTTCAGCCAGATAGTCGGCCAGACCGGAGATCTCGGCGTGCATCTGAGCGCCACCGAGCGTTTCATCATCGGAGATCTCTCCCGTGGCCATCTGCACAAGAGGCGGCCCACCGAGGAATACCTTCGATTGTTCCTTGATGAAGATGTTGTAGTCGCTCATGCCTGGCTGATAGGCGCCGCCCGCGGTCGAGGACCCGAAGACAACGGCGATCGAAGGGATTCCCATCTTCGACAATTCGGTGACGTCGTAGAAGATGCGCCCGGACTCGCCGAAATGGTCTATCTGCTCACGCATCTGGCGCTCGGGGTCGTCATCGCCACGGAGGTCGCCGCCTGCAGACTCGACGAACTGGATGTATGGAAGCCGGTTCTCCCGGCAGATCTGTATGGCCCGCATCAGCTTTTTCCCGGCGAAGGCGGTAATCGCACCTCCAAGAACGGTTGGATCGTTGCCCTGGATCATGCACTCGACACCGGAAACAACGCCGATGCCCATCACCAGGCCGCCACCGACGGCGTAGTCGCTGGTGTAGGCGGCCAGCGAACTGATCTCGTAGAACGGGGTGTCGGGGTCGATGAGGTTCTGAATGCGTTCGCGCACAGGCATTTTGCCTCTGCTTCGTAGGCGTTCCATCGCCTTTGGCCCACCGCCGGCGGCAGCTTCCTGCTGGAGTTCGTCGATGATCGCCAACTGCTCGAGCATGTCGTCGTGGTTCTTGACGAAGTCGGAGTCGGTGATATCGACCGTTGATCTGATCACGGCCACAGCCTTGTTCTAGACGATCGGCACCTTCGGGTCGACACGGGTGATTCCGCTTATGGTTGGGACCGAGCTGCGTAGCATTCTGATGACTATGCGTGGGATGCGGGTGGCCTCGATGGTTTTGTCATGTCTTCTAATGGCGATGGTCAGCTCTGTTGTCGCTATCCCACCGGACGGAGCGGGTGCCGCCGTTCCTCCAGGGTTCGAGATGACCGAGGTGATGAGCGGGCTGGAACGACCGACGGCGATGGAGATCGCACCGGACGGATCAGTGTTCGTTACCGAGAAGCGAGGGCGATTGGTCCGCTACGACTCGCTGTCGGACACAACGCCCACCGTCGTGGCTGATCGACGCACACAAACGCACAATCGCGGCGACCGAGGGATGCTTGGGCTGGCCGTTCACCCCAACTATCCGGTGACGCCCTATGTCTACGTCAGCTATGCGCTTGACCGTCTGCCAAGTGGCGGTCCCATTCCCGCCTACGGCGAAGTTGGCGGCAACTCTGATCCGTGTCCGAACTCGGCGACGACAGGGTGCCCAATCCTCAGCCGCGTCGTGCGTTTCAACGGCACGGTCGCTGGCTCCGGTGAAACCGTCTTGTTCGAAGGGCATTGCCAACAGTTCCAGAACCACACCGTTGGCGATCTGGTGTTCGAAAGCGAGAACTCTTTGCTGGTGAGCTTCGGAGATGGCTCGACGGGGTCATTTGTTGAATACGGCCAGCGGTCGAACCTGTGCGGCGACCCGCCTGGGGCCGTCGGCACCGACCTCTCGTCACCTACGACCGAGGGCGGACAAGCCCGTTCGCAAGACATCCTGACCCGAAGTGATCCGACCGGTGTCCACGGCTCGGTGTTACGAGTAAACCCCAATACGTTCGACGCCAGGCCCGAGAACCCGATGTCGGGCGACGCCGAGGCCAATGTGGCCCGCATGATCGCCACCGGGTTTCGGAACCCGTTCCGTATGGCCGTCGACCCTCAGAGCGGCCGCATTTTCGTCGGCAACGTGGGTGGTGCCGGCGCAGACGAGATCAACATGTTCAATCGAACCGGAGACCTCTACAACAGTGGCTGGCCCTGCTACGAGGGCCCGGGAACGACCCAAAACACGTTCTGGCTCACCACCAACATCTGCAACACCCTGATTGCGTCGGGAGATCACGATGCTCCGCTGTTCTCATACGGTCGCAATGCGCCGATTACGGCCGGTGAGCCCTGTCCCACCGGCGGTCTGTCTATCGGTGGACTGGCTGTCAACCGAGCCGGCTTCGGCCCGGCTTCGCTCGACGGCGCCCTGTTCTTCTCCGACTACACCCGCGACTGCATCTGGTACCTGCCGGCTGGCGGGAACGGCACGCCAAACCCGGCCGCGCCCACGCTGTTCGCCTCTGGTGTCGGGGGCATCGTTGACCTGAGCTTCGGCCCTGACGGGGCCCTCTATGGCCTTGACATCATCGGCGAGCGAGTTCTGAGGTTCGCCGAGACAGGCGACAACAGCACACCAACGGCCCGATTCACCGCGTCGGTGACAGGCGGCGCTCCGCCGCTGGCGGTGTCGTTCGACGGCTCGACGTCCACCGATCCCGATGTAGGCGACACGCTGACCTACGCGTGGGACTTCGACGGCAACGGCTCCACCGATGCCACCGGGGTCTCCGCCTCGCACACGTACAACACCGCCGGTACCTACAACGCTCGCCTCACCGTGACCGATCAGGGTGGGCTGTCGAACAGCACGACTCGCACCATCACGGTGGCGTCAGGCACGATCGCCATCGTCGTTACTGAACCCGCAACCGGCCGCACATTCAAAACCGGTGCCCTCGTTCCGGTGCGAGCGACAGCTACCTACGCCGACGGACGCCCTGTTGACAGTTCGGCGTTCTCGTGGACGCTGAACATCGAACACTGCGTCCCGAACGCGCCCGACTCATGTCACAGTCACGACCTAACTTCATTGGTTGGCAATCGCCGAGTCTTTGTCATGCCCGACCACGAGTATCCATCATTCGTCGAGGCCCGTCTTACGGTCGATCCTGGCGATGCTGCTCCGGCTTCGGTGGTGGTCCCTGTCAACTTCCGATTGGTGGATCTCGACGTTCAAACGCTCCCAGCTGGACTCGACGTACTGGTCGGGTCGGCTGCCGAGACCGCTCCGTTCACTCGCGAACTGGCGATGGCGGCCACGACCAGCCTCTCGGCAGCCGTCTCGCAGACCGTTGACGGCGTCCAGTACGACTTCGTTGAATGGCGGCTCAACGGTGTTCGCCTGTCGACCCAGCGTTTCGCCGAACTGAACCTCGAACAAGACGGCGCGGTGGTTGCGGTGTACAGCGCTGATGGTGGCGTGCCAGACGTCGAGCGGCCAAGCACACCGCGAGGTCTCACGACGACTGCGTTGACGAGCAGCATTCGATTGAATTGGACCGCATCGACCGACAACGTCGGCATCGCAGAGTATGAGGTGTACCGGTCGACCGATGGCTCCTTCGGCACCCTTGTGTCCACGTCGACGTCAACGTCATTCACCGACGGCAATGTGTCGCAGGGGGTTGACTACACCTACGCCGTCAAGGCCGTCGATGGAGCCGGTAACCGTAGTTGGCGAAGCAACTTGTCGACCGAGGCCATATCTAATGGCGGCGGCCTCGACACCGAACGGCCGACGACGCCGCGAGGGCTGAAGGCCACCCGTATCAACGCCGGGGTGAACCTCACATGGACTGCCTCGACGGACAATGTTGGCGTCGTTCGCTACCAGATCTATCGGTCGGCCGACGGA
>JBLINY010000202.1:0-5605 GCA_047638695.1 Acidimicrobiales bacterium | reverse complement strand
CGCTATGTTCCCGGCGATCGAGCCGACCGACATCGAAGCACTAACCGCCTGCATCGACTACGTAGTCGGCGAACTCAGCTGACCTTCCAACCAAGTGCTTTCAAGACTGAGTGCTTCTCAAGACTGAATGCTTCTCAAGACTGGGGGTTCCTCAAACTGCCTTGGGACCTAATTGGAAGGTTCGGAAGGTTCCGGCTTGTCCAGGCTGAGTGACGCCGAGTTCATGCAGTAGCGCAATCCCGTAGGCGTCGGGCCATCAGGGAACACGTGCCCCAAGTGGGCTCCGCACCCCTTGCAAAGCACTTCGGTGCGGAGCATTCCAAGACTCATGTCTCGGCGCTCTTCGACTGCGTCCTCTGAAAGGGCCTGCGAGAAGCTGGGCCAACCGCAACCAGCATCGAACTTGGTATCTGACTCGAACAGTGGGGTGTCACAGACGATGCAGGCATACGTGCCGTCGTCCCAGATATTCCAGTACTCACCGGTAAAGGGCCGTTCGGTTCCGGCCTGCTGTGTCACTTCATATTGCTCAGGGCTGAGGCGAGAGCGGAGGTCTTCGTCATTGAAAGTCTTCTCGGTCATGTTCAGTAGAACCCTTTCGGCCGGCCGATGTTCCAGTGTTCAGGAGTTGTTTATCAGGTCAGTGCCGACGAACGCCCGCCGTCAGTCGAGTCGGCGAGCACTCTCGACCAAGTTGATCTCGTATAACACCTGATCGAGACGGTCGCCGGCCTCAATCGGGGCAAACCGCTGAGGGTTGTCCGGGGTAACGCACGACGACACCGGAGATAGCACCGTCCATGGTGTCGGATGAGCGAACTGCACCACCGAATAGCGATCACCGGGCTGGTCGGGGTCGGCGATCACCTGGTGGATACCGCTACCGATGACCCCGTTGGTCAGATGTTCCAGCATGATGCCGGTGTTCATGATGACGCTTTTCTGGGGTGGCACGGCATCGACCCACCGCTGCTCGCCGTGCTCGCCAACCTTCACTTGTAACCCTCGTGCCGACGCCCGTGGCAGCGCGGTGACAATGTTGATGTCGGCATGTTCGGCCGCCCAAACATGCGAGGCATTGGGAGCCGCTTCCATCGCCGGGTAATGAATGGCCCGAGTGAGCGTCGTTCCATCAGTGAGCATGGTGTCGAAGAACGACTCGTGACACCCGATCCCCTCAGCGATTACCCGCAGGAACCTGCGCTGCACATCCTCGACCCGATCATGGAACTCGGCCAAGACCGCCGTAATCCCGGGTACCTGATCCTCGGGAAGCACTCGGCGGGGGTATCGCTGGGGGTACTTCCTTTGCAGCGGATGCCCTTCCGGAATCTCCCGACCCCAATTGAGCATCTCCTTCCAATCGGGCACATCACTGATCGCTGCAGTCTCGACCAGCAGGCCCGTATAGCCAGTCTGTCCGTGAGTTCCCGGTGCGACCGCGCTCTGCTTGTCATCGGTGCTCAACGAGAAGAACTGCTCGAGCATGCCGTAGGCAGCATCGAGCAGTTCTTCGCTGAGATCGGTGCTCACATAGACGAAGCCGGTCTGAAGTGACCGCATCACACCGTCGGTGACGGCCCGGCGGTCAGCCGGACTCCCCTGCTCGAACTTCAACAGGTCAACGTCAAGGATGGTGTCCATGGAACAGGCGGCCTAACAGGTCAGTCGTCGTGCTCGGTGACGGTGACCGACTCGATAATCATGTCGACGGTCGGCTTGTCGCCAGCGCCGGTGGCAACCTTTTCCATCTTGTCGACGTGCTCGAGGCCGGAGACAACTTTGCCGAAGAGCGAGTACTGCGGCGGCAGGCCCATGCCGCTGGGACCTGAGATCACGAAGAACTGGCTGCCGTTGGTGTTGGGTCCGGCGTTGGCCATGGCCAGTGATCCAAGTTCGTAGCGGCCAGCGGCCGGCAATTCGTCCTCGAAGCGGTAGCCGGGCCCACCACGTCCTGATCCCTCAGGACAACCACCCTGCAATACGAAGCCTTGAATCACCCGGTGAAAGTTCAGCCCGTCGTAGTAGTGGTAGCGAGCCAAGCTGACGAAGTTGTTGACCGTTTTCGGCGCAGCAATCGGATCGAGTGCGATGACAAGCGTTCCCATGCTGGTGACCATTTCGGCCGTATAACGTTTGGCCGGGTCGATGCACATCGGGAACGGTCCATCGAACGTTCGCTGTTGAGGACTCGATCCATCGGCGGCGGGGCATTCAGGCACAGCTTGACTCCTGGGTAGGGGAATCGCCCGACTGTAGTCAGAACAGGCCTGCCGTTGGCAGGTCGAGGCATGCGAAAGGTCACATGCACTCGACCAGCCCGGCTAATAACTAGGCGTCCTTGGCCGCCCGGAAACCGTTCGACAGGTCCGCAAGGATGTCGTCGATCGACTCGAGGCCGACGCTGAGCCGCACGAGTCCCGGGTATACACCGGTCGCCGCTTGCTCCTCAGGAGTCAGCTGAGAATGAGTGGTGGATGCTGGATGGATCACTAGCGACCGGACATCGCCGATGTTGGCGACGTGGCTATGGAGTTCGAGTGCATTCACGAATCGCTCACCGGCATCGCGGCCGCCCTTGATGATGAACGACGGCACCGAGCCAGCGCCCTGACCGTGCGCATACTTCTGAGCGTTGGCGTACCAGGGCGAAGAAGGCAGGCCGGCGTAGTTCACCGACTCGACCTCATCATGGGCTGCCAGCCATTCGGCGACGGCCTGCGCATTCTCGACGTGGCGTTCCATCCGCAGCGAAAGAGTCTCGATGCCCTGCAGAACCTGGAAGGCGTTGAACGGGCTGATCGAAGGGCCGAGGTCGCGCAGCAACTGAACGCGGGCCTTGGCGATATAGGACCCGGCGCCCAACATTGGCCAGTACTGCAATCCGTGATAGCTGGGGTCGGGTTCGTTGTAGTTCGGGAACCGCTCAGCGTCGGAGAACTCGAACGACCCGCCATCGACGATGACACCGGCGATCGAGGTGCCGTGCCCGCCGAGGAACTTGGTGGCCGAGTGGACGACGATGTCGGCGCCCCACTCGAGCGGACGGATCAGATAGGGGCTGGCAACGGTGTTGTCGATGACCAGCGGTACCCCAACCTCGTGGGCAACACCGGAGACGCCTTCGATGTCAAGCACGTTGTTCATCGGGTTGCCAATGGACTCGCCGTAGAACAACTTGGTGTTCGGCTTGACCGCAGCGCGCCACGCGTCAAGATCGTCGGCGTCGTCGACAAAGCTTGTCTCGATACCGAACTTGGGCAGCGTGTAGTGAAGCAGGTTGTAGGTACCGCCATAAAGAGCGGCGCCGGCAACGATGTGATCGCCGGCTTCGGCGATATTCATGATGGCGAGCGTCTCGGCTGCCTGCCCTGATGCCACGGCGAGAGCACCGGGAACCCCGGCGGCCGTCTCCGATAGTCCATTCTCGAGCGCCGCGACGCGGGTCTCGAGAACACCCTGGGTCGGGTTCATGATGCGGGTATAGATGTTCCCTGGCTCGCCAAGTGCAAACAAGTTCGCGGCGTGAGCCGCGTCACGGAACTGATACGCCGTTGTCTGGTAGATCGGTACCGCTCGGGCGCCTGTGGCCGAGTCCGGCTCCTGCCCGCTGTGGATCTGCTTGGTCTCGAAACCCCAACCATCGGTGGCCATTTGTGTGCTCCTACTTCCGTCGGACGTCTCCGTCTGAGAGTAGGGTCAATTCCCGACAAACCCACAAGGGATTTGAGGGAATCGAGTCAGCGGCCGGTGTAGCTGGCGATGTACGGCAGGTTCCGATAGCGCTGCGCGACATCGAGGCCGTAGCCGATCACAAACGCTGGCGGGATGCGAAAACCCACGTAGTCGAGCTGTACGTCGGGCGCCTGCTGGCCTTCACGCACCAACAATGAACACGTCTTGACCGACGCCGGCCCCTGGGCCGCGAGGTGCTCGAGCAGGAAGGCCATCGTGAGACCCGAGTCGATGATGTCCTCCACCAAAATTACATCGCGGCCGGCGATCGACTCGTCGAGGTCCTTAACGATACGAACAACACCACTGGACTCGGTGGCGTTGCCATAGGACGAGACGGCCATGAAGTCGATCTCGACCGGGCCGTCGATGGCTCGCATCAGGTCGGCTGTGAACAGCACACTTCCTTTGAGTATCCCCACAAGAAGTGGTGCCGAACCGGCGCAGTCGGCTGCGATCTGCTGCCCCAGTTCTGATACCCGCTGTTGGATCTGCTCGGCTGATACCAAAATCTCGCCGACGTCCCCGGGAGACGGGTAGGGGTTCACTTGCCGGTGAACTCTGCCTTGCCCGGCCCGTGCTCCAGGAAGCTCTTGATACCAATGACGGCATCGTCGGTCTGGAACGAGTTGACGAACTCGCGCTTCTCGATGGCTATGGCTTCCTCGATCGAGACGGAAAGGCCGTCTTGAATCGCCTTCTTCACGTTGCTGAGCGCGGCCGGTCCCTTGGCGTATTGGGCTGCCATCTCGAGTGCCTTATCAAGCACCTCGCCATCGGGGTAGACGGCTGACACAAGACCGATCCTGAGCGCCTCGTCGGCCTTGACCATGCGCCCGGTATATCCGAGCTCCTTGGCCATCGTGACGCCCACCAGGCGTGTGAGGCGCTGTGTGCCACCAGCCCCGGGGATGATGCCAAGCAGGATCTCGGGCTGTCCGAAAGCAGCACCTTCACCGCACACCCGAAAATCGGTGGCCATCGACAACTCGCACCCACCACCGAGAGCAAATCCTCGGACCGCGGAGATGGTGATCTGCGGCAGGTTCTCGAGCGCGAAGTTGGCTTCGTTCAGCGGGTCGACCATGAGGGAGGGGTCTCGATAGCCGTCGTTCACCGGAAAGGCGGCGATGTCGGCGCCCGCGGCAAAGAAACGGTCGACGCCGGTGAGAACAACGGCGCGAACGTCGCTACGACCAGCAACCTCGGTGGCCGCTGCGGTGAGCTCGTGGCCCACCTGGGCGTTCAGCGCGTTGGCCTTCGGGCGATCCAGTCGGATGATCACCACGCCTTCGTGGTCGGTTTCTTCGATGTTAACGAATTCACCCATCGGTGTACTCCTGGTGAGGGCTCGCAGTAGTCCTGCTCGGCGGAAGTGTTCGAAGGTAGCCTCCGAACCGATGAGGCAACCAACTCCGGCGCTCCTTGTCCGCGTTGTCGTGATGATGACCGCAAGTGTGCTCATCATGTCGTGTACCTCAATCTCACAGGCCGACATCAAGCTTGTTGACCAGAACACGACCGCCACCAGCCTCGCACCTGGCCAAGACGGCGAAACAACCACCTTGATCGCCCTCGCCGATGCGGCCGATTGTCGGGGGCCAGATGCTGAAGTCGCAGCCCTCGTCGACGAGATCGACGGCGAGATTTTGATGGTTGGCGATACCGCTTACCCCAACGGATCGGCCGCTGACTTCGAGAATTGCTTCGCCCCTCTCTACGCCGACGACCTTGAGCGACTTGGGGCTGTGCCCGGCGACAACGACTACAACACGGGCACGGCCAATGCCTTCTTTACCCAGCTCGGCTCGGCTGCCGGGGCACCCGACGAAGGCTGGCTGAGTTTCGAGACGAATGGATGGCTCATCAT
>JBLINY010000201.1:0-5625 GCA_047638695.1 Acidimicrobiales bacterium | reverse complement strand
TGGTCAGTGCAATTGCCGACCTCGACCTTGAGCGGGCCCGGCGGGCATGCCGAGACGTCGGCTGGTCGGACAGCGCCGTCGAGTCCACGGTGTTCTTGACTTCGGCCGAGGAATTGGTGAACCGAGCCGACGTCGACGTTGTCGTCGAAGCCACCGGTAACCCCATCGTTGGCGTCGACCATGCCCTTGCTTGCTTCGCTGCTGGGAAACACCTCGTGGCGGTGAACGTGGAGGCCGATGCGTTGTGTGGGCCAATGTTGGCCCGGGCGGCCGCCGATGCCGGAGTTGTTTATTCGCTGGCCTACGGCGATCAGCCTGCGCTGGTCTGTGAACAGGTTGACTGGGCTCGCTCTTGTGGCTTCGAGGTGGTCGCTGCTGGCAAAGGCACCAAGCACCACCCGACATACCATCAGTCGACACCGGACACGATCTGGGACCACTACGGCCTGACGTCGGCCGAGGCCGCTGCCGCCGGCATGAACAGCCAGATGTTCAACAGCTTCCTCGATGGGACCAAGTCGGCGATCGAGATGTGTGCCATCGCCAACGCCACAGGCCTCAGCGCTGCGCCAGATGGCTTGGCTTTCCCGCCCTGTGGCGTCGACGATCTCCCCCACATCCTGCGTCCGGGCACCGACGGCGGCGTGCTGCATCACAAGGGCCAAGTTGAAGTGGTCTCGTCCATCGAGGTCGACTTCCGGCCTGTCTTCCGCGATCTGCGTTGGGGTGTCTACGTGGTGCTCGAAGCCCCGAACGCGTACGCGGCCAAATGCTTCGCCCAGTACGGCCTACGCACCGACGACTCCGGCCGCTACGCCGCGATGTACAAGCCCTATCACCTGATCGGCTTGGAACTGAATCTGTCGATTCTGTCGGCCGAACTGCGCGGAGAGCCAACCGGCTGCCCGACGGACTGGCAGGCCGACGTCGTTGCCACGGCCAAGCGCGATCTACGAGCCGGCGAAGTGCTCGACGGCGAAGGCGGATTCACCGTCTGGGGCAAACTGATGCCCGCGACGGACTCGCTAGCGTTCGGTGGGCTGCCTCTCGGTCTTTCTCACGGGGTCGAGCTTGTCAACGACGTCCCGGCCGGCCGGCCTCTCTCCTGGTCGGACGTACGGGTTACTGAAGACAAGGCCGCCCATCGTCTGCGCCGCGACCTCGAGACCTCAATCAGCAGTTAAGGACTGAGCGGAGCGAAGGGTGAAGCCCTCGTAGCCGGCAGCGGTGACTTCGTCGCACTTGTCGCGGTACGGCCCGACCCCACCGGCGTAGGGCGTGAACACCCGCGGCTTACCAGGAATGTTGGCCCCGAGATACCACGAGTCGGCCAGCATGAACATCGTCTGCTCGGCGATCTCGTTGACGTGAGCGCCCCAGGCCACCTCGGCATCGCGGTCGGCTTCCATCACATCGAGGTCCTCCGCGCTGAGGTGCGTGATCGCACTCGAAATCCACTCGACGTGCTGTTCGATCGAAACCGGCATGTTGCTTAGGACCGAGGGCGACCCGGGTCCGGTGATCATGAACATGTTTGGGAACCCGGCAGTTGCCACACCCAAATACGTTTGCGGGCCATCCTCCCATTTCGCTTTCAGCTTTTCGCCGCCCCGACCCTGGAAGTCGATCTTGTTGAACGTGCCGGTCATGGCGTCGAATCCCGTGGCAAAAACAATGATGTCGAGTTCGTACTCGGCATCCTCAGTACGGATACCGGTCGGCGTGATCTCCTGAATGGGCGCATGACGAATGTCGACCAATGTGACGTTGTCGCGGTTGTAGGTCTCGAAGTAGTTCGTATCGATCAGCGGACGCTTCGAGGTGAACGGATGATCGACGGGTACCAGCTTCTCGGCCACTTCTGGATCGTTGACCTTCTCGCGAATCTTCGATCGGATGAACTCCGATGCTGTGTCGTTGGCCCGTCGGTCGACGGCAATGTCGAAGAATGACCCGAACAGGAATTTGAAGCCGCCCTCTTGCCACATCTCTTCGTAGATCTCGAGGCGTTCCTCGTCGCTGACGTCAAGGGCTGATCGTTCGATCGGATCGATCGGCAGTCCGCCTGCGGACCGTCGGGCCTTCTCATAGATGGCGTCGTAGTCCTTCTTGACCTCGTCGAGGACGGCCTTGTCGACCGTGCCATGACGGGCCGGCACCGTGTACTGGGGTGTGCGCTGGAACACGTGAAGATGCGCGGCCTGTTCAGCAATGACGGGAATGGACTGCACCCCGCTCGAGCCGGTGCCGATCACACCGACGCGTTTGCCGGCAAAATCGACACCTTGGTGGGGCCAAGCGCCGGTGTGATACGAGTCGCCGGCGAACGTGTCACGGCCTTTGATGTTGGGGATCTGACCGGACGAGAGACAGCCGATGGCCGTCACCAGGAACTTTGCGCTGATGCGTTCGCCCTGGTCGGTCTCGACGTCCCATCGGTCGGTGTGCTCGTTGAAGTAGGCAGAGGTCACCCGGGTGTTGAAACTGATGTTGCGCCGCAAGTCGAAGCGATCTGCGACGTGGTTGAGATACCGAAGGATCTCCGGCTGCTCGGGGTATTTCCCGCTCCACTCCCATTCCTGCATCATGTCCTTGTCGAATGAGAAGCAATACATGTACGACTCGGAGTCGCACCGGGCGCCCGGGTATCGGTTCCAATACCAGGTGCCACCAACGTCGGCTCCAGCCTCGAACACCTGGGTGCTCAAGCCAAGCTGGTCTCGAAGCGCATAGTTCATGTAGAGGCCGGCAAAGCCCGAACCAATAACCACGGCATCAAGTTCTCTTGCATCAGTTGCAGTCGGCATGACTGAATCTCCTCAAGTTGACGTTCGGGTCACCCCTGCGAGCGGGCGACTTTGTTGCGAGCATGACCAATGGTGCAGGCCTGCACGGCCTTGACTACTTGCTGGTATCCCCGCTCGCTGCCGGGCAGCATCAGCAGGGTGAAGAATCCGTGGGTCTGACCAGCGTGACGTTTGAAGTCAACCGAAACCCCCGCCTCCTCCAGCTTCTGGGCGTACGCCTCGCCCTCGTCGCGGAGCACATCATGCTCGGCGGTGAGCACCACCGCTGGAGGGAGACCGGCGAAGCTCGCGGCTCCGAGCGGCGAGGCGTCGGGTTCACTCCGTAGGGCAGCGTCCGGCGCGTAGTGGTCCCAGAACCAGCCCATGGCCTCGCCGGTGAGAATGAGTTGGTTCTCGGGGTCGGTATACGACGATCGATGGAAATCATGATCAGTAACCGGATAGATCAAGATCTGCAGCGCCAACTCCGGGCCATTGCGGTCGCGCGCTCGCTGGGCCATGACCGCGGCAAGATTTCCTCCGGCGCTGTCACCGGCAACCATCAGCGGGACATCGACGCCGCCGCTGATTTCGTTGAGACGTTCAGCGGTCCATTCGAGCGCGGCATAGCTGTCGTCGACCGCGATCGGATAGCGGTGTTCGGGCGCGAGACGGTATTCGGGCAGCACAACTGCGCACGACGTTCGCTCGGCTAACTTGCGAGCGACCGTGTCCCACTCATCGATCGTGCCTATGACCCAACCGCCGCCGTGGTAAAAGACAATGACGCCCCGGACGCCCTGTTTCGGAACCAGCACACGCACGGGAATCGACCCGTCGGGCACCGGCAACTCGAAATTGTCCGATCGAGCCATCTCTGGAGCCGGACCGGCCATCGCCGCAAACGATTTGCTGAGTTCTCGTGCGTCGGCGGGGGAACCCTCGTGGAGTGCCTTCCCGCCAGCAGCAGCCATCTGCTCGAGCAGTCCGGCTGTCGCGACGTCCAGTGCCATCCCGTTCCCCAATCTCGTGACCAGGGAAAACCCTGGTCTATGTCCCTAGCGAGATTGTAGACCACGGGTCAAGAGGCCGCCGGACGGCCGCTCAGGGCATGGCCTGGCGTCAGTAACTACCGCCAAGTTTCGAGTGATCCCACGACAGAACTTTGTCGGCCAAAACTCGGACGACAGCTCGTTTCGGCGCAGAGGCCCGAGCGTCTCCTGGCAGGCCCCCGTAACGTTCGGCCATTGAGTCTGCGAGGGCCACGACTGCATCAGCGTCGTGGATTAGTTCACCTCGGCCTTGGATGGTCACGCCCTTCAGGTCGGCATAGTGGATACCGGTATCCACCAACATCGAGATCGATGGATCTCGCTCGAGGTTCCTCGTCTTCTGTGCCTTCTTGTACGTCCAGAAGGCCGGGACGCCGTCGAGAAAGCCGTAGTTCATAGCGACGAGGTGGACCGTATTGGGTGCGCCCCCGGGCCTCTTCGGCCCGATGGTGCCAATGGTGCAAAGATGCGGCTCCGCTAAGAAGGCGGCAACTTCGTCTTCGGCCATACGAACCTGATCACGTCTCGACATCTGTCAATCGTAGCGGTTGCCTCCGAGCCGCTGTCCAGACGGCTGCCCGGCCCAGGCGCATGCACGGATAAGCTCAGCAACCGTTCTCAGGAGATCAGCTCACCATGGCCAGCAACAAACTCACACCGCTTCAGGAATCCGAGGCCCGCAGAATCGCAGCCGAAGAGGCTCGCAAGAACAAGGTGGTGCGGGTCTTCAGCGACGAAGAAAAGACGACGCGTAAGGACCGGGTCGCCAAGGCCAAAGACGCCCTCGCTCGTTCCGCCGGCATCAAGGGCGACCACGTGCCGCCAGCTCGAGCTGCTCTCAAGGGTTTCCTTCGGCAACTGAACGAGCCGAAGCAGCCCGATGACGCCCGGTTCGAGACCCTTCTCGAGGCCCCCTTCAAGTCGCCGCCAAAGAAACGCAACGATCGCTTTTAGCGGCACAACGAGCCCGGGTCCGCTAGCGTGCGCGCATGCCCATACTGGACGCCGACTCTCATCTCTTCGAGCGACCTGATCTGTGGCGAGAATATGCCGACCCGGCCAGGCGTGAAGATGCTCTCTCGATCGAGAACGACGAGCTGGGCCATCCCTTCCTCGTTCATCGGGGTCGCCAGCTCATGTTGACATGGATGTGCGAGCCCGGAAGCTACGAGAGCATCGGCGACCTCATCGAGGATCACCGTGCCGGACGACCGTCCACCTACAACTACTCCACCGACCTGCCCGAGAGTCATTGGAACCCATCGGTGCGACGCGACTACGTCGAAGACTGGGGAATCGAGACGTCGGTGTGTTTCCCCCAGTGGGGTATCAACTGGGAGTTGTGGCTCCGCCACGACCTTCCCGCGTTGCGAACCAACATGGAGGCGTGGAATCGTTGGGCGGCCGAAGTCCGCTCCGAGGGTCAAGGCCGGCTCCATCCCGTCGGCCATGTAAGCCTGCGCGGTGACCTCGATTGGCTCGATGCGCAGTTGGCTGCGTTGTCGAGCGCTGGCATTCGGCTGGCGCTGATGAGTACCGGTCTGGTCGACGGCCGTCGACTCTCCCACCCGGACCTCGACCGGGCCTGGGCAAGCTTTGTTCGCCACGGCATCACCCCAACCTTCCACGTAGGCGGCACCAGCCTCACCGGCATGCTCGACGAGGGTTGGGTGGCCAATGACGACATCGACTACATGCCAATGCTGAGCTTCCCGCTCCATGGCATGGATGCCCAGCTCGCCCTTGCTGACCTTGTGCTGAACGGCGTGTTCGAACGGCACCCGGTC
>JBLINY010000200.1:0-5657 GCA_047638695.1 Acidimicrobiales bacterium | reverse complement strand
CCACCGTGCCGGCTTGGTCCACCCCCAGTTGTGCGCACAAGCGGGCCACTGCCTGTCCCTTCTCAGCCGATCCGGCCGTGATCTCGATGAAGTCGGCGCCCGACGATGAAACCTCGAGATCGTGGTCGAGTTCGGCGGTGAGCATGTCGATCAAACCGTCGTGGGTGTGGTCTGGGTGGCCCACCATGACTTTGATGAGCCGGTCAGCCACCTCTTTGATAGGAGGGTCAGCCTCGAGCGCCCACACATTGGGTCCGTAGCGCCGGGTCATCTGTATGTGCATGGCCCGGTCTCGAAACAACCCGTCGGGGGTTTCCCACGCCAGCCCGAGGCCCGGTAGCGCTGCCTTTGCTCCCATCACGGCTTGTGCCGCGTCGAGCCCAAGGAAGGTGTGCGCCACCACCTTCTCGTTGGCGAGATCGAACAACGTCGCACCGTTCGAACAGATGGCCCAATCGATCACGCCGATTGGGGTGAGCAGGCCGGATGCCGTGCGGTGGCTGCGGCCTGTGGCGGCCGCCACGTGGACCCCGGCCGCCGAAGCGGCCTGAAGGGCAGCGACCGTGCGCGGGCTGACCTTGCTTTCGTCGTTCAACAACGTGCCGTCGAGATCGGTGGCGATCAGTTGAACCGGTAGCCCGGGGGCCTGACTCATCGGTAGGCCGCTGGCCGGGGCGTCCCACCGGTGATGGTCTCGATCATGGCTGCCACTGCCAATGTCGTGTGATCTTCGAGGAACGGGCCGACCACCTGGAGGGCCATCGGTAGGCCACTCGAGTGCACGCCGATGGGAACCGCTGTTGCCGGGAGGTAGACGATGCCAAACAAGCCCATCCAGCGCATTTGGTCGTTGTAGGGTCGCGTCTCGCCGGCAACCTCGATAGTTCGCTCACTCTGGTTCGGCGAGTGATCGTGCGGAATGGCAACGGTTGGCGAGATTGGAGCCAACACCACATCCCACGACTCGAAGAACGTTCGCCATCGCTTGCGCATCTGCAGCCGGCGTTCGTTGGCACCCAGCCAGGCCCGATGGCGCGTCGTGACGCCGGCGATTCCGAGATCGCCAACCAAGCGCTCACCTTCGGCCTGGCGTTGACTCATGCCTTCGATCTCAGGCACCGAGAACCCGCCAGACATCGCCGCTCCAAGCAGAGTGTCGAACGTTGCATCGGCCTTCGCGAAGTCGAAGGCCTCGGGCCTGGCATCGCTATCGACACTGGCACCGGCTGACTCGAGCGCTCGAGCAATGTCGTTGATGGCCGCCTCGATCTCGGGATCGACCGGGCAATAGGGGTCGGTGGCCATGATGGCTACCCGTAGACCGCGAGGTTCAACCGTGCGGGCCGGCGGCAGCTGCAACGACCAGGCGGTGGCGGTCCAATCGTCGGGACCGGCCAGAATTTCGAGCGCGAGCTGGGCATCGGCGACCGATCGCGCCATTGGGCCAACGACCGCGATGTCGGCCTGGGTCAGCGACCCTGGTGGGCCTGGGATTTGGCCCCTGGCCGAGCAGATTCCGTAGCTCGACTTATGGCCGACGACGCCACACATGGCGGCCGGGTTACGAATGGACCCGGCAATGTCGCTACCAATCTCGAGCGGCGTAAGCCCAGCGGCGAGTGCGCCAGCTGAACCGCCCGACGACCCTCCAACCGAACGGCTGGTGTCCCACGGATTGTTTGATGTACCGAAGACGTCGTTGTAACTCTGGACATCGCCGGCGTACAGCGGCAGATTCGTCTTTCCGAAGACGATGGCACCCGCTCCTCGCATGGCTGCGACCGGAGCAGCATCGCTGTCGGCGACGTAGTCGCGGTACTCAGGCGCGCCTGACGTTGTACGAACGCCATCTCGCATCAGGCTGTCCTTCACCGTCATCGGGACACCGGCAAGCGGCCCGAGCTCATCGCCGCGGGCCACAGCAGCATCCACCCGCCGAGCCTCGTCCCGGGCCCGATCGGCATCGAGCGTCACCACAACATTCAGCTCGGGATTGCGGGCATCCACTGCAGCGAGATAGGCATCGATCGCCTCGGTCGCGCTGACCTGCGACGTAGCAATCGCACCTGCCAGGTCTACAGCCGTCCACCAGGTGAGATCATCAGTCATCGTCCGAGCAAGTTACCCTCTCGTCGGTGTCAGAGGCCATGTCGTCAGTGCCAAAGGCCGTGTCGTTCCCGCTCCGACTCGAGCCGTCCGTAGCCACCGCGCTCGAGAACCGACTTCCTGTCGTAGCCATGGAGTCCACAATCTTCTCAGAGCTCGGCCTCCCGGCACCGTTCAACGCCGAAGCGCTCGACCGGTGCACGGCTGCAATCCATGCCGGTGGAGCTGTGCCAGCACTCACCGCGGTGTTAGAGGGAGTGGCGGTGGCTGGGGTCACCGATGCCGCCACCGTGTGCGGCCCGGCACGCAAGGTGGCCGAGCGCGACCTCGCCGTTGCTATCGGTCAGGGCTGGCCGTACGGGGCGACAACGGTGTCGGCATCGGTCACCATCTGTGCCGCCGCTGGCATTGAAGTCTTCGCCACTGGCGGAATCGGGGGAGTGCACCGGGGTTGGTCGTCCTCGGCTGACATCAGCGCCGACCTAGCGGCCATCGCCCGCAAGCCGGTGGTAACGGTCTCGGCCGGAGCCAAGGTATTCCTCGATCTCGCCGCCACTCTCGAACGGCTCGAGACAGACAGTGTCCCGGTGCTGGGGTGGCAATGCGACGAATTCCCCGCCTTCCACGCCCGGTCCTCCGGGCATCCCATCCCTCACCGGGTTGAGACGGCTGAGGAGGTCGCTCGCATCGCCCGTGCCCACTGGGCACTCGGCGGGGGAGGGTTGCTGCTTGTTGCGCCCGTTCCCGAGAGCGCAGCCATCGAATTCGAACGTATTGATCTCGCAGTGAGCGACGCCCTTGCCGCTGCCGACCGGGCCGGTGTCCGCGGTGCGGCGGTAACCCCGGCCGTTCTCGCCTCCATGGCAGAGGCGACCGATGGCGACAGCATTCCTACCAACCTGGCTCTGGCAGAGAACAACGCGTCGGTAGCAGCCGGTATAGCCGTTGCCCTAGCAAATGGCTGACCGACTCTCCCCAGCCCACCGCATGACTAACCGACTCTGTGACTAACCGACTGTATGGCTGATCGACTGTGGCGGGCCGACCTGTTTCTGTCGGCCTACGAGTGGTACGCCCGTCGGGCCGCCATCATGCCGGGCAGTCGTCGAGCAGATCGATTCTCTGCCTACGGATCGGGCACCATTATCTGCTTTCCTCCCACCGCCCTATTCGGAGAGCAAGCCATTCGCGTCGGTGCCGACACGTTGATCGGCCCCCACTTCTCGCTGTCGGCTGGCATGACCCCTGGTCAGGCGTTGATCAGCGACCGCATCGTGACCATCGGTGATCGCTGCATGCTGGGTCGTGGCTCGAGTGTTGTGGGCCACCTGCAAATCGAAATCGGCGACGATGTCTATTTCGGACCCAATGTCTACGTGACCGATCAGAACCACAGCGTCGACGACCGCTCGATTCCGATAGGCCGCCAGTCAGCTCCTGAGGCTCCGGTCTCGATCGGGGCCGGCTCGTGGCTTGGCACGAACTCGGTGGTGCTCCCGGGGGTCACTATTGGAGAACACGTCGCCATTGGCGCCGGGTCCGTCGTGACCAACGACATCCCCAGCCACAGCATCGCCGTCGGCACCCCCGCAAGAGTCGTCAGCAAAAACGACTAGGCATCCTGGGTCACCCACGCGACCCAACGACCGAAGGCAGGACCAAGGCCACACCCAGCGTGGCTGTCGACGGAGGAGACAGCAGCGTCGTTGAAACCCAGATGCCGAAGGCGGCCTGCGAAGCAGGCCCAATGTGACAGGCGGCCTGCGAAGCAGGCCCAATGTGACAGGCGGCCTGCGAAGCAGGCCCAGTGTGACAGGCGGCCTGCGAAGCAGGCCCAATGTGACTGCCGTAAGGCTGTCGACAGAGGAGACAGCAGCGTCGTTGAAACCCAGATGCCGAAGGCGGGGCTGCGAAGCAGCCCCCAATCTCAGAGCCCGACGTCGTCGGATGCTACGGAGTAGGTGTCGCACTGTTCGGGATCACCGGTGCGGAAGCCGACCATGAACCAGTCCTGGCGGGCCTCGGCCGAGCCATGCGTCCACGTGTGCGGATCGACCGACATGCCCGCTTGCGATTGAATTCGGTCGTCGCCGACCGCTGCGGCGGCCCGAAGTCCTTCCTGAATGTCACCTTCTTCTACGATCGGGGACCCGTCGCGTGTGGTGCGTTGGTTGGCCGAGTGGGCCCAGATGCCAGCGAAACAGTCGGCCTGCAGCTCCTGGCGCACCGAGAGTTCGTTCTTCGAACTCGCATCCTGGGCCTGGGCTTGGCGAACCTGGTCGCTGATGCCCGTGACCGATTGCAGGCGGTGACCCACTTCGTGGGCGATCACATAGGCCTGCGCGAAGTCACCGGGAGCGCCGAATCTCGACGCCAGCTCGTTGTAGAAGAGCAGGTCGATGTACACCTTGTTGTCGCCCGGAGCCGGACAGTAGAAGGGGCCGACCGCTGACGTGGCGTTACCACATCCGGTGCTGACCGCATCCTCGAACAGCACCATCGAGGTGAACTGATAGTCGAGGCCGGCATCGGTGAAGTAGCCGTCCCAAACGACCTGAATGTCTTCCATCAGGAAGCTCATGAACTCGACGGTGTCAGCATCTTTGTCAACGGTCGGTGCACCGGCTGCCCCTGGGTCGACGGTCTTCGATGTGCCGCTGGCCTCGCTGTGCTGCGTCTCGGTCGTACTTCACCATGTTGTTCCAGCTGCTCTCATGCTCTAAGTCAGCCGCGTCGCCGGCCTATCCTCGCCTCCACCCTGGAGGTCGAGAGTTGCCAAATTCTAATGCGCCGCCCAACGCAACCGTTCCGAAGCCGTCGGAGCACCATCTCAATCCATTCGTCCGTTTTCGCTGGCAGCTTGCCACTCATCGGTTGGCGCTGGCCGCTGGATGGACCGACGAGCGTTACGTCCAAACGGTCGAACGGCTCGATGCTCAGCTGGCGAATGTCGGCGGAGTTGGCTTCACCGTCACACCATTAACGCAGCTGGAAACTGATCTGGCCCGCCCGGTGTGGGCCAAGGTCGAGACCGGCAACGTCGGGGGTAGCCACAAGGCGCGACACCTCTTCGGGTTGCTACTCCAAAGCGAAGTCGCCGCCAACTCCGCTGCTTCGGCTGTCTCACCCTCGCCGGTGTCTACGTCAGTAGCGACCCTCGGCATCGCCAGCTGCGGCAACGCAGCCCTGGGAGCGGCAGTGATCGCTCGGTCGGCGCGTCGGGCGCTCGATGTCTTCGTACCGACCGATGCTGATCCGCTGGTGGTAGACGAGCTGCAGCGGCTCGAGGCCAATGTCGTCGTGTGCCAGCGCACCAAGGGGTCGGTGGGCGACCCGTGTATGACCGCGCTGGCGGAAGCCATCAAGTTGGGCACCGAGCCGTTCACGGTGCAAGGTCCGACCTGTCCCGGCGTCTTCGACGGCGCCCGCACCATCGGACTCGAGCTAGCCGACCAACTGACCGAGGTCGGGGCCTGGCCCCTCGATGGGCCGTCCGATCTGTACGTCCAAGTTGGCGGGGGCGCGTTCGCTACTGCGGTGATGGACGGCAT
>JBLINY010000199.1:0-5688 GCA_047638695.1 Acidimicrobiales bacterium | reverse complement strand
ATCCCGAGGGTGACGGTCACAAGCCAAGGAATGGTTCCTGCAAGGCCGATCTCAGCCAACCGAGACAACAGCACATTATGCACCTCGATGCGATGACCAGTCAGCGGGATGTTGTCAGCCTGCCAGAGGTAAGGGTCGCTGCGCTTGGCGAAGAGCCCCCATCCAATGCCCACGATCGGGTTCTCCCTGAAAGCAACGATGGCAGCCTCGTTGGAGTTCAAGCGGTCCCAGACTGCGACGCGCTCAGTGCGTCGCTCGGTCACCTGCTCCGACAGGCCGGGGACAACAGCCAAAGCCAGGAACACGCTGATCAAAGCGGTAGCTGCGATTGGAAGAAACCAGCGTCTGCTTCGAGCGTGAGAGATAATTCCGAGGGACAAGGAGACGGCAGCTGCCAGCCAGACAGCCCTCGTAAGAGTGAAGACGGAACCGAGAAGAAGAACTGGCACCGCAGCGGCGGCGATCATCCGAGTCGACCGGTGGAGCCATGTCTGGGCGGCGACGATTGCGACGATCATGCAGCCCAAAAGGGCGAGTCCCATGCCAGTCGACTCGAGGAAGGGCCCGCGGGCCCTCTCGAAGTGAAGCCCGAGGGAAGGATCGTTGATATACCCCGGCCAGGTCAACCGTCTAAGTCCGAACCCTTCAAGCACCGCCGTAATACCGAGATACCAGCCGACGGCAACCACGACCGCAGACAGACTCGCTCGCTGGCGTTCGGTCCCAAAAAAGAGTGGGGCGAAGACAAAAGCAATGAACGGGACCACGCCCAGGCGGTCGAGAAGTGCAAAGATGGCACCGTCAACGCTGAAGGAATCGGTGACCGTCCCCAGGATGATGACCGCTACTACAGTGATTAGCATCCATGTGTGCACGGCATGCCACCGCAAACGACGAGTTCGTCGAACAGCGAGAGGCGCACCGGCCAGTAGAGCTGCGAGGCCCAAGGTGGTGAGTGGTCGATCGGGACTGATCGGCAAGCCGATAAGCGGGCCGAATCCCGAGAAGACGGCACCAGCAACTCCAAGAGCAAACACGACGCCAGGGTCGAGGAAGAATAGGCTGACAGCGGCGGCGATAACCCAAAGCAGAAGAAGGATCCCTGCTCGTGGCGAGGTGGGCAGCAACAACAGGGCGAGAAGCCCGGGAGGAACGAAAAAAGCCAAGCCAGCCGGTGAGGAGGATTGCCTTGTCTCGGGGTCAGTCACAGCTTCCACGGATCAACACGCTCTATCTAGCAGCGACGTCGTGCTCTGCCGCGTCGTCACCGGCAGGATGTGTTCCGTTAACTGCCCCGTTGTTGTAGGAACTCCGCTCGTTCGATGTGGCGCCGTTCGAGTCACTCCCGTTCATCGTTTGGTGGTCTTCGGGCCCTGACTGGAGGCCGTTCCTGAGCTCGCGCCGCCAAGCGATCAGAGCACGAAAGTTCGTAGCAATCCATGCGAGCCCAACACCGAGGGCGAGTCCGCCCAAGATTCCCGTCACTAGGCCCAATCGAACCTGCGCTGACCTGTTACTCCCGACGCTGTCTGCGGCCGTCAGGACACGAATCAACTCGCCATCGGCGCGAGGTCGCTGGCTCTCCAGGTACAGACTCGCCAAGGTAGTAGCTCGGAGTTGTTGCTGAGTGAAATCTGCTCGCGCATTGAGAAGGAGTTCCTCGGTTGCTGCGGCGTTCTCTGCGTTGGTAGTTGCACCTGGCAACTCGTTCTCCGGATCGGCGTTCAGGAAGAAGGCCAGATCTCTTTGCAGTTCGTCGACATCAGATTGGGCTGATGCGAGGGAGGCCGATGCTTCTGCGTGCTCGGAGAACAGCTCATCGCCATCGATCGAGGGGTCATTCACGCCGGACACTATTCTGGTCAGCGCGGAACTGGCGATATCGGCCAACTGGATGGCATTTTGTTCGTCAGTGGACTCGGCACGCACTCGGATAATGCCTGACTGTTCAATGTTGCTTGCTTCGATAGTGCCCAGCCGAAGCAAGTCCGCTGGCTCGACATCCGTGAGGAAGGCCATCTCATCAAGATGGGCGTCGGATCCAACAAATCGGCTGTAGGTACCTGCGAGAGTGGTGTTCGCCTGCACGTAGCCTGGCACAGCGTTGGCAGGCACGTCGATACGACCAACGACCAGAGTGGCTTCCGCCGTGTGCAAGACGGGGTTGTCTGAGACAAAGTCAACCGAGGTGGCCGTAACCACACCACAAGTCACGAGTACCAATAAAGGGTGAAGGATTACCGCAACGAATGGCGATCGCAGCATCGTCGGTACGCCTTGTCGCGACGATTTACGGCCGTTGAAGACCCTCCGTACAGACAACGCCGCCATCTTCACCCTCCTAGAGTCGGCCAACCCGCCACCGGCCGATATAGGTCAAATGGTACTCCAGATGGGACGCCGGCCGATGAAGAGATGTGCCCAGAGTTACTCAACCCCTTACTGGAGCTCCTCTGGCATCTCGAGGTCGAGACGCTCGGCTGATCTCTTCAGCGCCAGCCGGGTCTGTTCCGGTAACTCGATTCCGGCATCGGAGGCCGAGTTGGAAAGGTCGGGACCTCTCTGACCCGGGAGCCGGACCGCCTCGCCCGATTGCCGGACGAAGTCACCGAGAGACTTCACTCGTAGATCGAAGTGCGGATCGGATGGCCGCACCGCGAGCAGGAGGTGCGAAAGACCAGCCTCAGTTTCCACATCGAAGACTGACCCGATGTCCTCTCCGATCGCGCCACCGGCGAGACATGCCGTCAGGACCTCGACCATCAGTCCTAAGCCATAGCCCTTTGGTCCGCTAGCCGGCAGCATTACCCCACCCGCGTCCAGGGCCCGCGGGTCGGTCGTTGGCCTTCCGTCCGCATCCACGACCATACCGGTAGGCAATTGTTCGCCACGGCTCACGGCCTCACGCACACGGGAACCTGCCAGACTCCCGGAGGAGAAGTCGGCAATCAGTGGCGGCTCGCTCCGCACCGGCGCACCAAACGCGACCGGATTCGTACCGAGCGCTGCCCGCGTTCCATTCTCCGCTGCGACCTTTGGGAACGCGTTCGTCATTGCGACACCGACACAACCCCGGTCAGCGATGAGACCGACGTAGTAGCCGGCAGCGCCGAAATGATTACTATTTTTCACTGAAACGACGCCGACGCCATAGTCATTGGCTAGCTCGACGGCGAGGTCGGCCGCACGCGTCGCTGCAACCTGACCAAAACCCATCCCGGCATCGACCAGCGCCATTGCTCCGTCGCTAGAGCAGACGACTGGGTCGGCTGGCGATCGGAGCGACCTGGACTGGAGCCGTTCATTGAGCACCTCAACCCAAATGCTGCCCTGGGGGAACTTTCCACGTTCGTCGGCCCACAGCAACACTGCAGCGACCGTGGATGCGTCGCCAGGTGCGGCGCCTCCCGCCGTTAGCATCTCGGTCATGAAATCGAAAAGACGCCGCAAGGAGATTCGTGCCACCGCTCAATCATGACACAGCGGCCCCACCTGCAGTTCTCGTCGGTGGAGCTGATAACGCTGTCGCCGCCGCTCGATGCCTCGTGCGACAGGGAATTCGCGTTGTCACCGTCGCCGAGGATCGATCGCCAGCTCACCGGGTCCGGGGAGTCCTACCCGCTCGACTCGGCACCGAAGTAACGGAAATCTCGATCGACGAGTGGTTTGCATCCGAGGGTCAGAAGTGGTCGGGAGCAGTCGTTATACCGCTGAGCGATCCAAGCCTCATGTTCCATGCCAATCACTACGATCGGCTCAAGGAATCCCATCTTCCATCGCTCATCAAGCCCGAGATCCTCAAAGCCATGCTGGACAAGCAGACAACGGCCGAACTCGCCGAGAAGATCGGCATTCCCACGCCAAAGCAGTGGTCCTTATCTTCAGTCGCTGACCTCGAGATGTTCAGCGACGACGTTACGTTTCCAGTTCTGATTAAGCCCCGCGCAACGTACGAACTGACCAGGCGAACAGGTCGAAAGTTCCTTCGTGCCGACACTGCTGAGGAGATGTTGGCTGCTGTCACTGAACTGGTGGACCTGCCGCAGGGCATCATGATCATGGAATTCGTGCCTGGCAGCGACGCTCTCCTCAGCAGCTACTACGCCCTGCGTCAGGACGGCCAGACGCTTGGTGAATTCACCAAGCGAGTCTACCGACGTCACCCTCTCAACGAAGGGCCAGCGACGATCCATGAAATGATTCACCTCGAAGCCACGGCTGAACTCGGACGGCGCTTTTTCGAGGGCCTGGGCCTCGAAGGTATCGGCAACGTCGAGTTCAAGCTCGATGAGCGTGACGGTCAGCTGAAACTGATTGAGTGCAATCACCGAATCACAGCGGCCGCTGAGCTCATCCAGCGCAGCGGAGTCGACTTGGTTACCGCTGTGTATCAACAGGCACGCGGCGAGAAGCCCGAGCTCGGCCCGCCCGATCGGAACGCGTGGTACTGGTATCCCTTTGGTGATTTCAAAGCAGCTCGACAGATCTCGCCGGGCGAGCTGCTTCGCTGGGCGTCGGTTCCGATGAAGCGGCCAGCGCTCCCCTATCTTCGGCTGAGTGACCCAGGCCCCACTGTCCAGAACACGGCCAACTGGGCCCGCAACTTCATCGGGCGACGACTCTCTTCAGAATCTGGGTGAACACGTCGTAGGGTTCGTTGCGTACGAGTGTGTGCCAATGCAGGCCGGGAGTTGTGTTGACTTCTAGCACCGATGCCACGGCATCAGCCGCGTCCAGAACGAGGTCGACGCCCGCAAGACGCACTCCCACGGCATCGGCGGCGAGAGCAGCCGTCGCTTGGCCGGGGAGATCGAGTTCCAGACGGCAGGTCTCCAGTTCTGACCCACTGTTGCTGCGCCCCGAAACTGCGACCCGCTGTCCGCGCCGCGGCACATCCGAACGCCCCAACTCTTGATGCGAAAGTGTGGCCAGGAAGTCGGTGCCAACCTCGATGAAACCCGTAGCCTTATCGCCCAACGTTGCTCGACGCCGGTTTTCCATCTTGACGAGCTGGGCCACACTCAACTCTCCGTCGCCCGTCACGTTTGCCGGGCCTCGAACAACAGCGTCCAGCACTTCGCCATCAAACACTAGGGCTCGGCAAACTCGGCCTGATTGATGCTCCTCACACATTATCTGAGAGCCGTATGCCGAGGCCTCGACAATTGCACGTAGTGCCATGTTTCGCGAACCAGGCGACACCGTTACCCCCCGGCCACCGCCACTGCCGGCTGCCGGTTTGATCACATGCATCCATCCGGAGCGGCGCAGCTCGTCGGTCAGCGCTGAGGCACCGGCTGCGTGGATGCTGCACGTTGGGCGCGGGATTCCGGCATCTCGCATCAGCTGATCGGTTAGTTGCTTGTCGCCAGCCAAGTGGTAGGTCGCAATGTCGTCCACACCGACTTCGGCACCGTGGAAGGTCGTTCCCCCGTGAGCAGCGGACAGCCGCAGAAAACCCGATCCCAAATCGATGAATTCGATGTCCAACCGGCGCGCCGCTTCAAGCCACCCCTCGCGGTAGTAGGCCTTTCGATCTATGCCGCTCGGGCCCCGGCTCAACGATCGGCAGCCTTTCCCAACAATGGCAAAAAGTCTGTCGGTCGACGTCACAGTTCAGTCGATCTGACAGTCATCGGCTCGCAGCGCCGCTGCGACCCAGTCATTGGTAAAATCGCCTTTCTTGAC
>JBLINY010000198.1:0-5733 GCA_047638695.1 Acidimicrobiales bacterium | reverse complement strand
TCAAGGTCGACTTCGACGAGCTAATCAGCCGTTACGACGCAGGCGAGGCTGCTGACGCCATCACCGCCTATGTGCCAGCCTGACGTCCCTGTCCCCAACAACTAGGCCCTGTCCGCGAACAAATAGGACCTCTCCCCAACAAGTAGGAATTGAACCCCAGATGAGTGATCTCAGCGTGACCCCGTTGACCAAGCAGTACAAGACCGTCAACGGAAAACGCATGGCGTACCACGAGGTCGGCGAAGGCCCCACGGTGGTGTTCCTCCATGGCAACCCAACATCGTCGTACCTGTGGCGAAACATCATCCCCCACCTATCGACGAAGGCTCGTTGCATCGCTCCCGATCTGATCGGCCAGGGCGACTCCGACAAACTCGACGACAAGGGCCCCGACTCCTACACCTTCGTCGAGCATCGGCAGTATCTCGACGGATTGCTCGACCAGCTCGATCTGGGCGATGAGATCACCTTGGTTATCCACGACTGGGGTTCCGCCCTCGGTTTCGACTGGGCCAATCGAAACCAGGACAGGACGGCCGGCATCGCCTACATGGAGGCCATTGTCCGCCCCATCTCATGGGACGAGTTCCCCGAAGCGGCCGCGGGGATCTTCAAGGGCTTCCGTTCGCCCGCCGGCGAAGACATGGTCATCGACAAGAATCTCTTCGTTGAAGCTGTACTGCCCGGCTCGATTCAACGGCAACTTACTCAGGACGAGCACGACGAGTACCGCCGACCGTTCCTCCTTCCCGAGGACCGTCGACCAACGCTCACCTGGCCCCGCCAGATCCCCATTGACGGCCAGCCAGCCGACGTGGTCGAGATCGTGCAGAGCTACGCAGACTGGCTCAGTCAGTCCGACGTCCCTAAGTTGCTCGTTGCCGCCGAGCCCGGAGCCCTGCTAACCGGTCCAGCGCTCGAGTTCTGTCAGGCCTGGCCAAACCAGACCGAGATCACTGTTGCCGGGAACCACTTCGTCCAGGAAGACAGCCCGCACGAAATCGGCGAGGCCATAGCAAACTGGCTGCCCACGGCCTAAGTAGCGCGCACCGCTACCCGCACGAGTACGACGAAAGGTGGTCGCGGTGAGATACAAGGGATGGGGCGTCGCTGATCTACCCGACCTCACGGGCAAGATCGTCGTCGTAACCGGTGCCAACAGTGGTATCGGGCTAGAAGCGGCCAGGGTTTTCAGCCGTCGTGGCGCCACGGTGGTGTTGGCCTGTCGAGATGAAGCCAAGGGCACAGCGGCGGCCCACCAACTGCGAGCCGCTGGCGATGCCCTGGCCGTTGTGATGAGCCTCGACATGGCCGATCTTGGGTCGATCGAGGCGTTCGCCGTCGACTTCGATCATCGATTCGGCAAGCTCGACATCCTCGTCAACAACGCCGGAATCATGGCTGTCCCTTATGGCAAGACGGCCGACGGTTTCGAGCGACAGTTCGGCACCAACCACCTCGGCCACTTCGCCCTGACCGGCCGACTTCTCGTCAAGCTCTTAGCCGCGCCCTCGGCCCGTGTGGTGACGGTCAGCTCGATCGCCCACAAGGAGGCCGACATGGACTTCGACGACCTGATGTTCAACACCGGTGTTGGCTACGAGCCGATGAAGGCCTATCGCCGGTCGAAGCTGGCGAACCTGCTTTTCGCCTACGAGCTCGACCGCCGGGTGCGGGCTGCGGGACATCCGATTGCCTCGTTGGCGGTTCATCCTGGCGTATCGGTCACCTCGCTTTTCGACGGCATGAGCCGCTGGAGCAGCTTGGCCAAGCCGTTGGCAAAGCTGCTGCTTCAAGGCGCCGACGCCGGGGCACTACCGACTCTGCGCGCCGCCGTCGATCCGGCGGCTGAGGGCGGCCAGTACTACGGCCCGCTCAGGCGCAAAGAAACGACCGGACCACCCGAGTTAGCCCCGTCGACCGACTTGGCTCGCGATGAACACGTGGCAGCCGAACTCTGGAACGTCTCAGAACGACTAACGGGCGTCAGGTACCTGAGCTGACTGCACAAGGTTCGATTCTCGCGGTCCGATCTCCATACGAGCCTTCCTCCCAAGCACTACCCCAGTTGCGGCTCCGGTCGGATCAACAACCGGCGACGTTGTGAGGCCCTGCCGAACAACTCGGTAAGTGAGCGAAGCGAACGACCGCTATCAGGCGCGGTATTGGCATCTTGGAAATCAGGTTCCGGCCGACACCACGTTCGCCACCAAAGCCGAAGCCCGCGCTTGGCTGGCCGGGATGGAGACCGACATCCTCGGCGGCCGCCACGTCAACCCATCAGATGGGCGGGAGACGTTCGGTGGGTACTCGGCCCGATGGTTAGAAAACCGGGACCTACGACCACGCACCCGCTACACCTACGCCTCGCAGCTAACCCACATCCTCACCGACTTCGAAACCGTCGAACGTAGGAAAATCACACCGGCCTCGGTTCGGGCCTGGCATGGCAACCTACCAAGTCCGACCTTCACGCCAACACCTCAGCGTAGGTCTACCGACTGTTCCGCACAATCATGGACACCGCCCTCGACGACGGACTACTTCGGGCCAACCCGGTCCACATCAAAGGTGCTGCCGTCGAACGAACAGTCGAACGCCCACCACTGGACTGGGACGACGTCTCACGGGTCGCCGAAGCAATCCACCCCCGGTTCCGGGCGCTCGTGTGGGTAGCTGCAACCTCGGGCCTCCGCTTCGGCGAGTTGGGCGGGTTGACACTTCGTCACGTCGACCTTGAGGAACATCCGCTCAGAGAGATGCTGCTGGAGGATCAGCATCGAGTGCCGAGCCCAGCGCCAACCTCCAATGCATCCGGTCCGCCTCGTATTCGACGTTCCTGGCGGCACGCTCGCACAACTCTTCATCAAGACGCTCGTCGACTCGGAATCACGTGCCTACAGCCGAGTCGACCCCACACCTCGGTAGAAGAAACGTCACCGTCCCACAGCCGATCAACCATCAGCATCCAACGACGCTCGGTAACAACACTCAGCCCAGCCCGAACGGACCGCCCCAACCCAACCGCTCATGCCGGTGAGTGAGCTTGTGGTCATCCAGAACCGTGTGTGAGGGTCACGGGCAGGTCGCGGTGAACGTGCCAGTGACCGTCTCGAACCCGTCGCTGGTTCCATCGCGGAAATCGGCTTCTGCGTTGATGTCTTTCCCGTTCACGATGATGAAGCCATCACCAGTGGAGCCGAGATCCACCGAAGGGTCCTCGAAGTCCTCGATGTCGTTCAGACTCACCGAGTGACCAAACGAATCAATGGTCGCGTACATCTGCAGGCCGTCCTGGATGCTGGATAGAACGAACTCGGCGCCTTCTTGACCGATCTGGTCCTCACCGAACGCACAAAGCACCGAATCGAACGTCCATTCATCGTCCCCCACGACCAAGACCGCCCCACCACCGCCCTGCGCGGCCTGCTGGTCGGTCAGTGATTCGGCAAGATCCTCTGCGAGGTCGGCCGCATCGCCACCGTCGGTTTCCTGCCCGTCAGCAGCCTGGTCGTTTTCTCCCAAGTCGGACACAACCGATAAAGCGCTGGTCGTGTCCGCCTCGGTCGAGGTATCGCTGTCGCCGCCACATGACCCAGCAAACACTAGAAACACGACGACAAGGCTCGCCCTCGGTCGCCAATTCATCACTCGTTCCCTCCGTGCAGTCCAGCCATGGATCGGAGACTAGCTGAGCATTCGGGGCACATTCGGTGAGGGCCGACCTTGGTGTGCGCACCTGAACTCAGCACGATGCTGGTCGGACCGAAACAACTCACCGGCACCGACCACCCGGTAACGACACTCAGACCAGGCCCGATGACCGACCGCAACCCGCACGCTCATGCCGGCTCCCGGAGATTCCGGTGGAGGCTATGGGTACCGTGCGAGAAACGCTACTGGATGCCTGGTCAGGGCGCCTGAGGTCTCAGAGATGGCAGTCACCGAAGAGCTACCAGCTCGCCTCGAGGCCACAAATGGAACACCCGCAGGGCTTCGAGCGGTGTTTGCCTGGCTTGGGGTCTGAGGTTGGTTCGGACCGAGCCTCGGGATTGTGGTGGGCGATATTCGCCGAGACGGACGCTGCTGAGACCTAAGCGAAAGGCATGCCTAGACAGAATCGCCCCATCCCAACCCGCGATAGCGCCGGACAAAGCGGGGCCGCACGGTATCCACGCCCGAATCAACCAACGAAACGAGACAGGACCCGCCCGATCATGCCTGTTAGCGGGTCATCGCTGTTGGTGGTGCTGCTAGAGGTTTCGTTGGTCGAGGCGATCGATGAATCTCCGTATGCTCGGAAGCGGTCAGCGAGCCTCTGGTCAGAACCGGCGGTCGAGAAGCGGGTTGCACCGGACAGCTCCCCGAGATGCGTGTGATTCAGTTCTCCAACAAACGGCTTGCCAGACTCAACATGCGAACTTTTCGGACGGGACAACGAGATCGAACCCGACTTCCACCGTGGCGGTCCCTTCGGGGAAATCCTGCAGAAGAAGCATGCTGCCGGTGATCCGGGTGCCAGCGACTATGAACGGTGGCTCGTTGAGTGGATCGCCGGGTTCCTGGTCGCCGAGGGCCGGCACACCTCCTCGGAACCATGCGCCATCGAGGTTGGTGGCCGAGCGATTCGAGTACTCCTCGCCCGGGGAATTCAGCCGGAGCTCATGAATCTGCTGTTCGAATAGCTCGCCGGCGGGACCGCGGGCGTCATCCCGGTGGATCAAATCGATGCTCACATCCCCGCCGTCGGATCGCGCAGCGAGATCGAGGTCACCAGGATCGGGCATCTCCCCGTAGAAGTCTTCTTCGAGTTCACATCGGAAGACCGTCGCGTCAAACGTCGCTCCATCGACGGTGATAGTGCTGCCGGTCTGGCCCTCAACGGCGCCTTCATCGACCGGCTGATCGTCCGAGCTGTCGTCCCCACCGGAGCTGTTGTCCCCCTCCGCATTGTCGGAATCAGCGCTAGCCTCGGCTCCGGATCCTGACGAATCCCCGCCGCTGCCATCGTCACTTCCACAACCGGCCAGCACCAGGATCGCCGACAGCAGGATCGCCGCGAATGGCCGGATCGCCGCCCTTGTCCACAGCGTCGTGGTCCTCATAAGTCGCTTTCCCATTTCGGTCTTCTGTCCGGCACCGTAACCCGTGCCCCGGGGTCACGTCCCGGCCGCCCAACTCGTTGAGTGATACCTCGCCACTCGACAGCCAGCCACGTGCGATTGGAAACGACGCCGGATCGGTCAGCATGAAATGAGCAATCCACAGCCTTGCCCAAAGCGAGTCACCCCACCCGGTAACAACGCTAAAGCCACTCCGAAACCAGGCCCCACGACCATCCGATATTGTCGGTGACCGGACGGGCACCGGGCGTCTCGACGGGCGACCGGAACAATCGTCCGATGAAGGCACTCACAGCTCGCCCGACCGTCTCGGCTGCAGTAGCACCAGGGACAGACCCGAGCGGCAACGACGGCCTGGCCTTCAGTGAGCGTTTCCGGGTGCAACAGTCGTGCCGTCTTCGGACAGCGCGGGCGGATGGCAGCGTCGATCGTTATCGGTCACACCCACGGGTCTCGCTAGAGCGAACCTTCCGCGGCTTCGAGGGCTTCGAGGGCTTGGTGCGTGAGGTGTTGGAGTTGGCGTGGTGTCTGGCCTCTGCCGCGGTGTCTGAGGCGGCGCAGCTCCTCACTATCAAGTTGTTCAACTAGCCATTGGTCAAGGGCTTCGATC
>JBLINY010000197.1:0-5737 GCA_047638695.1 Acidimicrobiales bacterium | reverse complement strand
TGAACACCGACTTCTCCGGGTCGGCGGTGGCGACGGGAGGCGGTTGACCAGGCAACGTAGGTTGTTCGACGGCTCCCTGGACCTGGATGATCATCAGCTCTTCGCTGTGAACGGCATGAAGCGTCATCGTGTCGATCTTGTGGATCACTCGATCGAAGACGTTCGGGTTGTCCTTCAGGAGCGGCTTGCCACCGATGTTGTAGGCGCCAAACTGGAGCGGCACGTAGTCGGCCGTGCTGTCGAAGACATGCTCCTCAGCCAGGTGCTCGTCCGCTGCCGATTGGGCTTCACCTCGAGTCGGGTTGGAGGTGGCCAGATAGCGCCAATCGTTGAGATTGTCCTTGTTGGCCTTCGCCCGGGCGACGGCGTCGTTCTGAGCCGCGTCAGGGTCGCCTAGATCAACACCTTCGGCGACATCAAAGCTCTCGAGGGCGAAGCCAAGGGTTTGGGCTCGTTCGTTCTCTGCAAATACCAGGCCGTCGTTTTCGCTGGCCGGGTTGTCGCCGCTGATCTCGACAAGCTCCCACGTAGGAGCCTGGCCCCGCCAACCAATGCCGTAGAGCGTCCAGACGAGTCCCATCATGAACATCCAACCAAAGAAGGCAGAAGCGGCGATCATGCCACCGGTGCGGGCGCCACTGTTGGTGGCGATCAGGAGGTAGGTACCGCCGATCATCACCACGACGCCGACCATGACGCTAAGGAACCCGCGAAAGAACGGGTCGAAGGACAGTCCATCAATCAGAGCAAGAAGCATTAAAGGCCCCTCTCGTAGTCAACGACAGCCTGAATCAGATCAGGAGGGAGGCTTCCACCAAAGCTGGGCATCATGCCGGCGTGGCTTTGGCCGCCCTGGCCGTATCCGGCGCCGGCATCCGCCCCGCTGTAGACGAAGTCGTAATGAGCCTGGCTCGTACGATCCGGCATTTCAACAACGGTGCATTCACTGACGATTCGACCGTCGGCGAGCGTGAAGGCATCACCGTCGAAATCGTCGACGGCAATTCGGTCGGGGTCGATGAAGCTGCTTAGTTCGGAGTCGTAGGCGACCGGAATAGACGCGTCGTACGCATACGGTTCGCCCGTTTCGGGCTCCCACAGATTGGATATTGAGAGGCAGTCGGCGACGTCGCCGCCCTCGATGATCAGGTAGAGGACGGCATTGCCAGCATCGTCGGTGCGCTCGGTGACAGGAGCGCCCTTCTCATTGAGGAAGATGCGCTGCTCGTCCAGCGACAAGATGTAAGGCCGGCCATCGTCGTCGGTGAAGCCACCAGCAGGTAGCCAGTCGCCATTGGGCTGCTTCCACGAGTCGTCGGGGAAGCGATCCCTCGTCGAACCGGAGCAAAGGTTGAAGCCAATCCCAGATGGGTTGCCGCCCCCGCAACCGGAAACGCTGTCGCTGAGCAGATCTGGAAAGGCACCGGCTCCGAGCGACCAACCGGCCGTGTGACAACGAGCGCAAGAGAGCGAGCCGTTCCGGAAGTCGCTGAACAGACCGAGGTTGAAGACGGCCTCGCCGACGGTCTCGAACTCTCCAGCTTCGATGGATCGATCGACTTCGGTGTAGATGGCAGCGGCCACCTCTTCGGCAGCCAGATTGCTAGCGTCAGGATCGCTTGATTCGTTGATGGCGATCGTGTCGAGCGTCTGCACCTGGAAGGTGTCGATGTACTCGATGAGGTTCTGGACCTGCTGTGTTGTCAGCGGACCACCGCCCGGGGTGCCCCAGGCGGCCATGGGCGAGCCAGGCCGACCGAAGTTCAAGATGTAACGAACTTCGTCCTCGCTGTAGCGAAGCAAGACATCATCAAGGGCGGGAGCATTCCATGCTGCGTTGGCGACGAACTGGCCATCACCGTCTTGCAGGACGTAGGGGGCGCTGCCACCAGCACCACCGGCCGAGTGGCAGTTCACACATTGTGCGCCCTCGAGGTAGAGGCCTTCGCCCCGGCTCTCGAAGTTCAGCTGATATGCATCGACGGCGCCCTCTTGGCGGCCCGGCTCGGCCAGCCAGTAGAACGGCAGTGCCAGCGAGCAGACGCCAAGAGTGACCAGCGCGAAGCTAAGCGACTTGTCAAGCTTCGAGCCTTCGAGATCCTCGTCGGAGAGATACTCCTTCTTGTTGGCAGCGAGCTCGATCTCTGAGCCGAGTTCGGCTCGTGCTTCGAGCATATTGCGGATGAACAGCGCAACAAAGCCAACAATGACAACGGTAAAGACCGTGAGGCCAATAACCCGGAAGTCGGCCGCGAGCAGCGCTGTGCCCGTGAGAAATGCCTGATCCATCAGTGAGAACCACCGCTAATGCAGTTGGGACCCTCGGCCTCTTGGCCGGTGGTGTTGGTACCAATCGCCGGTCCCTGGATGACGGTGCCGGTATCCACCGACAGCTCGTTGGCTGCCGTGACCTTCATGGGGAAGCGATCCATGCCTCGCGGCGCTGGGCCGCCCTTCTTCTCGCCGACGCGGTTGTACTGCGAACCGTGGCACGGGCACTCGAACCACTGCGATGTTCCACATTCAGGAACACGGCAGCCCAGGTGCGGGCACGTTTGGTAAAGGGCAACAACGCCAGCTCGCAGACCCTCTTCCACCTGGGGGAAGAAGCCGTAGGAACTGGACGCCTTTTCGAGTGCCGATGAGGGGTACTCGGTAATCCACATGCGGCCCTCGGGCACATAGAAGAAGCCACCGCCGGCGAGGATCTTGGCTTGGATATCGCTGATGCGGCCGACGTTGATGACCGAACCAAAGCCGCTGGCACCCTGCGGCCAGAGAAAGCCAATGCACGCAGCGCCAAAGCCGGAGAGCCCGAGGCCAAACATGGCCACTATTCCCCGGTTGAGAAACTGACGTCGAGCGACACCAACCGTCTCGGGGTCCGGTGGCACGTAGGCCACCGGCGCCGCCGAACCTGCGCTGACCAGGGTGCCACCGCCCCGCTGCTCGGTTCGAACGGTCGCTTCGAGCGCCCGGCCTGTGGCGGCTTGACCAGCCGGCACCGACTCAGACAGCTCGACGGACGACCGGTCGCGTTTAACCGTCTCGTTGGCCAACTGCCCGTAGGCCTCATTGGTGTCGCGCTTACGAAGCGAGACACCAACGGCGCCGAGGGCGAGGATGGCAAGAACGACGATGGCGATAATGAACCAGATCATTGCAACACGCTCTTTCTCTTAGAGCTCGAAGAACAGGCCGTCGGCCCAGGGGAAGACAAAGTTGAAACCCGGGCCTCGGAAGAACGACCCGATCAGGACGAGAACCGACCAGAACATCATGAAGATGGTGAACATCGACACGGCAAACTTGCGATCTTCTGGCTTGTTGCTCGGGTTCTTGTCGATGAACGGTGCCATCGTAAGAATAATCAAGCCGATGCCGGGAATGGTCACGCCAGCCACCATGGGGTGGAACATCGTGAGGAGTTCCTGCAGACCCAGGAAGTACCAGGGTGCCTTGGAGGGGTTCGGGGTTTGGTTGACATTCGCCAGTGCCAGCAACGGAGCGTTCACAAAGATCGAGAAAATTGTGGTGAACGCAGTACAGAACAAGGCGGCGCCAAACTCAACAACGATGAGGTGCGGCCAGGTGTGCACCTTGTCGAGCGGCTTCATTTTGACGTCTTGAATTGATCCAGACTTGACCACGGTGAGCAGCCGTTGCGTGTGACCGCCCGGACCCGACATCGCAGGAAGGTCGGCGACGGCTGTTGCAGCGGCCACGGCCGTACCAGCAGCTGCAGCAGCAGGGGCAACCGCAGTGGTGGCGCCGCGCTGCTTGGCCGACTTGGAGCGCTCGAGCAGATGGGCCGGGATCTTCGAGCCCTCGGCCGAGCCTCCGCCATCGCTGCTGCCAGCGGGCGCGGCTGCTTCGGGGGCGGCGTCGGCTTTGGCCCCTTCAGCCTTTTTGCGGGCTTCTTCGGCTCTTTTTCGGAGATGCTCTGGGATCTCAGTCATTCGGTGCTCTGGTCCTGATCGAGGAAAGGTATCGAGAAATCTAGTGCGGATACGAGGGCTGGGCGGTGTGGTGCGGACGGGCGGTGTGGTGCGGACGGGCGGCCTAGAGCGGCCCGGAGATACCGCCATCTTTACGGACCCGCCAGAAGTGGATGGCCATGAAGATGACGGTGACGAACGGCAAGAGGAGAACATGTAGGACGTACCAACGCAATAGCGTGTCGGTACCAATGACCTTGCCGCCCAACAGCACGAAGCGCACCTGGTCACCAAACACCGGGGTATAGCCCATCATGTTGGTGCCAACGGTGACAGCCCAGAGCGCCAACTGATCCCACGGCAGCAGGTACCCCGTGAACGACAGCAGCAAGGTGAACTGCAGCAAGAACGTGCCGATGACCCAGTTGAACTCGCGAGGTGCTTTATAGGCACCGTGGTAAAAGACCCGAGCCATATGAAGGAAGACAGAAAGCACCATGAGGTGGGCTCCCCACCGGTGCATGTTGCGAACAAGCAGACCAAAGGTGACCGAGGTCTGCAGAATGTAGATGTCGTCCCAGGCCGCAGCCGCAGTGGGCCGATAGAAGAACATCAAGAAGATGCCCGTAACCGTGAGCAGAATGAAAAGGAAAAAACTAAGCCCGCCGAGGCAGAGCGTGTAGCTGACCTTTACCGCGTGACGCTTCACCTTCACCGGATGAAGGTGATAAAGCACGCTGTTCATGATCACGTAGGACCGGTTCCGAGGGCTGTCGGTGTAGCCCTTTCGGAAGACCGAGCCCGGTCGAAAGATCGAGTTCCATGCCTGCGAACTCTGCACGTTGCCCGTAATCTGCGACATCTGGGCCTGTGCCTTCTCGGCCATTGTGGGCTTGTCTTGAATCGACTTTGCCATTGGGGTTCCTGGGAGGTGCTTTCGGTCGATTGAGCTCAGGCGAGGCGCATGCCGTAGCCATAGCCGTGCGAGTCAGTTCGTTGGTGGTGGTCGCCAGTGATGCTGGCAGTGTCGATCTTGCCCAGGATGATCACGCCGGTCGGGCAGCGATCGACGCACAGGGCACACCGGGTGCAGACGTCGTCATCGATGGTGAAGATGAAGGCATCTGAGGGATCGTCACCGGGCTTGGCTATGCCAAAGCTCTCGGAGATGGCCTCCGTGGGCTGCATGTGAATGCACTTCCACGGGCAGATATCGACGCAGCCCTCGCACGCGATGCACTCGGACTGGTCGATATGGATGAACTGCTTGGGCTTGACGGCCCGTCCCAGGTAGTCGCTATCGACCTCAACGAGGACGTAGTCGTCGCGGAACTCCGGAAGGGGCGGATTGGCGTCAGTGGTGACCATGACCGATCAGCCCTTTCTCACGAGAGGGCGACCGTACGCACTTTTGGGGATCGCTGCGGCCTGAGTGTTTGCCCGATCGCCCCGCTTCTGCCAACGACCCCACATCGTCTGCAGACCACCGAGGAAGACGATGTAGATGATGGCGGCGATTGAGTCAGAGACGACCCGAAGGGTGACTTCGAACGGGAACCAGCCACCTTGGCTCTTGGCCTTGATGAGACCGCCCGCATCGAAGAGACGATCGGCGCGAAAGCTCCACTCGTTCTCGGCCAGGGTGAGCCACTGATGCGGCACCACACCGAACACCAGGAACATGACGAAGAAGACGTAGACCGAACCGACCATCGCTTCGGCCCAGGTCACGGGTGCACCGGCGGGACGGCGTTTGGCGTACCACTCGATACCACCGGCCATAATCACGGCAATGAGTG
>JBLINY010000196.1:0-5751 GCA_047638695.1 Acidimicrobiales bacterium | reverse complement strand
GTCTTGGCCGTCGATGTCAGCGTTGGGTCGTGCCTCGGCCAAGAGGCGCCTGGCCACGGCGTCGATCTCGTCGATGTCGCTGACCCCCGGGGCCGTTGGCCCCCGATGCCAGCCTTCGGCAATGGCGAGGAACTCACCTGATGCCTCGAACACTCGGCCGGTAATGTCGGCCGATCCGGCCGACGCCAGCCACACCGCCACTTCTGCGATCTTGCGAGGCGACAGCGTGTCGCGGGCCTCGTCGGTGGCATCGGTCATCACCGGCAGCGACGCGTTCATGCGGGTGAGCGCAAGGGGAGCAATGGCGTTGACACTGACCCCGTAACGGCCGAGTTCGGTCGCTGCGATCTGGGTGAACACCGCAATGCCGGCCTTGGCCGCCCCGTAGTTGGTCTGACCCAGGTTCCCGTAGAGGCCAGACACCGAAGTGGTGTTGATGATGCGAGCGTTGTTCGTTTGCCCTGCTTTGGTTCGTTCACGCCAGTAGGTGCCCGCCCACTTCGAGGTGGCGAACGTGCCCTTGAGGTGGGTGCGAATGACGCCGTCCCACTCGTCCTCGGTCATGTTCACCAGGACACGGTCACGAATGATGCCGGCGTTGTTTACCAGCACATCGAGCCCACCGTAAGCCTCTATGGCGGTGTTGACCAGGCGCTGAGCGCCCTCCCAATCGGCAACGTCGTCGTGATTGGCGACAGCCGTGCCGCCCGCTTCGACGATGCCGGCAACGGTCTGTTCAGCCAGGCTGAGATCGGCACCGCTGCCGTCGACAGCAGCGCCAATGTCGTTCACCACCACCTTGGCGCCGTGCTCGGCGAGCAGCTCGGCGTGGGCTCGGCCGATACCTCGGCCGGCGCCCGTCACGATGCAAACCCGATCTCGGCACAACGGTTCCATAGGGGAAACCTCTAGCACGAGGAAGGGTGTTGGCTCATCTCCTGGTCCTCGGCATCGCCGCTCCTTCAGCGAACTTGTCCTTCTGAAGCACCGTAGCGGTGCCTCAGAAGGGCAATTTCGGAACTAGGTCGGGGTGATTGCGGCGGCGATTTGGGAGAGGATGGCGTCAGCAACCACACGGTCTTCGCCGGTGCGGTCGCGCTGGCCCTTCTCGAGCTCGATCTTTTGTTGCACCACCTCCATTGGCGGGCCGTTGTGATGGCGGCTGCTGCCGCGGGCGATGGCGATGTGGGCTCGATGATCACCCTTCTTTGTTCTGTCGGTCACCAACGCCGCCGTGCAGGCGACGCCAATGACGTCGTGATGATCGGGCGATAGCTGGTGCGCTCGTTCGAGGCACGCCTCGGCCATGGTCTGAGCGGTTGATGTCGAGACCGCCCCAACCTCAGGCTCGGAGTCACCCCACGGTTCGTCGTCGTCGAGAGCCAACAGGTCGGCCATCGCCGTAGCCGCATACGGCACCCGCATTTCGAGCACCGTGCGTGAGGCGCCGGGAACATCGAGTAGATCGGTGATCACGGCATTGCCGCCGCCGGCCACCGCCAGCACCAGCATCGTCGGCGAGTCGTGAATGGCTTGCACGAGTTGTCGTCGGACGTTGTCGTCGGCGAGCTCGACCTCGCTGCCTTCCGTCACACTGCCGCACGTCTGCCGGTGCTGACTTGTGGTCAAGAGTTGGCTTCCCACGGGATGTCGTTCATGTCCGGAAGCTCTCGGCCCTCGAGCGCTGCGTTGAACTGAGCGTCGCGCTTTTCGAGGAAGGCCCGGCCGCCCTCGACCGCATCGGGGTGATGATCGGTCACCGCTGTGCGGGCGGCGATGTCCTCGAGGGAATGGGCCCAGGTCTGTTCCGCGGCCAGATAGATCGAGCGCTTCAGCATGCGCATGGCCATCTGAGGACCATTGGCAAGCTCGGTTGCCAGCTCGAGGGTGGCGTTCATGAGCTGATCGTCATCGACCAGCTCATGCACCAAGCCCAGCTCGTGAGCTACCTCGGCGTCGACAATGCGGCGCCGCATCATGAAGTCCATGGCCTTCGCCACACCAAGATGCTGCACCAGAAGATATTGGCCGCCCTCGTCGGGCAGCAGGCCGAACCGCAATGTGGCGCTGCCCATCTTCGCCGAGCGGGCAGCCACCCGGAAGTCGCAGGCGAGGGCGAGTGAGAAGCCGGTTTGGATGGCGAAGCCGTTGATGGCAGCGATAGTCAACTTGTCGATGTTGCGCACCGCTGTGTTCACGGTCTGGCTGATTACCCGCAACCCGTTGTACGTGCCCATGGCGTTGTGATGGCCCCCGAAGATCGGAGGAACCACCGCATCGTCGCTATTGGGGCGCTTGCCGCTGAGGTCATCGCCAGCCCAGAACGCTGGCCCGCTACCGGTGAAGATGATGACTCGGATCGTGTCGTCCATCTGGGCTTGGGTAAGGGTTTCGACCAGGTCACGCTTCATCGGGGCGGTCGATGCATTCAGCCGCTCGGGATTGTTGAACGTGATGGTGAGAATGCCCGGTTCGGTGAGCGTGGTGTCGAACCCGGTGAACGAACGCTGATCGACGCCGCTCGGACGTTGCTTCTTCTCGCTTGAGGTCGTCTCGCTTGAGGTCATGGCGCCTGTTTAGCCCACATGCTTATGCTCAGCCCATGGCCGATGTCGTCCCTTCACCTCCGCTTGCTGGACTCCGCGTGCTCGAAACAGCCAGCGGGATCGCTGGACCCTACGCGGGTCGGCTTCTGGCGATGCTCGGTGCGATCGTCGTGAAGGTCGAACCACCAGACGGCGATCCGGCCCGAGATCAGCAGATAGACGATGAGCCGGTGCGCGGCCTCAGTCCGCTCTACATACATCTGAACGCCGGCAAGGCGAACGTGGCGGCCGGTGACATCTCGCCGACATGGGCTCACGTGGTGATCGACGATTCCCTGCGTCCTCAGATCGATCCCTTGCTCACCGGCGCAGCGCTCACCGATGCCTCGCTCACCGGTGCCGATGGCCCAAAGCTGGTCTCGGTGACTGCCTGGGGAGTCGATGCCGATCGTTCCGGCGTGATCTCCGATGAACTCATCGTGCAGGCTCAATCGGGATTCCTTGGATTCAACCGCGATGCCGATGGGCCGCCCCTTCGCCTGCCGGGATGGCCGGCTCAGTACATGGCGGGAGCGCTGGCCGCGGTTGGGGCCATGCATCTGGTGCGGTCAGACGCCAACCATCTCGAAGTCACCTGGCTCGCTGCCTTTCTCGGCAGCGTCGAGCTGGCCTACGCCGATGCGCTGCACTGCGAACGGCCCCGCAATCCGGTGGGTGCCCATCCGCCGAGCGCGTTTCCCTCGGGGGCCATTCCTTGCGCCGATGGTTTCGTCACCCCGGGTTCGATCCGGGCCATTGATTGGGAGATGCAGTGCCTGCTGTACGGTCGCCCCGACCTTGTCGACAACCACGAGTTCTCGAACCGGCAACGGCGGGTGCATCACATCGACGAGATGTGGGACATCATCCGCCCCTGGTACAGCGAACGAACCAAGGCCGAGATCTTCCAACACGCGCTCGACACTCCGTGGGCCGTTGGGATGGTGACCACACCGATCGATGCCCTCACTGATCCACACCTCACCGAGCGCCAGTTCCTCCAGCCAATCGACACACCTGATGGCACGGTGCAGGGAATCGGTTCAGCCTGGCGAGGGGTCGGACTGCCGGTGACCCGTCAGACGGTTTCCAACACCGGGGCGGACACCCTTGACCGCATTGGCGACCCCATTGGCCCGACTGAGGCCACGGGTACCACCGACGCCAACGCTGCCCCCACCCTTGATCTGGCTCGGCTGAAGGGCATGAAGCTCATCGAGATGACGGTTGCCTGGGCCGGGCCATACGTCGGCAACGTTCTCGGACCGTTGGGAATGGATGTCATCAAGCTCGAAGCCCAGAACCCATTCGATGGTTGGCGTGCGTTGCGCTCGTACGACCACGGCATGCGCCCGGGTCAGGAAGACATGGTTGCGGACAATCGGTTTTTCGAAGCCAGTGGCCTGTTCAACGCTCTCAACCGTGGGAAGAAGGGTTGTGTGCTCAGCCTTGCCGCCGCTGAGGGTCGCGAAGTGTTCCTCGACATGGTGCGGTCGGTCGATGCGATCGTGTGCAACTTCTCGGCCCACGTGATGCCATCGTTGGGCCTCGACTGGGAGTCGCTGAAGGCGGTGAACCCCGACCTGATCGTGGTGCGTATGCCAGCGTTCGGAATCGACGGGCCGTATTCGGGAGCAGCCGGCTACGGCTCTATCGGCGAGGCGATGGGAGGCATCGCTCATCGTCAAGGATACGACCACGAGGGAGCCCGGATCTCGAACATCTACTACCCGGATCCAATCGCTGGGGTCCATGCCGCGACCGCGTTGTTGGCGGGGCTGCACAGGCGAGACACGACGGGGGAGGGGAGCGAAATTGATATGTCGCATCAGGAAGCAACCTGGAGCCTGCACGGGGACTCACTGGTACTTGCAGCCCGCGACGGGCGCGACGTAGGTCGAATGGGCAACCGAGAACCGGGGATGGCCGTGTCCGGCATGTTCGCCACCGTCGACAAGTGCTGGGTAGCCGTGGTCGGCGGCCAGTCATGCCGTGCAGCCGTCGACGCTGCAGGCGAGACTTCGGCCGCAGCCCTCATTGCAGCGGTGCGAGCCGCCGGGGGATCGGCCACTGAGGTGCTGGATCCGTGGTCGGCACCGGCCAGCGAACCGGTCGCCAGCCACCTCGAGGTGGTTGACCATCCAGTTACGGGTCCGGTCCGCCACATAGCCAGCCCGTTCCTCATCGACGGAACCCGCCCACGATCAGTTGGTCCGGCACCTCGATTCGATGAACACACCGACGAGGTCATCGCCGACCTGGCCGGCTACGACGAAGACCGGTTGGCCCAACTGCGGGCAGCTGAAGTGATCGGCGGCGAGCTGCCCACACCGCAGTCACTGGGCTACCGATTCTGATGGTCAATCATGAGCTGTCAGATGCAGCACAGCTGTCAGATGCAGCACAGCTGTCAGATGCAGCACAGCTGTGGCGCAAGGAGGGGTGGGTGCTGCTCGATGGGCTGGTCGATAGAGCGACAATCGACTCCGCCGTCGCCGAAATCCCCAACGTCATCCCGAACCCGACCGACGAACCCCGACGGTCGGGTAACTCGTCCCGTGACGTTCCCGAGGACGGACCCGCCTTTCGCAACGAGCAGTTCAGCGGCACCACGTTGTTTCCGTTCAGGAACTCGCCCAACCTCAACCAACTGCTGTTCCACCCACGAATCATCGACTTCGCTGAACGAGCCCTCGAGTCAGAAGACCTGCGCCTGTATCAGACTCGACTGTGGTCGAAATACTCGGGGCGGGTGAACTACGAGCAGCCGTTGCATCGCGACCGCAACCATTCGTTGGTTCCAACCAGGTCAGAGTCGGGGTGGTCGTTTCTCGAGTGCTTCCTGTACCTCACCGACGTCGATATCGATACCGGTGCTCCGCGCTTGGTACCCCGTTCGAAGTCGGTGGGCGAACCGGCCGAGACCCAATCCCTTCTGCCCGAAGACCATCCGCAGATGTATGCAGCGGAGGTAACGGCGACGGGATCAGCGGGATCGCTGTTGGCTTATCGATCCGACGTATGGCACCGCGGCGTCGACCTTGCTCGGCCCGACTCTGAGCGTCACGTGCTGGTTTCGGCTTTTCGGTTGGGTGGCCACGAGTGGATCGGCTACGACCCGCACCCTCCGTTGGCCACGAACGGTCAGTTCAAGAAGGTCGCTGCC
>JBLINY010000195.1:0-5844 GCA_047638695.1 Acidimicrobiales bacterium | reverse complement strand
GCTGGCCGAGCATCTGCTGTCTCGGCCAGCGCCTCCGGATGTTGACCGATTGGTAGTGAACACGGTGGTGAGCTCGCGGCTACTGGCCAAGATCGCAGCATCACACGGGGCCCAGTACGAGGAGACCCTCACCGGCTTCAAGTGGATCATGCAAGCGGCGAATGACTACCCGGCTGCCCAACCGGTTCTCGGCTACGAAGAAGCCCTCGGCTATTCCGTTGGCGACGCAGTGAGCGACAAAGACGGCATAAGCGCCGCCCTCATCGTCATGGAAATGGTTGCCGATCTACGTCAATCGGGTCGAACTCTTCTTGATTCGCTCGACGAGCTGCACCGTGCTCACGGTGTACACGTCACCGGTCAGCGCTCGATTCGTTTCGAGTCGGTCGACCAGGGTGTGCCGCCGATGACTGCTGCTATGGAGGTCCTGCGCCAACGGCCTCCGACCAGCCTCGGGGGCGAGGAGGTTGAGGCCATGATCGACCTGGCCCAGCCCGGAGGTCGACTGCCCACAACGGACGGTCTGGTTTTCGAGACCGAAACGGCGCGTGTGGTCGTGAGGCCTAGCGGCACCGAGCCCAAAATGAAGGTGTACGGGGAAGTTGTTCTCGCCGCTGGTGAGGATCTTCCGGGGCAGCGTGAAAGGGCGCGATCCCACCTGATCGATGTGCTGAATGATGCGGTGCTGATTTCTGCCAGTCCTGAACGGTCCGGCCCGGCGTTCTCAACTCCGCCGCCGCAGCAAGTGGCCCAAATGCGGGCGTCTTCGGCCGGAGTCGAGCCGTTGGCGACGATCGCTAATGCACTCGAGTTGGCCGTCCAGCTGCGGTCAGTCGTACGGAATATCGAGCTCAGCTGCCCCGAGGGCAATGACGCTCCAGGCACGGTCCGGGCGCTGTGCTCGCAAGCCCGCCGCCCCGACCCGGCTGACCCAACCGTCGGTCCGGCGGGCGCCGTTCTCGTGTCGCCGGAGATGGTTGCTCTGGCCACCGAGCTCACGGCCGGCAGCTCAATCCAGGTAAAAACGAGCGGGGTCGATGCTGGTGGACCTGCGACGGCTGGCCTGCTCGACGAGGTCTTGGTTCGACTCGCTGCCGCTGAAGAGCGGCTGCGTATCGAGGCCGCTCACCCTTAGGTAAGCCGCCGCAATTACCTCGCTCTCGTAGGGATTGCGACATTGACCTTGAACCCGTCGGGTCGGTCAGGCAGCGTCGCGACCGCAAAACCGGAGGAGCCGCGCCGAGGGTGCTGCGGAAGGGTGAGTCTCGAGCGCCGGCCCTAGGACCCACTTCCGATGCATCCGGTCCGCTTCATGTTTGATGTTCTCGAGGGCAAGTTCGCACAGCGCTTCATCAAGATGCGGTTCCTGGCCGACGGCGGTGGCTAGGTCCCACGTGTGACACAGCGGATCGTGCAGCCCGAACTCCAAGAAACCATCGAGATCGGTATGCCCCCACATACTTTTCGCCGGGCTGTGAAGGGCGTCCGGCGTATCCAAGCGGTCCAACAGGATCGCGAACTGCTCACTCCACCAGACCTTGGGATCGCCACTGCGATCCACGGCGCGCGCGTCGGCACTGATCCACGGTGCGATGCTGTGATCTTCGATCATCGCTGGCAAAAGGCCGTCCTCGTCAGTGCGAGGCACAGCGGCGTTGCGGCCTTCAGCGAGTCCGCCGATCATGACGCAGGCAAAGACCACGTGGTCAACCACGGCGCGGGCATCCCACTTCTCGCATGGGGATTGGTTCGCCCACTGCTCGCTGTTGATGCGGCGCACCACCGCGTCGAATCCATAAAGGCTCTGAGTGAAGGCCCTGGAGTTCTCGCTCATATCGTTCCCTCTCGATTCGACGCAGTTCTACTCGACACGCTTCTACTCGACACGCTTCTACTCGACACGGTCCGTCGGGGTCTTCTGCGGTCGACTATGGCAGAGTGAGCTTGACGCGACCTCTGTTGGGTCGCGAGGAGGCTGGTGGAATATGGCTGTGTTGGTGGGATCCGACATCGGCGGCACCTTCACCGATGTCGTGGGTTACGACTCCGAGCGAGCCACCGTGGTCTACGGCAAACGGCTTACAAACCGAACCGATCTGGCTGAGGGCGTTCTTAGCTGCCTCGCCGAGATCGAGGTCGTACCCTCAGCGATCGACCTCCTCAAGCACGGTACGACCCACATAATCAACACGCTGCTCGAGAGACGCGGGGCCCGGACAGCCCTCGTTACTACGATGGGTTTTCGAGATGTCCTCGAGATCGGCCGAGCCGGACGACCGGTCGCTTTTCGTCTGGACTACGACCGGCCGGCGCCACTCATCGAACGCGAGATGCGATTTGAGGTCGACGAGCGCATCGGCGCAGACGGTGGAATCGTCGTCCCGCTCGATGTGCGTGCGCTGGACGAGATCGCCAATCGACTTGGAGAGGTCGCCGTTGACGCGGTTGCTGTGTCATTTCTCAATTCCTTCGCCAATCCGGAACACGAGATGGCCGCCGTCGAACAGCTTCGGGCCGCGCTGCCCAGGGTGTATGTCACTGCGGGCACTGAACTGTCGAGAGAGTGGTTCGAGTACGAGCGCACATCCACGGCTGCAGCCAATGCCTACATCGGTCCGACCGCGACCCTGTACTTCGATCGATTCCAGGAGCGGCTGAACGAGGCGGACTTCGTCGGAAATTTCTACCTCATGGCATCCAATGGTGGAGTGCTCACCGCCGACCAGGCCAAGCGAAGCCCGATCGCTCTGGTTGAGTCCGGACCGATCGGGGGATGCGTTGGCGCCGCTGTCTTTGCCGAACGCCTCGGAATCGAGAGCGTGATCGCGTTCGACATGGGTGGAACCACGGCGAAGTGCGCCCTGGTGGAAGACGGGCGCTTCGGCGTGCAGCCGACCTACTACGTCGGTGGCTACGACTATGGATTTCCGTTGCGGACACCTGTCCTCGACATCGTCGAGGTCGGCACGGGCGGCGGCTCGATCGCCCATGTGGTTGACGAGCGCCTTCTCGTTGGGCCGCGTAGCGCCGGCTCGGAGCCGGGCCCAGTGTGTTTCCGGCAAGGCGGCGTCGAACCCACGGTGACCGACGCAAACGTGGCGCTCGATCGCATCAGCGGCAACCAGTTCCTTCGAGGGGCCCTTCCGCTCGATCGCGACGGTGCCAGAGCTGCTCTAGACGAACGTGTCGGCGGTCCGCTCGGCTACGAAGCTTCCACCCAGACCGACACGGTGGCTGCGGGCATCCTGGCTCTTGCCAACGCCCAGATGGCGACCGCGATCAAGGAGATCACGATCGAGCGCGGTCGAGACGTCCGCGACTTCGTGTTGTTTGCCTTCGGCGGAGGCGGCCCGATGCACGCCATTGACCTGGCCCGAGAGCTCCACATCCCTCGGGTGGTCATACCGCCCGAGCCCGGCAACTTCTCGGCCTTGGGAATGCTGTTTGCCGATGCCCGCCTTGACGACTCTTTCAGCGTGCGCCACGATCTCATTGGCGATGCCGCCACCCAATTGATCGACAAGGCCGAGGCGACGACGATGGCCCTGGCCAAGACACTGGCCGAGGACTTCCCGACGGCGACCCAGCTATCGGAGTGGCAGGCCGAACTGCGGTTTACCGGTCAACGCCACTCGCTGAAGGTTTCGTTCTCCCGCAGCGACGACACCGATTCGGTGCGGCAGTCGTTCCTCGACGAGTACCTCCGACAATACGGTCATGTCGATGAAGCGGCGCCCGTGGAGGTCATCGGCGTTCGCGTATCGGTGGCAGCGCCGACCGCCGTCCCCGAAATCTCTGATGTTCACCGAATAACGGGGTCGGGCTCACCCAATCCTCGTGAGAGCCGTGACGTGTTCTCACTTGCTGCCGGCCGCCGATTAGCTACCCCGGTGTTCTCACGGGAGGAGCTGCCCATCGGCTTCGCAATCGCCGGCCCCCTGATCATCGAGGAGTTCGGCGCCACCACGGTGGTCGGACCGGACGAATCGATTGCCGTTGGCGAGCTGGGCGAGATCGTCGTCACCCTGAAAGGCGAATCATGATTGACCCAATCACCGCAGAGATTGTCGTGCATGCTATTTCGGCCATCCCCAATCTGATCGACAAGAACATCACCAAAACCGCGTTCAGCCCTCTGGTGTCTGAGTACAAGGACTACGCCGTCGGGATGGTTGACGCCGATGGGAAGCTGATCACGCAGTGCAAGGGAGGCATCCCGATCTTCGTGGCCAACGCGCTGTCGGCCGCGGTTCGCGATGGCTTGGAGGTCTACGGCAAGAGCGAATTGCAGACCGGCGACATCGTCATCACGAACCACGCCGGGACAATGGGTCAGCACCTCAACAACGTCGTGATGTACACGCCGATCCGCCGATCCGAAGACGATGACGGCCTGTTCGGCTTCATGGCGATCGTGATGCACTGGGTGGACGTCGGCGGCATTGTCGTCGGCTCATGCCTGTCGAATGAGACCACTGATGTGTTCCAGGAAGGCATCCAGTTCCACACCGTCAAGCTTCACTCACGGGGTGAGCCGGTCGCGGAGATGTACCGGATGATCACCGCCAACACCCGGTTTCCTCACATGGTGCTCGGAGATCTCGAGGCTCAGATAGCGGGCTGTTTGCATGGTCGGGCTCTCGTCGATGAGCTCCTCGACCGATACGGCGCCGACCAGGTCAGAGCAGCGGTGGAGCGGTACTGGGACCAGTCCGAGGCGGCCGTTAAGCGAGCTATCGCCGATATTCCCAACGGCACCTACACGGCGAGCTCGTTCCTCGACAACGACGGCGTCCATCAAGACGAGACCGTCGAGGTCACCGTCGCGGTACACGTAACCGACGAAGAGATCACCGTCGATCTGAGCGGCATCGGCCCCGAGGCGAGCGGACCGATGAACGCCGGGTATGAGGGAGGGGCCGTCGCTGCATCGCGTATCGCCTGCAAGTACTTCTTCTCACCCGACGACCCCGCCAACGACGGTGCCTTTCGCCCGATCAAGGTGCATTGTCCGCCGGGCCGATTCTTGAGCGCAGGGCCAACCGCTCCGTTGAGTGGCTCGGGAAACATGTTGCCAACCGTGGTCGACACAATCCTGAAAGCGCTCGGCGCAGCCGTCCCTGAAAAGGTTCCTGCTGGCCATCATGGCACCTACTGCCTACATGTGATTACCGGTCAGCAACCCGATGACAGCGGTTGGTTCCAACACATGGAGTCCGCCATCGGGGGCTGGGGTGCATGGTCTGACCATGACGGTGTTGGTCCCTTTCGGTCGATCGTGCACGGCGACACAATGGAGGTCCCGGTCGAGCTCCAAGAGGCGAACCACCCCTACCGGATCGACTGGGTTCGGCTGCGCGCAGACTCGGGGGGCGCAGGCAAACATCGAGGCGGTCTCGGAATCGAGAAGTGCTACACGATGCTCGGTCCCGCCGACGTCACCGCCATCATCGAGCGCACGAAATGCCCGCCGTGGGGTCTCGACGGAGGCAGTGAAGGTGAAACGGGCCGCATAGAGGTTCACCGTGCAGGGGAAAACTGCAGCGAAGTTCTGATCAAGGGATCGGCCTCGCTTGCGGCCGGTGATCGGGCCCTGCTGTTTAGCGGAGGCGGAGGCGGTCACGGAAACCCCGCCGAACGCTCACCGGACTCGGTCGCTGAAGATGTCCGGAAGGGATATGTGTCGAGACCAGCAGCAATGAAGGACTACGGCTGGACCTAAGCCTCGATCCACCGATCAACTTCTGAAGGTCGGGGCTGCGGGTGCCTGTGAGGGTCTGGTGGCGGACGGTCTGGCTGGATCGGTGGTCGGGTCGCGTTGAAGTAGTCGTGGCGTAGTGGGCG
>JBLINY010000194.1:0-5920 GCA_047638695.1 Acidimicrobiales bacterium | reverse complement strand
CCTGGCCATCCGGCCGCCGCCAGGAGCGGCGGAGCCGGTTAATCGTCGAGTTCGGCCAGAACCGCCTCGGTGTGTTCGCCCAGGGCGGGAACCGGCCCGGTTGGTTGGGGTACCTGGCCGTCGAAACGAACCGGCGTCGCTACGCCCATGATCGGCTGGCCGGCGTCGGTTGTTTCGACCCAGAGGCCTAGCGCTTCGGCCTGAGGGTCGGCAACCACTTCTTCCAGCGACTGGCATGGGGCCCACCACACCTCATGCGTTTCGAATAGGGCAGCCCAATGGTCAAGGTCGGCGGCGGTGAACACTTCGTCGAGTTCGGCGATTAATGCCACCCTGTTCTTGGTGATCAGGGCGGCGCTGGCGAATCGTTCGTCGGCCGCCAGGTCGGGCCGGCTGATCGCTTCGCACAGGGTGGGAAAGTGTCGGTCGACTTCGAGCCCGATCAGGTAGAACCAGCGATTATCTGACGCTCGGTAACTGTTCACCATGGGGGTGTAGGTCTCGGTCCGCGGCTGCATCTTGCTTATGCGGTCGAAGTTCAGCTGGATGCCGATGTCCCAGGCCATCGTGTAGGCGCCGGTTTGGAACAACGAGGTCTCGACCAGGCCACCCTTCCCGGTACGGGTGCGGTCAAAAAGCTTGGCCATGACGGCCATGGTGGTTGACATGCCTGTCGTGTGGTCGCCTATGCCACCTCGTAGAAACACTGGTGGTTCGGATTCGGGACTATTAGTGCGAGCCATACCAGTGCGGCTGACAAACGCGCCGATGTCGTAGCCGGCAACATCGCGCATCGGGCCGACCGAGCCGTAGCCCGACTGGGCCGCCACGATGAGCGACGGGTACTGCTCGTTGATGGTGGAAGGCGTAAGACCGAGACCATCCAGCGCCTTTGGCCGCAAGTTGGTCACGAACACGTCGGCGTTGGCCAAGAGCTTGTGTATGGCCGCGTTGCCCTCGGCGGACGCCAGGTCGAGAACGACGCTGCGCTTGCCTCGGTTGTCCTGAGCGAACGGCGGATTCTGGAGGTCTTTCTCGATGCCGACGGCGGCGAAGACGGTGCGCTGCGGATCGCCGCTGGCAGCCTCGACTTTGATGACGTCGGCTCCCCAGTCGGCCATGATTCCGCCGGTCGACGGTCCGGCAACCCATTGCGCCAGTTCGACGACGTTTACCCCGCGCAGGGGTTGTGTCGCTTCGCTCATCTCACCCCACTCATGTGATGCCGATCATCGTCGCGTCCCGTGTTGGTCCCATTTGGCTGAAGCTAGTGGAGCGATACCGTGCGCCGCCATGGCGCATCGCACCACCATCGCTGTTCGCTTCGCCGAACTCGACCCGTACCGACATGTCAATCATGCCGTGTACCTCACCTATTTCGAGGTGGCTCGCACTGAAGCGTTGGCTTCGGTCGACCTCGGTCTGGATGACGTGGCCGTGGCCGGCTATCAGTTCGTCGTGATCGAGTTGCAGGTGAAGTTCCGTCGTGCCGCGGTGGCCGGTGATGTGCTCACCGTCGACACCGAGATCTCCGAAATCGGCCGGGCCAGCACACGCTGGTCGCAGAAGATCCTGCGGCCGACCACCAACGACCCACAAGATGGCGAACTGATGGTGTCGACCGATCTGAAGGTCGGTGTGACCGATCGCCGGGGCAAACCGACGAGACCTCCGGCGTGGATGTTCGAGCGGGCGGCGGCCCTGCTGGCCCCGGGAGACTGACGCTCGGCGCTACACCTGTCACAATCGTTGCTTATGAGCTTCATCGGGTCGGGCAACGAGGACTGGGTTGAGCTCGACATGGATCTCTTTGACCGGCAACGGTTGGGCCGACTGAAGGTGGCTCTGGAAGATGATCGTGACGTCGTTGTTGCTTCGGTCGGCGCCGACTACGAGGTCGAAATTGACGACTTCGGCAATGCTTTTTTGCTGGTTGACGGCGAGCGCCGCTACCGGGCTGAAGTGAACACGAATGATCGGCTGATGCTCACCGGAATTCTCGATCCCGACGGGCCCCTGTAAGACTGGCGCTATGGCTATCTCGTACTACACCGACTTCGAACCGACCTATGGCGAGGTGGTGCAGTTGGCGCCCCTCGTCCGTCGTGTGGTCGCCAAGAACCCCAATCCCTTCACGTGGAAGGGCACCGGTGTCTATCTGATCGGGCGGGGTGAGGACATCGCGGTGATCGATCCCGGTCCAACGCTGGATGAACATCTGGACGCGATTGTTGGGGCTCTGGCGGAAGGCGAGACCATTACCAAGATTCTGGTCACCCACACCCACACCGACCACACCGCCGGGATCCCGAAGTTGGTCGAGCGAACCGGTGCCACGATCTACGGGTTCGGGCCTCACGGACCTGTGCCCGAGCACGATCCGCTTGAATCCGTCACCTTCGATGAGTACTTCACAGCCGAAGAAAAGGCGACCATCGAAAAAGAGTGGGCCGACATCCCCGACGAGTTGAAGCGTGAGGGGCCTGACGTCGATTTCAAACCTGACGTGGTTGTTGGTCACGGTGCCACTATCACCGGCGGATCGGGCGCCAACGCTTGGACGGTTGAGGTGGTACACACCCCTGGCCACACTTCGAACCACATCTGCTTTGGCTTGCAGGACGACGGTGACGGCAAGAAGGCCCTGTTCACCGGTGACCATGTGATGGGTTGGGCTACGTCGGTGATCTCACCTCCCGACGGTGACCTGTTTGACTACATGAACAGTCTTCGCATTCTTCTCGACCGCGATGACGATTTGTTCTGGCCCACTCACGGTACGGCTATCACCGATCCCAAGCCCTACGTCGAGTCGTTCCTTTCCCACCGGATGGGGCGTGAGCACCAGATCATGGCCGCCCTCGGCGAGAAGAGCTCGACCATCAAGGACCTGGTGCCGGCGATGTACGCCGAGGTCGACAAGCGTCTTTGGCGTGCGGCCGCAAATTCGGTGTACTCGCATCTGTTGGCACTGCACCGCGAAGGTCGAGCGGCACCGGTCGAAGGCGAACCATCTTTGGTCGCGACGTGGCAGCTGGTCTAGCCGAGCAAACACCAAGAGGAGCGTGGTCTCGTCATGCGCGTGGAACAGGTCGCCATTCCGCTAATCAGGAACGTCGTCAGTCGTCCGAAGCTGGCGAAGGTGCTGTTTGGGCGAGACCGTTGGGGAAACCCATTCGATGATGCGGTAATGGCCGACCCCTATCCGGGGGTAGAACTGATGCGAGCCGATGGGGTCGTTACCTATCGCGGCCTCTACCAACAGTGGTTTGTCACCGGATACGAGGAAGCACGACAGGTTCTGTCATCGAGCGCCTGCGGCACGACCGCTCAGGCCGACGTGCTGCTCCAAGTCCGCCCGTTTTCGAAGCTCAGCGACCAGGCGAAGGAGTTTTTCAGCCTTTGGTTGTTGTTGGTCGATCCACCCGACCACACCCGGCTGCGGAGTCTGGTAGCTCGAGCGTTCACACCGAATCGTGTCCGCGATCTGGAAGCCAAGGTCGAGTTACTTGTCGACGAACTGATCGCCGAGATGCTGACCCAGGACGAGCCCGAAGCGGTTGAGCAGTTTTGCGCCAAGCTTCCCGTCGCAGTGATCGGGGAGCTGCTCGGACTTCCTCGCGAGCGATGGGAGTGGTCGAGGGCCAGTACCGAACATCTGGTCAAACTCTTGAACCCGTTTGATTGGTTCGACCCTTACGCAATGAACAAGGTGATCGCTGAGGCCCACGAGTATTGGGGTCAGCTCGCCGATGAGCGACTTGCCGACCCCCAAGACGATCTCCTTAGTGCCATGGTGACGGCCGGGCACGACGGCGATCGCCTTTCCCGTCCAGAACTCATCGCCATGATCGCGTTTCTCATGGGTGCCGGGCACGAAACGACCACCAACCTTCTGGGGATGTCGATCATTCACTTGGCCCGCAATCCCGAGCAACGTCGTCTGATCAGGGACCAGCCAGAACTCTGGCCTAATGCGGTGGAAGAACTGATCCGCTATGACACGTCGGTCCGTATCAGCCCGCGGGCAACCGTTAACGACATCGAGGTTGGCGGCGTCACCATCCCGGCCGGCGCCAACGTGCTGGTACAGCTCAGTGGGGCCAATCGCGATCCGCGCCGGTTCGAGCGGCCGAACGAACTGCTGCTTGATCGCGACGATCCGAGTCCGATTTCGTTTGGGCACGGCATCCACCATTGCATTGGGGCATCGCTTGCCCGCATGGAGCTACGCATCGGACTCTCGAAGTTCGTTGTTGCTTTCGGCGACTATCAGGTCGACGAAGGTCGACTCGAGTGGAAGCGGTCGTCCACGTTACGCGGCCCCGGGGTGCTGCCCGTGAGGCGAGCCGCTACTGCCTCAGAGCCCTAGCCGGCAGCATCGGCAGCATCGGCAGCCTCGATGGCTTCTCGCCGAACACCCAGTACGAAGAGCACGGCGTCCAGGTAGGGCACGTTCACCGAAGCATCGGCTGCTTCTCGTACGACCTGCTTGGCGTTGAAAGCAATGCCGAGCCCGGCCACGTTCAACATGTCGAGATCATTGGCGCCATCGCCGACGGCGACGACTTGACTGAGAGGGATGTTTTCTTCTCCGGCGATCTTGCGCAGTATGACCGCCTTGGCCTCGCGGTCGATGATCTGACCCACGACCCGGCCGGTGAGCTTGCCGTCGACTATCTCGAGCGTGTTGGCGTAGGCGTGGTCGATGCCGAGCTCGTCAGCCAGTCGGCTGGTGACGGCGGTAAAGCCACCGGAGACGATGGCGGTTCGGAACCCGAGGCGTTTGAGCGTGCGTACGAAGGTGCGGGCGCCGGGCGTGAGCTGCACTCTGGCTGCGGCCCTCTCGAGCCCGGAAACATCGAGGCCGTTCAGAAGCTTGACCCGTGCTTCGAGCGACGTAGCGAAGTCGAGTTCGCCAGCCATGGCTCGGGCCGTGATGGCTTTGACCTCTTCAGCGCATCCTGCTTCTTCTGCGACGAGATCGATGATCTCGTTCTGGATGAGGGTGGAATCGACATCGAGCACGATCAGTCGGGCTGCCCGGGTGCCGAGCCCTTCGCGTTGCACCGCAATGTCGCACCGCAGGTCATGGGCGATGGCGAGGAGGGCTTCGCGGATCAGCTCGAGGTTGCCGCCCGTGATCAGCAGTTCGTAAGCCATCACCGGGAACTTGGCCAACCGGACGATTCGGGCGATGTTGCCGTTGTGGTTCGTGACCACCCCGGCAACCGCGCCGATTTCTTGTGGCTTTATTTCGTCACCAAGCACGGTGACCACCAGGCCGAGGGCGCGCGGTGGGGTGCCGGCATCGACGACCTCGAAGTCGATTTCGATCTGTTCCTCCCATCCAAAAAGGAGCAGCTCCTTGATCAGGTCGTGACCAGCCGGAACGGTGATGACGAGGCTGAGGTTCAGCTGGCCTCGAATGGTGATTTGTTCGATGTCTTGAACACCGGCATCGGCGACGGCCAGACGTTCCATCAGACCGGCCGTGATGCCGGGCCGGTCGGGACCAGAGATGCGGACGAGGATGTTCTCGGCATCGGCGTTGAGACGATTGGCCACGCCCAGGAGGGTACTCAACGCTGCCCGTGGCGGTGGCAACGGGCAGGCAGGGAAAGATGGTCATTGGTCATGTTGTCCAAGTTGACGCTGGTTAGAGGGTCAGTATGATCGCCCTCACGTTGTTCGTCCGTTGTGGGGCAGACAGCTTTGGTGGATCCCGTCCGGACCCTTTCCCGGGGCGACCTAGGTAGGAAAACGGGCGGGACCACCAAACGTACGTCTCTCAGAAGCCGTACGTCTCTCAGAAACCGTACGTTTCTAAGAAGCAGTACTCTCTAAGGAGCAGGGGCCTCGGGTTCGAGTTCGACCCGCACTGACGCGGTGTCGCCGGTTGCAAGCGTGAGGTCGGCCA
>JBLINY010000193.1:0-6009 GCA_047638695.1 Acidimicrobiales bacterium | reverse complement strand
GTCCAACCGCGGTGCCGAGCGACGTTGCCATGGTGGCCAACACGTTCTGTCCCAAAACGGAATCGTGTCGCCAGCTCCACGAGAAGGTGCCTGTTCGGATCGCGGTTGAGAGCCGGCCGCCCAAAGGCCCGAAGAGGTTGCCGCGCAACCCAATGGCTGCCGGTATGAACAACAGCAGCCCGGGGAAGGTGCGCAAGGTGCTCTCGAACCCGGCGATAGTGAAGCCGGTGATGAGACTGGTGGTCGCCGACAGCATCAGAGCAATGAGGCTCTGGCTGGCATCGCCCCGAGCAGGCCCGAGAAGACCACCCAGTGGCCGCCACTTGAGACCGGGGACACTGACATTGACGCGACCGACCGACGGCAGCCGCCGCTCGCTCATTGGTCGTGCCTGGCCGTCATCCCCAGAAGGCTAGCCACGACTACCCTCGTGCCTCGTGCCTCCCCCCGGCTCCCTCCCTTCGGTTCGACCCATAGCCTCGCTCAGCCGCTACCTCGGCTGGCTGCTCGCTGTGGCACTTTTGCTCGCGACCGCTTGTGCCCGTGACGGTCGCGATCTCGCCGAGGCCCAGGATTGGCAAACCACCACCACCCGACCTCCACCCCCGACCTCGGCGCCCAACAGCGAGGTAGGCACCACTGGCGTGGGTCTCACAAGCCCCGAATTCGCACCGGGTGACCTGGCACCGATCGACGCCACGTGTGGCGGGGCGAATCGGGCTCCAGCGCTCTCGTGGACCGACCTACCTGTAAACATCGGCGAGCTGGCCGTCGGACTGATCGACCAAACTGACCCGGAGAATCCGGTGCTGTTGTGGCTCATCGTCGGCATCGAGCCCTCGTCGAGCGGCATCGCCGCTGGCGAGATCCCCGGCGACTCCGTTGAGACACTGAACGACTATGGACAGCCGGGCTACGGAAACCCGTGCCTCGAAACAGCCAACGACGGCCTACGGGATCTTCAGTTCCGCCTTTACCTTATGGAGACACCCACCGGGATCCAGTCAGGTGCAGCCGGCAACGAGTCGTGGGACATCGTGGTGGCGTCGGCATCGGACTCGGCGTCATTGCTGATGCGCATCGAGGCATCCGTCTGATTACTGCCGAGCTCCGCGCTCTCCTCATTACTCGCGGGCCTATTACTCACGGGCTCGCTCTCCCCTAACTACTCGCGGGCGCGCTCTGCCATCTTGGTTCCCTCGCCGTAGTAGCGACGGGCCCAGATGCCGGTTGCCTGCTCGCCCTCGACCGGCATGCGCCACGACTGGGTGTTTGCTTCAGCCAGGTCGACGCCGAACAGCGCACGAGGTTGATCGATGGTGTTCTGGATATAGCTCTCTGCCGCCTCACCCGAAATGTAACGAGTCGCAATGGCCCGGTAGGTGTCTCGCCACACATCGTCCTCGCCAAGGTCGTGCAACAGCTCTGCCCGACCCTGAACCGTGACCTTACGGTAGGGCAACGCTGTCTCGTCGACGGCAAGGGCTATACGAGGGTCGCGATTCAGATTTTCGCGGAACACCGATTGCGCACGAGGTGTGAACAAGATCCGACCTTCATCATGGAGAAACCAGACCGGCGACAGACGAGGCATACCATCGTCATCGACCGTCGCCAACCGAAGCAGGTGACCGGGTTCATCAAGAAAGGTGGCGCGTTCATCGTGAGAGAGCTTGGGCATATCCAGATTCTCGTCGGCTAGCCGGCTCTCAACCAGTCGCGGAGGTCGGCAAGCGACTCACCCGTAATCTCGTGACCCATCGGATACTCACGGTAGGTGTGGGCGACGTCGGATGCGGCCAAGGCGTCGCGTGTGTGCTGACCCCGGTCGATGGTGACCATTGGATCAACGGTGCCATGCTGAACCAGCACGCGGGGCAAGGGACCCTTGTCGCCATCAGCGAGGTCGTAGCTGAGGCCCTCGACCGACTGCATCATCCCCGAGAGACAAGCAATAGCGGCGGGACGAGTAGCACCTCCGGCTCGAAGACTCGACGCCAGGGTCATAGCTCCACCTTGCGAGAAACCAACAACGACGGCCTCGGCCCGGTCGAAGCCGCCCTTGGCACACGCCCGGTCAATCGCGGAATCGACCGCATCGACCGACGCCAGAAACATGTCGGTATCGATGTTGCCGTTGGTGTCTCGTTCGTACCAGCCGGCGCCGTAAGGAGGAACGTCATAGGGCGCTCGCGGACAGATCACGAAGTAGTCGCCCGCAGGATCGATGTGGGCGGCCAACGGGGCGAGGTCGTGCTCGTCAGCCCCATAGCCGTGCAGCAACACCATTAACCGACTTCCCGCTCCAACCGTCCCGACTTCGTTCACCTGGAGATCTGCCATGACCAACCCTCCCATCTACGGACCCACCAGCCCAGTCAGAACAGCCTTTGAGTACCAACCGGAAAGGCAGTCACGAGGCGAGAGGCCAACTACGGTCATCCCGATGACCGAGCCGCTTGATTATGTACCCGAAGACGTGCCGATCAGCCCGGCCGCCACCGTGATGCTGCTCGACGACCGCCCTGAGCTCCATGTGCTGATGCTGCGCCGCACAGCCAAGGTCGTGTTCGCTCCCGACAACTGGGTCTTTCCCGGCGGTCGGGTCGACCCTGACGATCACTCGGACGACTTCGACTCATTCTTCTCGGGCCTCACCGACGTCGAGGCATCCTCGATCTTGGAGGTACCGAAAGGCGGTTTGGCGTGGTGGCTGGCCGCATGCCGCGAGACCCTTGAAGAGGCCGGCATGTTGCTGGCCGCGGGCGAGGCTGATGTCGACGTCGCGGCGCTTCGGGCGGAGGTCGAGCAGGACGAGTCGGTGTTCGCCGACCTACTCCTCGAGCACAAGCTTGTGCTCGATGCCACCGTCGTCGAGGAGGTAGCCCGCTTCGTCACGCCGTTGGGCTCGCCCCGCCGCTTCGATGCTCGGTTCTTCGTGGCCCGCACGCCGGCAGGTCAGGAGCCGCTCCAAGACGACGGCGAAATCGTCGACTGGGCGTGGATTAAGCCTCAGGACGCGCTCGATAAGTGGGCTGCAGGTGAGATGACCATGATGTCACCAACGGTGCGAATGGTTGCCTGCCTGGCTCGATACACATCGGCCGATGACGTGCTCAAAGCGGCCCGCCGGCGCCTCGACTATCAGCGAGTTCGGGTGATCGATCCTGACGGGGCCTACCAAGTGGTGCTTCCAGGGGAACCGGGGTACGAGACAGCCGAACTCGAAGTTGAATCGGGTTGGGTCAGGCTTTGGGAGCCTGACCAGTAGCCTAGAGAGGTCGCGGTTCCCCCATCGCGCGCCCCCTTCTCCCCTAGAGGTCCTGTCATGGCCGAATTGTCGCGCCGCTCTGATCTTCGCAACGTTGCCATTGTGGCTCACGTTGACCACGGAAAGACCACCCTCGTTGACGCCATGCTGCGTCAAACCGGTGCGTTTCGCTCAAACCAAGAGGTAAACGAACGGGTCATGGACTCGGGTGACCTCGAGCGCGAGAAGGGCATCACCATCCTGGCCAAGAACACCTCGGTGACTTGGTCTGGCACCACGATCAACGTGGTCGACACTCCGGGTCACGCCGACTTCGGTGGCGAGGTCGAGCGAGCGCTCACCATGGTCGACGGCGTCGTGCTGTTGGTCGACGCGGCCGAAGGACCTCTGCCTCAGACTCGCTTCGTACTGCGAAAAGCACTGGCCCGCGACCTCCCCGTGATCCTTGTCATCAACAAGGTCGACCGCCCAGACGCGCGCATCTCCGAGGTTGTCGACGAGGTCTACGAGCTTTTCCTCGATATCGACGCCCACGATCATCAGATCGAGTTCCCCATCGTCTACTGCGCCGCACGCGAAGGATGGGCCTCGCTCGACGCCGAGACACCGGGCTCCGATCTCGAACCACTGTTCAAGCTGCTTGTCGAACACATCCCGGCCCCGACCTACACCGAAGGCCACCCGTTGCAGGCCTGGGTCACCAACCTCGATGCCTCCGCCTACGTCGGCCGCCTGGCCCTTTGCCGGGTCATGAACGGCACCTTGGCCAAGGGTGAATCGGTTTCGCTCAGCCGGGTCGACGGTTCGATCGAACGAGTCAAAATCAGCGAGATGTATCTCACCCGACACCTCGAGCGAGTACCGGCGCTATTAGCACAGCCGGGTGATCTCGTTGCCGTCGCCGGCATAGCCGACATCATGATTGGCGAGACACTGGTTGACGCCAATGACCCTCGGCCCATGCCCGTGATCGAAGTCGATGAGCCTGCACTGTCGATGACCATTGGCGTCAATACCTCGCCCCTGGCTGGCAAGGACGGCAGCAAGCTGACCGCTCGCATGGTGAAGGATCGTCTCGACGCCGAGTTGGTCGGCAACATGAGCCTCAACGTGCTCACAACGGAGCGCCCTGACACCTGGGAGGTTCAGGCCCGAGGCGAACTCCAACTGGCCGTGCTGGTCGAGCAGATGAGGCGAGAAGGATTCGAACTCACCGTTGGTAAACCACAGGTGGTCACCAAAGAGGTCGACGGCAAGGTGCACGAGCCAGTCGAACGGGTCACCATCGATGTGCCCGAGGATTACCTCGGGGCTATCACCCAGCTGCTCGCCGCTCGCAAAGGCCGGATGGAAAATATGGTCAACCACGGTACCGGTTGGGTTCGACTCGACTATCTGGTTCCAGCTCGTGGCTTGATTGGGTTTCGCACCGAGTTCATGACCGAAACTCGCGGCACCGGCGTACTGAACCACACCTTCGAGGACTTCGAGCCCTGGTTTGGCGAACTCCGCACCCGGAACACGGGCTCGCTCGTCGCCGACCGCAAAGGTCCGGTAACCGCCTACGCCCTCATCAGCTTGCAGGAGCGAGCGCAGATGTTGGTGAGCCCGACTACCGAGGTCTACTGCGGCATGATCACCGGTGAGAACAGCCGCTCTGAAGACATGGACGTAAATGTCTGCAAGGAGAAGCAGCTCACCAACCACCGAGCGGCGGCATCCGATCAGACGGTGAAACTCACGCCGCCAAAGCCAATGTCGTTGGAACAGGCGCTGGAGTTCATAGCCGACGACGAGTGTGTGGAAGTCACTCCGGTGAATGTTCGGCTCCGGAAGGCCGAGCTGGACCCAACGGTGCGAGCCCGACGGTTGAAGGAAAAGAAAGCGGCACGGGCCTCGGCCTGAGCATCAACGGAAGTCACGCGACCTCATGGGAGCGTCGGAAGCGGCACCGGTGCCGAGCGGGAGGGGTTCTATCTTCTCGGCCACAATGTTCACTACGGCCTCCTGGCGTTCAACCCGCCCTCGGATGAATAGGGCCGGAGCATTCCGCGCCACCTTGCGATAGCGCTGCCAGCATCCAACCGACACAACAATGTTCATGAGGCCGGTTTCGTCTTCCATGCCAATGAATGTGGTGCCGGAGGCCGTTGCCGGACGCTGCCGATGAGTAACCACCCCACCGACCAATACCTTCGAGCCGTGCTCGAGCGTCGCCAGGTCGATGGCTGGCACCACACCCATCAGATTCAACGCCTCTCGGAGAAAGCGGGTGGGGTGACCGTCAGCTGCCACTCCCGTCGCCCATAGATCAGCCAACGCCTCCTCCTGATCGCTCATGCCCGGCAACTGCGGCGCAACCGTGCCAGTAACGATCCCCGGCAACCGCCCTGCATTTACGGCCTGCGCAACAGCACCTGATTCCCAGATGGCGCGACGGCGGGACGTTGGTCTGGCTGTATCCATACCTGATCCGCCCCTACCAGCTCCGCCCGAACCTGCACCGCCCGAACCTGCACCGCCCGAACCTGCACCGTCCGAACCTGCACCGTCCAAACTTGCGAAGCAGCCGCCGGTGGCAAGAGCTTCGAGTTGCTCTTTGTTGCAACCAGTACGACGAGCAACGTCTTCGACCGATACATAAGGGCGGCCGGCATCGAGAACCTTGGCCAAGTCGTCGCCGATATGACGGACCGAGCCGCTACCGAGCCGCACAGCCCAGCCGTGGTCATAACGTT
>JBLINY010000192.1:0-6020 GCA_047638695.1 Acidimicrobiales bacterium | reverse complement strand
TCGGGAGTCGTGGCAAAGGTCGTCTCGGGGACCGGAGTTGGCTGCGGGATGCGCGCCCGATGATCGGACTCGGCTGCAACACTCAACAAGTCGTTTGCTTCGTCCAACGTCTCCGGCCCGGACCCGTCGGGAGCGATCGGCGAGATCGACGTATCGAGTCGTCGGCGGGCGGCCACCGTTTCGGTGGATGGCAACGCCTCGGTGGATGGGAGCGGTGGGTGATCGACGGGATCACCTGCAGGAATGATGGGCTCGGTGAGGCGCTGGGTCAGCCTTGGATCGGCGACGCGGTCACCAGCCGCCATCGGCGGCAGCTCGGCGGAACTCGGCTGCGGGACACTGGATTCGGATTGAACCGATGCAGGCTCGACGGTTGGGACGGTCGTGGAGTCGGGAACAGTCGTGGTGCCGTAAAAGGCCGCCCCTAGAGCCACCGTATTCTTGGGATCGGTGTCGATGGCAAGCGGGCGTCCAAACCGCTGCGACAAGAGTGACGACACGAGAGGGATGCGGCTCGAGCCGCCGACGAGCAAAATCCGGCTGAGGGATTCAGCCTCCAAATTGGCCGAGCGTAGGGCGGTGTCGAACGCGGTGAGCGTGTCCTCCAGACGGGGCCGGATTCCGTCCTCGAACTCAGCTCGGTTGATTCTGACCGATGTCGTGACACCGGGAAACATGACCCGAACGTGAGCAACCGTGTCAGCCGACAACACCTGTTTGGCGGTGACACAACTGGCTTGCAGTGCGTACGCAGCGGAGACGGTCTCGTCGCTGCTCTCGACATCGGTGAGGTCGGCTGCGGTCATGGCGAAGTCGCGAATGACCTCGTCGAAATCGACGCCTCCCAGTCGCTCAACACCAACCGGGCGTCCGAGTCCTTCGAAACCAGCGTCAGTTCGACGCATCACGACAGCATCAAACGTGCCACCGCCGAGATCGTAGACACCGATGATTTCGCCAACCTCGAGGCGTTCAGCCTGCACGTAATGGATGGCAGCGGCCTCGGGCTCAGACACGAGGAGGGGTGTTTCCACTCCAGCCGCTCGCGCCGCGTCAGTCAGCATCTCGGTGCGAAACGACCCCCAGTTCGCTGGGTGTGTGAGAACAACCTGTTCCGGAGCCTCGCCTTGCCGTTTCGTGACCTCTCCAAGCACCCAGCCGAGCAACACCGTCACCAGCTCTCGCGGGTCGAACGCGTTGCCAGCAAGGCGCACGGGAATGTCATCACCGAGACGGCGCTTGAAGTACCTGGCCACTCGGGTGGCATCAGAGCTCGACTGAAGCTCGGCCGCTTCGCCGGCCAAAAAGGTGCCGTCTTCCTTTAGGAAAACGACGCTCGGAACGGCGTAAGCATTCGATCCAAGCGACATCATCCGGGGAACGCCACCCGACTCGCTCACGGCGGCCGCAGTGAAGGTGGTGCCCAGGTCGACTCCGAGGACGTACGTCACTGCTACCCCCATCTTGCTGCGTGGTCCGAGCTGGAATCAGTTCTACCAGCCGCAACAGGCGACCCACCACACCCCGTTAGCCTCAGCTCCATGTACGACGCGCTCATCATCGACTGGGCTGGCACCATCACCGTGCCCATGCACGAAATGCTCTTAGCCGCAGCCGGTCAGCTGGAAATGAGTGAGACCGATATCGCCACCGCGTTCGGCGAGCTGGCGCAGTACTTCGTCAGCGAGGATTCCCCCGTTCATCAAGCCGAGCGAGGTGAGCTCGATGATGACGACCTGGCTGCCTTTATCGACGAACAAGTGCCGGGCGCGAGCCGGCTACTCCTCGATCCGACCGGGCCCTCGTTTCTGAACGGCGCCGACCGTCCTGCCATGATCGAACTGCTCGAGGACTTCCGCGAAGCCGACGTGAACGTTGTGTTGGCCACCAACAACTTCCGAGTTGCCCAGGACCTTCTGGCCCGCCGCTATCTCGACGGTGGTTTGGTATCAGCCATCGTCAACTCGGCCCTCATCGGTACTCGTAAGCCCGAGACCGCTTTCTACGAGATCGCATTGGAGGCTGCCGGCGTCGCGGCTGAAGACGCTGTGTTCGTCGACGATCAGGAGGCGAATCTCGTGCCGGCCCGAGATATGGGCATGGCAACGGTGTTGGTCGGGGCCGATGCCGGGGCAGCTATCAGCATCCTGCGCAGCCAGCTTCTTCGTTAGCGAGGCAGACGAACATGATCGAGTCCGGAGCTTTCTTCACTGACGCCGAGGTTTGTGGTGTCGCTCCGCAGACCGACTGGAGCAGATGGATCGACCACGGAGGTGCACCGCCCTCTGATGTCGGCAACGGCTTCCGCGTCGAGTGGTTGAACGACTTCTCGTTAGTCAGCGAACTGGGGTTTCGCTCCGTCGCCATCACCCTCGAATGGGCTCGCCTCGAGCCAGCCGCCGGGGACTACCAACAGGGTGAGGTGGAGCACCTCCGCTCGATGTTGCAGGGGGCTCGTGACACAGGACTCGGCGTGACCGCGTGTTTGGTCGACGGCACCTTGCCCGGCTGGTTCGCCGTCGACGAGCACGGCTTTGTCGACAATCGCTCACGAACCCATCTTTGGCCCCGACATGTCGAGTGGATAGGTGAGACGTTCGGCGACCTCGTCGACGGATGGCTACCGCAACGCGAACCGATTCATCACGCCGTGCGCAACCAGTTGTTGGCAATGGGTCCGCCCGGCCGTCACGACAGTGAAGACACGGCCAAAGCCGTGCGGGCCGCGCTCTTGGCCGATGGCGAGGCATGGAGGGTGTTGGCCGGATCGTCACCGGTCGCCACCAGTCAGACGGCGCGACAATTCGTGCCCGAACGCGAGATCGTTCCGGCCAAGAAGGCGGTCGATCGCCTCGACGGCCTCTTCCGCCACTCGTGGATCGGAGCGCTCGCAAGCGGGGTCATCGAAGTGCCTGGCCTGCCAGCGATGGACGCGCCACAGCTTCGCGATGCGTTCGACATCATCGTGCTCCACGCCCGGCCCGCCGTGGGCATCGATGCCGAAAGCGCGTGGTCACCGCTCGATGCTGGATTCCTGCTCGAAGGCATGGCCACCCCACTTCATGAGTTGGCGGAACACGCAGGCGACCGCCAACTTCACGTTGCGGCCGACGTCGCCCCCGTCGACGACGACGGCGAGGCCCAGTCCGACCACCTTCAAGGTTTGCGGGCAGAAGCGGTCGATGCCGGCGCGACCCGATGGTGGCAGACCAGTCCGATCGATGGATGGGCATGGGAACGGGGCTTCGATGGCCGCGGTGGCATCCTCGACGCTGATCGGAAACCAAAGGCTGCGGCCGCAGTCTTCGGAACGGGCTGACCACGCGGGCTGACCAACTCGACCGAGCCCAGCCGGCTTCCGCCCCCATACAGCTCCTTTATGTCCCCCTTATTTACTGGGACTTTCGGCCCCTCCCCGTACGTTCGCGACATGACCGATTCGAGCTGGAACGACGGAGAAGTTCTGACCCTCCCGGAACAACCGGGTGGACCCGCCCTCAGTCCCCCGGTGCCTCCGTCCGACCCTCGATCGGTCAACCCTCGTCTCTCGCTGTTCGACCTCGACCGCCCGCCCCTCGGCAACAACGTCACAACCAAGCCTCGGCCACAACCGGCAACTCGGTCTGGATGGAAGATGGTGCTGGCCTTCCTTGCCGGCTCGGCGCTCACGGCCGGCAGTTTCGGACTTGGAGTCGTGGTCGCCAACGACGACACCGCATCCCAGCCGGCGCCAACCTTGATCGAGACAGCCACGCCGATCACCGGCCAACCCGAGGCGAGCGAGACGACACCGACACCGACGCCGACGCCGACGCCTGCAGTGTCGGGAGCGGCTCAGCCGGTGGCAGCGGTCGCCGCCGCCCTCGGACCGTCGGTGGTTCAAGTCGAGACCGACCAGGGCCTTGGCTCAGGTGTCATCTACGGCAACGGTTTGATCCTCACCAACCACCACGTGATCGACGGCGCCGGCAGTGTGCAAATTCGCACCAGCGACGGCCGGACAATCGCGGCTGAAGTCGTTGGCAGCAACAGCCGCAACGACATTGCCGTACTCGACATCGGCCAAGGCTCTGGTCTTCCCGCTGCCGAGCTGGCGCTTGGCCGCGAGCTCGCTGTAGGCGAGCAAACCATCGCCATCGGCAGCCCCTTCCAGCTACAACAGACGGTGACTGCTGGCATCGTGTCAGCTCTGAACCGCCCGGTTCCGAACAACGGCGGTGGGATGACAGCCATGATCCAGACCGACGCCCCGATCAATCCCGGCAACTCGGGCGGAGCACTCGCCGACGCCAACGGCCAGGTCATTGGTATCAACACATCGATACGCACCGACGGCAGCAGCAACAGCAATGTCGGCATCGGGTTCGCCGTACCGATCGACACCGCGATCGATGTAGCGCTGCGTATCACCAGCGGCGCACCGCTCGAGGTTGGCGTGCTTGGCGTTCAGGCATCCACCTCGCCCAACGACGAGGTCGGCGTTGTCATTGGTGAGATTGTCACCAATGGCGCCGCAGCCGACGCCGGCCTCGTCACGGGCGATCGAGTCATCAGTATTGATGGGGCTCCTGTGACCAGATTCAGCGAACTCGTCGGTCTGGTACAAAGCCACTTCGGCGGAGACGACGTGACGTTGATTGCGGTGAGGGGCAGCCAGACGCTGACACTCATCGCCACCCTCGATTAGACCCGGGAGCGATAAGCGCTGCGATTGCCAGAGGTGTCTTTGTTGAGACGCTTCGACAGGTGCAGGCCTTCGAGAATCAGCTCGACGGCCGATGCCTGTGCGGCCGGGGACATGTCGTCACCGAGCAGTTCGGCAACCGGTGCGGCGAGAGCCGGCATGGAGGCCAACAGCGCGGTGTAGTCAGTGACCGGGACATCGTCGCCGGTGTTGGCTGTTAGATCTTCCTCATCGAACGCTTCGCCGACCTGGCGGATCCCCTCGGCCGAGAGGCGCTCTTTGAAGACAGAGAGCACAGCGGCATGCAGCAGGTGATCTATCACCTCGGCGTCGCGTCCTTCGTCGAGAGTTTCGATTTCGATCTTGCCGGACGTGGACGAGATAAGCGCATCCAAATCCGACACCCGAGGGACGACGTCCTCCTCACCGAGGCGCAAGGCCCGACGAGTGGCGGCGGCGGCCAACGTCTCGAGATTCGAGACCGTCAGGCGAACCGACACACCCGAACGCTGATTCACATGAGAGCTGGCGCGAGCTGCGAAGGTGAAGGTTGCGATGAGCTCGGACATGAAGTCGGGAATACGAATCTCGAGGCCGTCGCTGGGGATGTCCGATTCCTGCTCGGCAATCAACATCTCGGTGCTGATCTCGAACGGATAGTGCGTACGGATCTGGGCACCGAAGCGATCTTTCAGCGGTGTGATCATGCGACCCCGATTGGTGTAGTCCTCGGGGTTGGCCGAGGCGACGAGCAGCACGTCGAGCGGCAACCGAACCTTGTAGCCGCGAATCTGAACGTCACGTTCCTCGAGAACATTCAGCAGACCAACCTGGATGCGCTCGGAGAGATCAGGCAGCTCGTTGATAGCGAACACGCCGCGATTGGTGCGAGGAACGAGGCCGTAATGCAAGGTCAGTTCGTCGGAGAGATACCGACCCTCGGCCACCTTGATGGGGTCAACTTCGCCGATCAGATCGGCGATCGAGGTATCGGGAGTGGCCAGCTTCTCGCCATATCGATCGCTGTTGTGAACCCATGCGATCGGTGTGTCGTCACCCTCCTCGGCGACACGATCGATCGCCATACGCGAGATCGGGTTGTAGGGGTCATCGTTGATTTCGGACCCGGCCACGATGGGCATCCACTCGTCGAGCAGCGTGGTGAGCGAGCGGATGAGGCGGGTCTTGGCCTGGCCCCGTTCGCCAAGAAACACCACGTCATGTCCGGCCAGCACCGCATGTTCGAGCTGCGGAATCACCGTGTTTTCGTAGCCCATCACACCGGGAAACAGATTCTCGCCTGCTTTGATGAGCTTGATGGAGTTTTGGCGGAGCT